>QJVM01000252.1 GCA_003235715.1 Nitrospirota bacterium
CACGCGGATCGATAACAGCGTTCTCACCCTGGTTCCGGCCGTGAACGCCGGCCGCGGCGTGGCCCGCTGGACCGTCACGGCCACCAACCAGTCGGGCACCCTGGGAGAAGTTGCGGGAGAGGGCGCCCCTCCCCTGGAAATCAGCCTTCCCCTGAAGACGACCAACCTCAACGAGATGGCCACCGGGGGGAATATCACCGTCCGGATGGCGGTGCAGGATGTCCGGGGGCAGGAACTGTCCCTGACCGGAGAGCCGGTTACGGTCACGTTCATCCAGACCAGCCAGCGGATGGCCGAGAAACAGGACGTCCGGGTCCAGGAGAAATACGCCCTGATTCTGTTTGATTTTGACAGCGATGCAATCTCGGTCGGCAACGAGAAGATTGTTTCGACCATCGTCACCCGCATGGGAGAACTTCCGGAAGCCACCGCCGAGATCGTCGGCCACAGCGACAACATCGGGAAGGAGGAGTACAACATCAAGCTCTCCGAACGAAGGGCGCTGGCCGTCTACAAGGTGATCACCGCGGCCTTTGCCGAAGACCAGGGCGAACGTATCCGCCACCGCGGCGTCGGCCCGAACGAGCCCCTGTACGACAACACGACCCCGGAAGCCCGGGCCTTCAACCGAACGGTGACCATTACGCTGGAATACCTGGCGGAAAACTGATCGGTTTAGGACTCCCTTCCACGGGATTTACCTGTTCCACGGGACATAGAACACACGGGGCCGTCCATCGGACGGCCCTCTGTGTCCGGGAACAGTGCCTCGACCCTCATGACGAACCCGACACACATGGAAAGAGACGATCTGGTTCAGCGGGCGAAGGAGTTCGCCGTGCGGGCGCATACGAGCATTGTGCATCTCCGCAAGTACACCAAGGCGCCCTACGCGACCCATCTTGAAAACGTGGCCGGCCTGGTAGCAACGGTGACCGATGATCCTGCGACGCTGGCGGCGGCGTGGCTCCATGACGTGGTGGAGGACACGCCCGTGACCCTCGAGGACGTGGAGCGTCAGTTCGGCCGAGCTGTGGGTGGCCTGGTCGAATCCCTGACCGATGTCAGCCGCCTTTCGGATGGTAATCGCGCGGCCCGGAAGCAAAAGGACCGGGAACACTTGGCCGAGGCCGCCCCTGCCGCGAAGACCGTCAAACTTGCAGACCTCATCGACAACTGCCGGGACATCTGCCGGAATGACGAGCGGTTCGCCCGTGTCTACCTGGAGGAGATGCAGGCCCTGCTGGAGGTTCTGCGGGAAGGTGACCCTCTCCTGTACCAGCAGGCCCGACAGGTCCATGACACCTGCATTCAGAGACTCATTCGGCGGAAAGAGGCCGGAAGCGGTCCCGTGTCGATTCCTTCGGAGATTCCGCCCAGCCACCGGATGCCCGTCCACCTGACGAGGTTGTTCAGAGAGGCTTTTACCATCATGGACGTGGCGGAACCGGTTCTCTCCTTTGACGCCGAGCGGCCGGCACCCGACGTGGCCCGTGTTCTGGTCGCACAGGATCTTACCGTGGCCTGTATTCGGCACGAGGGGCGGGTGACCGGATACGTGCGGCGCGAGGACCTTGGCGACGGACCCTGCCGGGACTACCTTCGCCGGTTCCGAAGGGGACAGGTCGTTCCCGGCGATGGTTCCTTGAGCGAACTGGTCCAGGCGCTGACCATGCACGAGCACGTATTTGTCTCCCTGCTGGGCGAAGTGGGCGCGGTCGCGGGCCGGGAGAGCCTCAATACCCCGGTCGCGCGCATGTGGCTTTTCGGCATCATCACGCTCACCGAGATACAGCTGACCCGGTTTATCGAGGAACTCTTTCCGGACGACTCCTGGGAGGCGCTTGTCAGTGTCGGAAGGATGGAGAAGGCCGCGGCGCTCCTGGAGGAACGGACGCGGCGGGGTCAGCACTGCCGCCTGATCGACTGCCTCCAGTTGTCCGACAAGGGCCATGTCCTGGTGGAGAAACCCGAGATCCTCCGGTTCTTCGACTTCGATTCCAAACGCACGGCAAAGAAGATCGTCAAGGAACTGGAGTCCCTTCGGAACAATCTGGCCCATTCACAGGACATCGTCACCCACGACTGGGCGGCCATCGCCCGGATCGCCATTCGGGTGGAGGAGGCGGCGGAGGCGCACTGAGCCTTGCAAGGAAGTTGCCAGTTGCCGGAAGTCGGGCTATAGTGGAACATGCTGTCCGCGAGGGACGGGAAAGGGTTCTTCCTTTATCTCAGGCCGCCCCGCGGCGCCGCGGAAATAATTGTGAGGTCAGGAGGGAGCAAACCGGGAAGGTTCCAATTCAGTTCATCTCCGTACGGATACACAGAGGAAATGAATCGTACGTCAACAATCCATCTTGGACCGGGATGGAAGTACAACGAAAAGAAAACCAGAGATATTCTGGACCAGAAAGGAGAACGGAGAATGAAAAAGTTACGAGTGACAAGGTCAGCGTTTTTAGCATTCCTCATGGTGTTTGCATGCGTGTTTCTGTTTGCGTCCACGGCCTCGGCGGCATGGGAATTTGGCATCGGTACAGGTTTATCCGCGAACAATATCGATGGAAAACAGGGCGTTCATACGAATATTGTAGGTCCGGTAAAGTATGACGTACAACTCGATCCACAAGAGTTCAGCGACTATACGGAAACCGCTGTTGGTTTTGGCGGATACGCATCAGACGGCACGTGGCTCATCCAGTATTCCTATGGCAAGATTGGGCTGGGAGGTGACGACACGGTCTATCTGCCGATCGTTGACCGATATGTCTCCATAGATATCGGCTTCGATACCACTATGGCTGAATTGACGGTGGCTTATCCAGTCTATAAGAGCCCGGCGATCCGCATACTTGCGGATGGGGGCGTCCGCTACTTGAAACATGAATTGTCTACAGACCTCTATGTGACCAATTCAAGCGGGGTTCTGACGAACAGTGCGAGCGAAGATACGGACAATGACTGGACGGATGCGGTCATCGGTGCCATGGTTGCAGTGCCCTTTGCCGAAAGGTTTGCCTGGAATACGCGCCTTAACTATGGATTCGGCGGGTCAGAGGGGACCTATTTCGCTTCTACGGGAGTATCGTGGCGTTTTCACAAGCACTGGTCCACCGGTATCACCGGCACATACAAGGCCGTTGATGTCAAGAATGGCAGCAAGGGTGACACCGACTACTACATGTATGATGCCGATGAATCGAGTGTTGGGATCAACGTTCTCTTTATCTTCTAGAAGAACCTTTGCCGTGTTGAGCGGTCCGGTGGGTGTGTATCGGACCAGTGGTTTTCATATGGGGGTTCTTTAAATGACTCATTCCGGAGCCCTAGGGTCTTACTTTGGCGAGAACGGTCCCCTCCCGTTCTCTCCAGGGTGAGGGCCCGGGTTCAGGCCACACGGCGGGGAGGGCGGACCAGGCACTAAACGACTTTTACCCCGACCTTCGCCAATCCCCTGATGACACGGGCGGCAATGTCTTCGAATTTCACGTAACGCCCGATCAGTACCCGACCGCGTTCCCGGAAGTCGGGCTTAAGCTCCACCAGGGCCGCCGCGGCCTCTTTCCCTTCCTCTATTCTCCCCAGGAGTCCCAAGGTGCAAGCCTTGACAAGGGGCTGCCAGAAAACGGCCGGTCTTCTCAGTTCCTTTGTTTCCATGTATGCCTTTTCGAAGTCCTTCTGCCTGAGGTAATCCACCCAAAGGGCATAGTGGACCACCGGCAAATAGTAGGGATTGAGCTTAATCACCTTCTTAATCAACGCCGGACCCTCCTCCCAGTCTCCCAGGAGCGTCTTGATATACCCGATGCCGTCCATCAGGTAGAGAGAACGGGGATTCAGGTGATAGGCGATGTCCACGTCCCGGCGGGCCGCGTCAAGATCATCGCTCAGGAGCCTGACAAGGGCCAGTATTCCCCTGGCTCCCTGGTTTTCCGGGTTGAGGGTAACGCCCTTTTCCGCATATTCAAGGGCTTTCCTTCCCGCCTCTCCAACGTCAAAGCCGGGGACCTCAAGGCTGTAAATATTCGCATACAGGCGGCCCAGAAAAGACCATACCTGTCCGCATTCGGGATCCCGAGTCCTTGCGTCTTCCAAGGCTTCGAAGGCCCGCGCAAAATCGTCCGGAGCCAGGGTCCGGTCATACTCGTGATAACGAAGGATGGCTTCATAGGTCTTCAGCTGGGTGGGGAGTTTGTCCCTAGATTCGATGAAGAGGGTCTTTGTGATAATGCCCTGCTCTCCGGCAATTTTCGCACCGATGATGGCTGCAACCTCTTCCTGGAATGTCACAATCTGGGCCACACTGCCTTTGAACAAAAGGCTATCGCTCCAGACCTGGCTGTCGGAGGCGCCATCGACCAGACTCACAACGACCTTGATTCGGTCATCATCATCCCGGATGCTCCCCTCGACGATGAAACGGGCACCCACATCCGCCGCACGTCTGCCCTGCCCCTCCTCGCCATGTCGCAGGACGCAGACCCTCTGGTACCGGTTGATCTCCAGGGCAAGTTCCGTAGCAAAACCGGCGCCCCAGAAATTCCTCTCGGGCTGGCCTGTCAGATTCTGAAAGGGTTTGATAAGCACCGTGGGCCAGGCTCCCCCGAAACAGGTATCCTCATCGCTTCCCCTCAGCGACGGCTGTTGGACCACAACCTGCTTCCGGTCTCTGAACACTGGGACGTAGCCACCCGTGGGGACGTCAATCCGGATCGAATCCCCTTTTCCGGCAAGCAGATAATACCTTTCCAGAGCACGGCGCAAACCGCTCGCCTGAACGCTCACGATGGGGTCCACGGCCTGGTTGAAGTCTTCGCCCCGGCCGAAGACCCTCGTTGCGATGGCATATCCTTTGATATGGCTGCTGTTGCCGGCCAGGGTTTCCGAAACGACGAAATTAAGAAGGGCACGCTGCTGCCTGGTGGCTTCAAAGTCGGGACTGCCAAGAATCCGCTGGAGCTGGTCCCGGACAGCACCGGGTGAAAAAGACGTCACATTCTCATGCCGGAGAACCAGACCCTTCGCGCTCTTCGCCAGCCTTCCCACTTTGACCTCGTTACCGTCCCCAATGCGCCATCGCTGGCCCGGAAAATCGGGCTAATTCATTTAAAATTTATCCTAATTTAGGTTTTTTGTACAACCACGTTCCTCTATAATGAACCCAGATACAGCGTGCCCGGAGTCCCCGGCATTAGCGCTTACTGGAAAACCGCTGAATTTTGTGACGCCAATAAGACTCCCGCCTGTACGCGGGATGCGGCGGGTGAGAGGGGGCAATTTCGCGTCCATAGTCCTACCTGCCGTTCTTACAAGCACCCGTCCACTGAAAGGCCGTATGCCATAAACGGCTGGACTGTTTTGTTGAGAGGTGATATATAGATTTAAACAAGTAGAAGGCGCAAGACCACTCCCGCTTGGGAGATGGACACTAATCCATATCTGCAAATGAGGGGGATTAAAAACATGAAGAATTTAGTATCGTTTTGGATGAAGGGCGTGCTCGGTACCGTGGCGGTCATTGTGCTCGGTGTCGCCCTGACGGGTTGTGGGAGTTCTTCCAAGAAGGCGGAACCCGCTCCAGAGCCGGTGGTTGAAGAAAAGGGTTCTATGTCGCGCACCTTCGGCGTGGTGGATGAGCAGGGGAGAAAGTCGGGTACGCTCGAATTTACCTTCGGGGGCAATGCGACGCTCCGGGATACGGACGGTACCGTGATCGGAGTTTTCACGCCCACGCAGGCTCTACATCCCGTGGGATCGCCTATGCCGGCAGAGTCGTCTGCTCCCGCGGCACCGGTTCCCCAGCAGTAGCGAAAGCAGGATTTTCTTTGTTCCCAGCCCCGGCAGGGGGTAAATCGTTAACAAGAGATTCTGCTCTATGGAAAGGCCCCGGGGGCGATGTCGCTCCCGGGGTCATGGCACCTTAACACATACCCTTGTCCTTGTACGTTCACCTGAAGCGAAATTCCGGCTGGTTATAGGAGGCAGGCATGAGACATTGGATAATAGTAATTTCTCTCATCGCAGGGTTTATCGTTCCGTCTTTGTTGACAGGTTGCACTAAAACCCAGGAATCATCGCAACCACAAACCAAAGAGCAAGCCGTCTCCCTGACCGACGAACAGGTCGAAGACCTTGTGCGTCGCTCCTACCAGTACGTGGCCATGTACAACGTGAACAACAAGTTCGCGTTGAAACAGGGCGGGTGGAACACCTGCGTCGCCGATACCCAGCTTAAAGACCACACCATGCGGGAGATCGCGCGGCCCAATAACGACACCCTCTATATCAGCTGCCTGGCGGATTTGCGGAAGGACCCGGTGATCCTCGAGATGCCGGCCATCGATTCGAAGTATGTCTCGCTGATGATCACCGGCTATGACCATTACGTGAACATTCCCATGTCGACAAGGCAGGGTGATTTCAGCAAGCCGGCAAAGATGGTGATTTACAGCGCCCGCACCGAGGGATACAAGGGCGAACCGGTCAAGGAGGTGGACCGGACCTTCGAAGCCACCGGGGACTTTGTCTCAGCCGTCTTCCGGGTCATGCCTCATGCGAACGACCCGGAACGTTTCAATCGCATTCTCCAGCAAATGAAATCCGTCAAGCTGGTCACCCTTGCGCAGTATCAGGGCGGCAACGCGAAACCGATCGATGACATCACGTTCCCGCCGGTTGGGAAGACCAATGCGGATATCTTCGGGGACAACCTGCTCGAGGTCATGCAGTTCGTCTTCAACCACACCACGTTTGATCCGAAGAACGAGCTTGACCAGGCAGTGCTTGCTGTCTATAAGCCCCTCGGGGTCGAGCCGGGCCGCGCATTTGACCCTGCAGGCGTGGCTAAGATCGATGGCCCCCGGTTCCGGAGCGTGGCCGAGCGCATCGCGGCTTCGGAACTTGCCAAGACCAACGAACCGGGATTCAAGGACGACATGACCCGCATGTTCCAGCCCAAGGGCCATATGACCCTGGACCTACTGCTTTCCCAGTCGGTTATCGGTCCCATCGGCGTGCCGGCTGCCGAAGCGGTTTATCCGCCCATTGTGACGACGGATGGCAAACCCATGAACGCTATGCATGACTACGTGATTCGCATGGCCAAGAAGGACCTGCCCCCGGCGGGGCCGTTCTGGTCGGTCACACTTTACGATTTGCAGAACGGCTTCTTCATCCCTAACGACCGCAAGAAGTACAGCGTGGGCGAGAACGCCGGCATGAAGCTGGACAAGGACGGCGGCATCGCCATCTATATTGCGGAAAAGAAGCCCGAGGGGGTTCCAGAGGAGAACTGGCTGCCGATCAACCGCCAGGATGAGGCCATCGGCGCCATCATGCGCATCTACGTCCCGGACCTGGAGAAAATGAAGACCTGGCAGGCTCCGAAAGCGGAAATGATGGCTCCCTGAGGTGATCCAAATGCGACGACTTGCAGACTAGCAAAAAAGGAGAATCGCCATGAGATTTCCCGCCGTATTGTCCGTGATTGTGAGCATGCTCTTAATGTTTGTAGGCACGCCAGTAGTGGCCGAGTCGCCTTATATGGGGGGAGAGGTCAGTCTGACGAAAGCGCCCAATGGCGCAGTCATCAGGGAAGAAGTCGTCAAAACCGGCGAACGGATTCTGTATCTTGAACCCACCATTGAGAAACTGGCCGAGGGTATCTGGTGCATTGGCGGTTATTCGTTGGCCAACACCACCGTGATTGAGGCGGCAGACGGCCTGATTGTTTACGACACGGGGGATACGAAGGAGGAAGCGGAACACATTCGGGAAGCCATAAGAAAGATCAGTGACAAGCCGGTAAAAGTGATCATATACAGCCATTCTCATTATGCAATGGGCGCCGGCGCGCTTGTGGATAATCCGGAGGATGTGCTGATTATCGGTCATCCAAAATTGAACGAAACTGTTGAAAACAATCTGAAAGGCGGGGGATCTCCTTCTGCGATTCCTGAAGTCGGTCCGCTGATGACATCCAGGGTCTTGATACAGTTCAACAACTTTTTGCCCACCGAAGGCCCGGATGCTGCAATAACCGGGAAACTGGAACTGGGGAAACCCATTGCCTTCCTTCCTGCCAATAAAACAGTTGAAGACGGGGAAACACTGGATGTTTTAGGGATTAAAATACAGTTCTTCACCAAGTATACGACCGATGATTATAACCTCACGGTCTATGTTCCGGAAAAAGGGCTGGTGATGAACAACTTTTTCTGGCCCGGCACCCCAAACATCTATACGCTGCGCGGCGGCGTCTACCGAGATCCATTGATCTGGCGGGATGGCCTAAAGGTTATTCGCGACCTGCAACCCAAAATTTTGAGCAACACCCATACCCGGGCGATTGTCGGAAAAGATGAAGTCATGAAAAGACTGACCGGCTATATGGATCAGTTAACCCTGACGTATGACCAAACCCTGCGGGGCATATTGGCCGGTATGGGGCCGGATGAATTGCGCCATGCCATATATATTCCCGAACACATGCAACAAATTCCGGAAAACGCCCAGTCCTATGGCGAAACAATCCATTTCCCCGAGGCTATTTATCAATACGTCATCGGCTGGTTCGACTGGGATGTGACGAAATTGTTCAAGATCGCCCCGAAAGACGAGGCCCTGCGAATGGTTGAGTTGATGGGCGGAAAGGACAATGTGATTAAAGCGGCTCAAACCGCTTTGGATAAGAAGGAATATGCCTGGGGTGCGCAGATCATCCAATATGTTTATCGGCTGGAGCCCGAAGATAGGGAAGTGAGAAACCTAAAGGCTGAACTGCTGAGGCAAATGGCCTATCGCACCACCGGTTCCATTGCCAGGGCCTTTCTCATGACCGAGGCGCTGGCACTTGAGGGGAAGGTCAGCTACCCGAAATTGATCCCTCCGAGCGCAGGAACCCTGGCCGGATCACCGGAAACCTTCGTGAATTTTTTCCGGGTGCGGATTGATCCCAAGAAGAGCGAGAACACCGACAAAGTCCTCGAGTTCGTATTTACGGACAAAGGCAATCACGCGGTTGCCCTGCATGTGCGTCGGGGTATTGCGGAATATATTCCCGTACCGGCAGATTATTTTCGGAAATCTGACTATGTCTTGAAGATGGATTCAGAAACCTGGGCCGGACTTTACTTGAGTGCCATTTCTTTAGCGGACGCCGTTGATGCCGGTCAAGTAAGATTGACAGGCACGAAGAGCGATGTTGTAAATATATTTGATATGTTCGACAAATTCAGGCCGACCAAGAACTTTATGGTCCCGCCATTGGAAGATTAGTAAAGAGCGTCGGCAAGCTGGATATTTGGGAGCGGGTTCCTGATGTTGGGCTGGACCCTGAAGGGACAGGGGTGATAGGCCTCCGGAAACTGGACAAGGACGGCGGCATCGCCATCTATATTGCGGAAAAGAAGCCCAAGGGGGTTCCAGAGGAGAACTGGCTGCCGATCAACCGGAAGGACGAAAACGTCGGCGCCATCATGCGCATCTACGTCCCGGACCTGGAGAGGATGAAGACGTGGACTCCACCCAAGACGGAAATGATCAAATAAGGAAACTCTGAGAATGGTGATCCCCGTGAATATCGAGAAGAGATTCAAGGTCCTGCTGATCGTGGCGGGCCTCGCAATGATCGCAGGATGCGCCGGTTTCCAGCCGCAGGGATCGCCTGCCGCCGTTCCGGAGGTGCGACCGGGGTTT
>QJVM01000185.1 GCA_003235715.1 Nitrospirota bacterium
CAGAGGAGGTTTGCTCGGGTTTGCTGGATAAGTATCCTCTGCTCTTCGTTCCAGGGGGATGGGCAAGCCTTAAATCCCGTCGTCTGGGCGATGCCGGTCGGGAAGCCATCCGTAACTTCGTAGAAAGGGGAGGCACCTATTTCGGGGTTTGCGGAGGTGCCGGTCTTGCCTTGGACGTTGAAGGAGGCCTCGACCTTCTTCCAGTAACGCGAGTTCCGACGGCGGAACGCGTACCCAGTTTTTCAGGCCAGATCCTGGTTCGTCTCGAAGACCCGGGGTTCAGACTAAGTCTCTGGTCAGGAATTCCCCCAGCCTCAATGTTTCATGCGTGGTGGCCGTCCCAATTCAGAATTACCGACGAGTCCGAAGTTTCGGTTCTGGCCCGTTACGAGGCACCCACGGAACGCTCCTATTCCTCGGATATTCCCGTCGCAGACGTTCCTCCCGGTTCAGACCTGTGGAGGGGGCTGGAGGATCTTTATGGCATCCTTCTGGATCCAGCCCGCCTTTACGGGCAACCCGCTGTTGTCTCCGGGAGGCGAGGAAAAGGGCGGATCGTACTTTCCATGCTTCACTTCGACACACCGAACGATGAAACCGGGCGCAGCGTTCTTCGGAACCTGGCCAGCGACTGTGGGGTCAAAATCGGATTATCCGAAGAGACGGGGTTTCCCGCGGAGGAATCAGCAATCGAACACCCATTGTTCGCCCCCGCCCGGCAGTTGATGAAACTCGGCGAACAGAATTTCCTCTGGCGCTGGAGAACCCCCTATCTCATTCAGTGGCGCCGGGGAGTACGTGGCTTGGAATTCTGTACGCTTTACGTGGTGACACGGGAACTGGCTCTCCGGCTGACAGGGTCTATCTCTCTTACCCCTGAAATAGAGGCGCGAGTTCGGGAAGTGGAGCCACTGATTTCGGATTTTGCCGCTCAGTCTGCCCAATTGCTCCTTAGCGAAAGGTTCGCACTGCAAAGTGGTCAACTTACTTTCAAACAGTGTAACGATCCGGCGATAACGGCTATGCGCGACCGCCTGTTTTCGCGCTCGAAGAGTCATGGCGGTATGTTCAAGGCCTTGGTCGACCGGTTGGACAATATTCTCCTCACGCTTTTCAGGAATGAGAAGGCCGCGGACCGCGCCGTAGCCCGGTGAGGGCCGCCAGATACCTTGCAAGGTTCTTTCCCTTGAAAAGGATCGCCGGTCGAGCCCGGAAGGCCACCGCAAAATAGTACAGCGCCCGCGACCTGTCCCCTGAAAGATAGAAAGTCCGAAAAAGCGAAAGAGCCCTCCTGGCAGTGAAAGATTTTCGGTATTTGAGGAAGGATTCGGGAAGCAAGGGGTGATTAAACAGAACCTCTACGACGCGCAGACCCGTGCGGGCCGCCCGTCCCGCATTGTGTCGTAGACTGTTCCTGTGTTTGTGTATCCGGACCAGGGGATGTTCAAAGGTTCTGCCCGTGTAGAGGGCCAGCACCAGGGCAAAAACGGGGATGTCTTCCATCTGCAAGAGATCCTCGGGGAACCTCAGTCCGTCGAATACGCTTCTGTGGAAGAAAGTCGCCCCGTTCGAAAACCCGATTTCACGTTCAAGGTAGGCGGCGAAGGCCGCTTCCCGGGATACGAGAAGTTTCGGGGCGGGATGAAAGCTCTCCCTTCCGTCTTCTTCCCTGGAAATATGTCCACCGACCAGAAATCCCGCATCTCCCTTCCGGGCCTGAGGTTCTAGGGCGGCCAGAGCTCCTTCCGTCAGCTCGTCGTCCGCATCGAGGAAACAGAGGTATTGCCCTATACCAAGCCGGATCCCCGTATTCCTTGCCGCCCCAGGACCCTGGTTTTCCTGACGGTGCGCCACCAGCTTTTCCGGATACCGGCAAGCATAATCCGATACCACCTGCCAGGAATCATCACTTGATCCGTCGTCGACCACCACCAGCTGCAGGCTCTCTGTGTTTTGCGAAAGAACTGACTCGATGGCGCGACCCACGACGTGGGAATAGTTATAACAGGGAATTACGATACTGAACAGCGGTATCTGGCTGTTACCCACACCTTCAATCCCCGCTGTTTTCATATTGAAAGAACCCCGCAAGTCAGGACGCCGACAAAACCTGTTCGGCCTGCCCGAGAAATCCGTCAACACCATGGATGAAAGGTTTGGAAGTACACCCGGGTCGGCCAGGCCAGGCGAATTCATTCACTCGGACTGCCCGTCCTTGGCCCTATGGAATAGATTACGACCTTGTCCCCCGCCCGGTTGGAGAACACCTGTATAGGACTCATGCCCAGGCCGGACAGGGCCGCTTGCCAGTCCTCGTCCCTCCTCCGCACCCGCAAGGCCACATAGCCCGTTTCCTCCTGCGAAAGGACAGAACGCAGGTCCTCCAGGTTCGCCTCGACAAATACTCTTTGCTCCTTCGCTTTCGTTCTGTAGAGTAACGACGGGACATTGCTGTACACCACTATCTCTTCTGTGCCCCGTTCCTGAATCCACAGTCCGGCCTCATTGATGTATCTCTTTGAGGGCGAAAATGAAACAAATCCGGACAGAAACACGACAGCCCATACAAGCACGGCCAACTGTCCAGCCAGCCGTACACGGGCATCACGATATCGGAATTCCCTCCAATGGCCCCAGAAATGCGCCAAACCAAAGGCACAGTAGAGCATGAGGATCAGGACAAGAGGCATCGGATAACGCCCGGTAAGAAAGTACCTCCGAAACACAAAGACCGTAAGAACAAACAGGTTCACGAACCCGAACCACACAACCACCGGGTTTGCCGTCACCCGGCGCCAGACCCGTCTGTAGAGCCCATAGCCAAGCGGAACGAGATAAACCGGGGTAAGCGCTCCCACGATTTCCATCAGGATGACGACCCCCAGAACCGAAATCGCGGCGGGAATGGCATAATCGCGGGAATAGTCTCTTGCGATTCCCGTAAAGAAGGCTTCCCTGAGAGCGTTTCCCTTGACTTGC
>QJVM01000129.1 GCA_003235715.1 Nitrospirota bacterium
GTTGAGTCCGTGGCAGCATGGAAACTTGGAAACATCCGCATTGTAGACATTTTTTGTTTGGCCGGGCTCCGGCGGGTGCGCTATATATATCGGCGGGGCGGGGAAAGATCTTAAAGGCAGGAAACGCTAACGAAGCTCCCGGCGTTTGAAGCTCCAGATCGTCAAGAAGACCGTAAGGAATAAGCCCTAATGTCCGGTGGCGTCGTCCCGGACTACCCCGCGCGGGAGTATCGACGTCGCTTGCCCATCCTATGGCTTGCGAACGTTGTAGAAGATGATGACACCCGTTGTATCTCTATCGATGGTTATGTTTTCTCTGGGAATACCCGCTTGCTCAAACAGGGACCAGCTCTCAATAAACGTCCGCTGTTTGAAGTATTCCCAGTCCGTCATCCAGTGGTAATCATAGGTGGCGTATTTGTCCGCGTCCTTGAACGCAAGGATAAGACTTCCGGCAGGTTTCAGCAGATCGTAAAGAGACGAGATAAGACGTATATTGGTATCATCATCCAGATAATCGAAAAGCCCCATGGAGTAAATAATGTCCTGCTCACCAAAATGTTTGTGATTCCGCTCGCGACTCACCATCCGCATGACATTGTACTTACGAAAGCGCAGGTTTGAGGCAATCGGTGTCAGGGAAAGCCGATCACCCGCATAGGTCAGGGCGTCACTGTCAAAATCCAGGCACGTCACTTCCGCCTGTGACGCTTCAATCGCATGGACCAGTTCACGAATTTCTCTGCAGGGACCACACCCGATATTGAGAATTTTCGGGAACCTTCTTCTTCCAAGCTCATCTGACAGAATCTCTCCCATCTTGACGCGGCGCTCCTTAACTGCGACAGCAAGGGTTGCGTTCAGGAAACGACGATCAAGAAGACGTCCCAGCCCTGTGGACAACGGCATGTTTCTGTATATATGGTCTATGATCAGATAGTCTCCGGGATATCCCTGAGGCCATGTGCGGGCTCTGTTATAGAGGTATCCCTTAACGATCAGACGGTTGGTTTCATTGCGGAATCTGTCCTGAAGCTGTTTCAGAATTATCCTGTTGAACGATACTCCACGCTCCACAATACTGAGCCTCTCAAATAGATCATCAAAGGCCTCGGCAACTCTGCCATACAAAACATCTTCCTGAGATGGATCATGGTTAAAGTCGTCTTCGACCTGCTCAAGCGTGCTGATAAATGCCTCGGTGGCCGAGGAAAACTTCAGGTGGGTGTGATGGACGGTATCCTTCTCAAACGGGGCAACCTCCTTGACATGGAGCACGGAAAGGTCTCGACCGCATTTGGAACACCTCTGGCTCTGGGGGTTATCGAAGCCGCAATATGGGCACTCCTCCGTAGGCCGACCGTTCGCCTGCAGATAGGCCCAGATCTCGGATCTAATCTCTGGGCTCAGATCAAGGAATTCTATAGCGAAACCCACCCCGTTCTTGCGGAGAACTTTTCCACGAGCTTTGATCGATACCGCATCAGAGAGTTGGGCAGAAAGCAGCAAAACGTCATTCTCGGAATGCGGTAATTTGTCTCGAACAAACATACCTCCTAGGCTCAGGTTTGAGGTATGAGCATGGTAGAGTGTTTGATCCTCATCTCCGGGAACAGTAATTCTGATATCGAGACTGGCGCTACAACGGGGAAATAGCCTTTCCATGCACACCCTCCTGGAGAAGATTTTTTATGTATTTTTGATTAAAGGGCACGCTCTCCATCCTGCCCGTGGTCGTGACGACCAAAAGCACCCTGTTCCCCCCGCCCCCTCCTCAAGAATGTCCTTCCGCCCGACACTCCACAACGGTATGTCATGGAGGTAACAAAATCTGCCACAAACGTGACGCCTGCTCAGCTTCTGGTCTGGAGAACGGCCTGACCTGTGCCGGATTCGCTCAGGGACTGCCGCACTTGTACCAAGGGCGAGAGTCACATATTTTTCCGGTAAAAAATTATACCTGAAGTGTTTCTATTTTTGGGACATCCATCGTTATCAGGACATAATTCCTCCAACAATCCTGGAAACTCCTCCACTCGAAATGCGACTGTCGGTTGTCTCCGACAACACTTTGCACTGATAATGAAATTCATGCCGGAACTTCAAATGGAAAATCTTAAGGGGCACGCCACCCGGGGGTTCGTTCCGTGGCAGTAAAGCCATGAACTCGAAAGCTTCGCCAAAGGATCTGTATCTTTTCTTCTTTATCGGGTTTGTTTCTTTGCTCGTCCAGGCCACGCTGGTCCGTCAGCTCCTGTCGGTCCTTTCCGGAAATGAGATAGAAATAGGGATTACGTTATCGGCCTGGCTGCTCTTTCATGGCGCGGGGAGCCTTTGGGGAGGCCAATTGGGGACGGGCCGTCAGAAGCTCGCTTTGGCCTTCCTGGGTGCCGGACTTCTCCTCTTCCCCACCGTTTCGTGGGTCCGGGGCATCCGTCTGATTCTGGATATGCCGCCGGGAGAACTCCTGCCCCTTCCGCAAACCCTGCTGGTTACCGTCCTTACCGTTGCCCCTCTGGCGCTGGTTTCGGGGCTGCAATATCCTCTTGCCGTTGGCCTCCTCGGTGAACGTACGTACGCGGGACCCCGCGTCTATGTCCTGGAGACTCTGGGATTCTTTGTCGCTGGACTGCTGTTCGCCTTCCTGATCTCCACGAAGATTGATGCGGTTCTTCTGGCAGCCGTACTTTCCTCCCTTCTTGTCCTCATGGCCGCTCTAACATGGGGACAACCGGCGGTTCTTGCCGCCATAGCTCTCCCGCTCATGGCGTTCTTTATCTGGGGTTCCGGAATCCGGTCGCTTCCGTACCGACCCTTCAGCCTGGAGATACTCCGGGAGTCACGGTATGGAGAGTTGGCCCTGGTACGCACCGGAAGCCAGTTCAGTTTATTCCGATCCGGCCAGTTCCTCTATTCACTTGCAGACGCCGAATCTGACGAAATTCCCATCCACCTGGC
>QJVM01000146.1 GCA_003235715.1 Nitrospirota bacterium
GTCTTGCGGTCCATTCCGCATCCGTTGTCCCTCACCGAGAGCATGGCGTATTCCCCCGGGATGCAATCAGCGTGTTCGTTACAGAAGCTTTCATCAAAAGTGACATTTGCCGTTTCGATGACAAGTTTTCCGGCCTGCGTAATCGAATCCCGCCCATTGAGACAAAGGTTGATGAGAATCTGGTCCACCTGGACCGGGTCCATCTTGACCGCCCAGAGATCCGGGGCAGACAGGCATAGCAGTTCTATGTCTTCACCGATCAGGCGCCGGACCATCTTGAGCCCGACCTCGATGGCCGCGTTCAGGTTCAGCACCCGGGGAGCCGTGGCCTGTCGGCGGGCGAAAGCCAGCAACTGCTGGGTCAGCTTGGCCGACCTCTCCCCGGCGGTCTGGATTTCCTGTATGGCGGCGTAAACGGGGTCCGACGGGGCAATGCGCATCAGCGCAAGTTCCGCATGCCCAAGGATGACGGTCAGGAGATTGTTGAAGTCGTGGGCCACACCGCCGGCAAGTCGTCCCACGGACTCCAGTTTCTCCGCCTGGGCCAGTCTCATCTGAAGTTGATCGCGCTCCCTCTCCCCCCGTTCGCGTTCAGCGAGCATATCTTCCAGTTCGTCGGCGTAACTCTTGACCTCATCGTACAGGTGGGCGTTCCTTACAGCCAGGGCCGCAAGATTGGCCAGGGTAAGGGCCAGGTCGACATCCGCCTCTGAGATCGACCTCTGGGTATCGACAGACCCCACGATGAGCGCCCCCATGGCCTTCAGTTCTGCAATCAGCGGGAGGTACAGGACCGTCCTCAGGTTGCGCTGTTCCATGACGGACCTCTCGGCCGGACTAAGATCCGCAGTCCGCATGTCAGCCAGAAAGACAGGCACACCCGATGTCACGGCCTCCCGGATGTGAGGGTGGTCCGGGAGAGGAGCGACACGAAGCTCATGGGGAAAATCCGCCGGAAGCGGTGGCGTGGTAGCCCAGAGATGGAGGCTATCGTCCTCCAAAAGATACACCGCCGCGGAGTCGAGCCCCAAGAGTTCATTGACACCGTCGACCGTCGCCTGGAGCACCGTCTGCAGGTCGAGCGTCTCGACAAAACTCCGGCTTGCCTTCAGAAGAGCAGCCAGTCTGTCTGTCGATTGGAGACTGGTGTCTCTTGCCGATTTCGGGCCCATTCTGTTCTGTTTCACGAGATTCCATCGACCGTGAACATGGTCACGGGACTCATAACGCTCATGGAGGATTTAACGGCATACACCCGGCATGTCCACCCATCTCGATACATAATAATGTAATTTCGGTTGTCCCGCCGAGGAACTTTTACCCCTTTCGTTCCGCCCACCCTGGAAGAAGTTGTCCGTGGGGCGCAAAAGCCTGAGAGACGGGTTATGCCAGTACCCCATCTGCAGCAGGCTCAACCGCTCGGTCTGTCTTTCAGATCTCGACGATCCGTGTACTGATCTCGATCGCCGCCTCGGCGCCCTGTCCTGCGGAAATGATGGCCTGGGAATGGCCCTGGCGAAGGGCCCCGAGGACGAAAAGACCGGGCAGGCTGGACTCGCAGACCCCGGAAGTCACGACCTTGAACCCATCGGCGTCTCGTTCGAGCGGAAGGCCCTCCAGGTATTCGTCGTTCATGGAAATGCCGCCCCATCCCAGGATGACCTCGCACGGGATGATGCGCCCGTCGCTCAGCCGCACGCCTTCCAGCGTCTTCTCTCCAACCAGTTCTTCCGGCTTGCCTTCGATCAGGGGAATTCCTTCATCGGCAAGAAGCTGGGCGTAATGCGGATTCAGTTTGATCCCTTGGGCGATGAACGTCACATCTTTGGTGAAAAGCTGTTTCATACCCATGCTGGTCCGTACCCCGTTCACCGAACGGTCGATGACCACCAGTTTTTTCCCCGTTGTCCGGTATCCGTCGCAGATCAGGCAGGTGAAGTAGGAGGTTCCGAAAAAACGGGCCAGATTCTTGTAGGGAGCAATGGTCTCTCTCGCTCCCGATGAGGCGATCACGTACCGCGCCTTGTAGGTCTTTCCTCCGGCCGTGACGTCAAAGGCCCCTTCCTGCCCGGCCACGCGCTCCACCTTCGCCTTTTCAACCCGCACACCAAACCGTTGGACCTGTTCAAGGCCGGTTTCGATGAGCTGGCCCCCGGAGATGGCGTTGATGCCGAGGTAGTTCTCGATGTGCCTGGCATGGTGCGTCCGTCCGCCCGGGGTATGGAAGAGCAGGATGTTGAAATTGTACCGCCCGAGATGGATCCCGGCCTGAAGCCCGCCCGGTCCGGCGCCCACAATGATGCAATCGTAAAGTCTGTCCGTGTCGCGAGTATCAGCGGGAACCATAAAGACCTCCTGAAAAGACACAAGGGCCGTATCGTTGCACCGTATCTCTATTCCCAATTTACCATAAGCCTTTCATCCGGGAAGCAAAACCCTTCGAGCCGCTTCTGTTTCTGAATCGTCGCAAGAGCCGTCCTGTTCCTTTTAGGAATACTGCTTGCCCCGGAACTGCCGGAAACCGGGTGTACACTGACTTATGGGATATTCATTCTCCATGAGGTTTCAATTACGTAAGCCAAAGGAGGTATCGAGATGGCTACCCTAACCACTCATATCGTGAACGGCGTCGACGTCGAAAAGGTAATACAAACCATTGACGCTCTGAAAAGCGACCCCGATCTGGCAAAAACTGAATTCCGTCTGAAGAATAAGTGGATCTCTGGTGGGCACAACCACTCCGTCGTGAACGGGTTTTATGCCGCCAAACAGGAGATGAGGCACGATTCCACCTTCGACCTGGATGCGGATGAACCTGCCGTTCTTGCGGGAACCGATCTGGGAGCCAACCCCGTGGAGCATCTTCTGAACGCCTTGGCGGCATGCATCACGACGTCCATGATCTACCATGCGGCCGTGCAGGGGATCGAAATCACCGAACTGGAGTCCGAGCTCAAGGGCGACATCGACCTAAGAGGATTCCTTGGAATTTCTAAAGACGTCCGCAAGGGTTATAAAAACATCCGAGTCGACTTCAAAGTCAGGACAAACGGAAACGTCGACCTCGAGAAACTGAAGGAGTTGACCACCTTTTCACCCGTGTTCGACGTTGCGTCCCACGGAACGAAAATTGACATCAACATCGAGCGCAAATAACCTGCCTGTGTGTTGGTTCCCGGCCCCGTGCCGGGAATCAACCTAGCCCCAGCTGAGACTACCCCTATAAGCGTCCGTTGTTCCTCAAGATCATGACGCTCCCGATTATTCCCGCGACGACGAGGCCGTCGTCCTGGGGACTATGCAGACTGACGGCCACACTCATCCCGACATCTGCCCAAGAGCAACCACAGGCGGAGCAGGGACCACCGGCTTCTTGTTCGTGCAAAGCCGAGTGTGAATACCGCAGAGGGACAGGGCGCAACTCCAAACATGGGCACAACAGGATATCTGTGACCGAGAACAGAAACCGCGCTCGGGTTGCCCCGTGGCCATCTCTTGACGACAGTATCATGGGGCCGGGAAGCCGTCAATGGGGTTAATTACAGTCGACGCCAGGAAAAATACAGACAAGATATGCGCGCTGAAGCGGATGGCGCCAAAGGGTCAAGGGGGCGCCTCCGGTGACCGATAAGAGCGGGGGAGAAACCTTATCGGGGAGCGAATCAGGATGGCCTACATGGAATGGAATCCGGACTATGGGACGGGTGTCGCCGAGATCGACGAACATCACAAGCATCTGGTGGAACTCCTGAATACCGCCTATGAGGCCCTCACGGGCGGCAACCGGCGGGAACGTACCATGGCCATCGTGGATGAACTGGTCGAGTATGCCACCTATCACTTCGCGACCGAGGAATATCTCATGGGAGCCTTCCCCGAACCCGAGAAGGAATGTCACGTGAAGGAACACCGAGCCTTTTCAAAAAGGGTCGTGGAGCTCAGGGAACAGATGACCCGGGGCGAAACCGCGATAACCACCACGGTCCTGGCCTTCCTCGGGGACTGGCTTACCCACCATATCCTGCATGTGGACAAGAAACTGGGGCGACACCTGGTCGCAGCCGGAATGTCCTGAGCCCGCCGGTTTAACACCATCCCTACCTGAAAACTCCCGGGGCGCCTTTTCGATTCGGACCATCGAGTCAAGTTGCTTGGCCTTCTGTCGACAGAGAAAGTGCCGCCAGGTGACGCCGCAAATACGGGAGGTTTACATGTCAACACTCAATGCTTGCTGGGAGTTCATGAGGTGCGGGCCTGAAAAGAAACGGGATTGCCAGGCATTCCTGCAGAGACGTGGCGGATACTGCTGGCTGGTTTCAGGAACCGTGTGTGATCAGGGGGCAGGTGAAAGTATTTCAAAGAAAGTGCGCCGGTGCCGTGAGTGCAACTTCTACAGGTATCAGAACGGGGAGTTGTACACGGTCGCGCGGTCGCCGGGTTTCTCCGGTGTTTAGGTGCGAGGCCAAGTGACGCTTCGTGCAAGCGTTGGCCCCTGGCGCCTCGCCACCCATCCCGGTTCCGCAGCGCCGTTGGCGCCCTGTGTCGCCCTCCGTCGGGCCAGGCAGTTTCCTTCCGCGTAACCTGCCGACCCTGAGCTTCAGGTGCTAATCGCCAGCCTTTGCCTTTCCCTGCTTCGGGTCTCCTTGCGGAATCATCTTGTCCTCGAGCAGTCTCTCGACGATCACCTTGATCCCCGGTTTCACTTCCTCTGTGGGGGTATTCCATACGGACGTCTTGACGTTGGCGGACCAGACGCGCTTCTCCAGGGCCACGTCGTAGAGAACCATTTTCATCAGGACCGTCTCTCCGACATAGGTATCCGACGTGTACGCGAAACTGGCCATGATGAGGGCAAAGCCCTCGTTCTGGGGAGCATAAACCGTACCTGTGGCCGACAGTTTGTTGGGCCCGGGGGCATCTGTATCCGCCCGGCCTGTCGGCCCGGCAACGAACACGGTGTCTATCCCGTGCTCCTGGACGACCTTCTTCATGGCCTCCCGATCGATGTGTAGCTGATCGGGCAGGAATTTATGGCTGGGAAGGGCGACCATTCCATGGCTTTCGAACTGTGTTACAAGCTCGTTCTCGGCCAAGATCTTGACGGTGGGGTTCCAGGCTATGGCATGCACCAGGACCTTCTTCGGATATCCGGCATACTCGGGGTCCTTCCAGGAATTCACGACCTTTGTGTGCGCGCAGGACGAAAGGGCGATGGCCACGACGATCCCCGGCAAAGATAGCTGATACACGATTTTCCGCACGTCTTCCCTCCTATTGAATTCTGCGGCTCCGTACCTCTGGTATCTCTCACACGAAGGCACTGCGTTGGCCGCGCGTTATTCTCGGCATCCAGCAGACCGTCTTCGTACGGGATGGCGTTTCACGATGATCCCCATGGACTAATCATACATGCTTTTGATCGTGAGACCGCTGCTCGTCAGGCCGCTTGGCGTTATCCGTCAGAATGTGAAGTTCCAAACATTCGATGTCTATTCTTTTGGAGGAAAATATTCAAGAAGTCCCCTGATGGCCTTCGCGACCCGTTGGGCGCGCTTTTCCGGGCTCGACCTTACGGACACCGCGGTCTCCACCTGTCCTTTCCAGAGCAGTTTCCTGGTTTCCGGATGGATGACCGCCAGGAAAAGCCTCCCCGTCCGCCACGTCAACTGGTCCCCCGCCGCCACCGGTCCGGGATCGCATAGCCAGGGCCGCTCCCCCGTGGTGCACTGGTATTCCTGACTCGTAGTCATGGAAAGACGCGTGGAGGCGTCCTCCACCGTCACGTAATAGGTGACCCAGAAGTCAGGGGGGGTGCTCTCGTCCCTGCTGAAACCCTTTGCCTGGAGCCCCTTGTCCACTTGCTCCCGCACCAGTGCATCCAGGCCCTGGTTGTCGACCTTGGGATTCTCGGTACCGACCGTCGTCCCGGGCATCCACTCATACGTCTTCAGCGCGGAGAAGTCGGTCTGGCCGTCGAAATACGGGGTGACCGGTACCGAGACCGAGGCGCAGTGCCCCAACAGGAGCACGCCGAGAAGCGCTACCAGCACTCTTCCATGCCTTTTCATGAAAGTCTCCTCTTCCTCTTCCGGCAGGTTTCACAGTCGCCGGGCGCAGGCCTTGTTCAGCATAGCCAAGCACCTGCCGTTTTGCAATGAAAAGACTCTGGTTCGCTATTTATGACTCATCTCATGGACACCTTTCCCTGGCTGGGCGTAGATTGGGGACAAGTGTCAATCCTTCTTCTAAACCCACGCTTTATTCGACGCGCACGCTCCATCCTTTCGGCCCGCAATTACCAACATCTTTCCCGCGTCATCCGGTACTATTTTCCGCCTTCCGGAGTTCAGTATTCTTCGCCATGATAGAATTCGGCATTTTCCAGCCAATGCTGCGGCCGGGAGACCATCTGCACGATATCGTCGAGGATCCGGTAGTGACGCCTTTCCTGGGCGGCAATCCTGAGTAGTATGGACCGCTGTTTCGCATCGACCTGTTCCGCCTTCTCTCGGTAGAATTTCTCGCTTTCTTCCTCCAGGTCCTGAGCTTTCCGATAGAGACCCGACTGGGAGGCGTCCAGATCGCCAAAGGATTTTTCCTCGCGTATCTTCTCGAACACGTTGCGCACATTGTCCAGAAATGGGGATTCCGTGAAGACAACCCGGTCATGGTTCTCCATCTGGCTGAACAGATTGAAATGCTTGACCTCCTCATCCGCAAGCATCTCGAAGATCTTCCTGACGCCGACCGATTTCGTCCCCACCGCAAGTTCTCGATAGTAGGCTTCACCGTCCTTCTCCATCTTTTTTGCATACCAATAAATATCCGTCATGGCTTTCCTCCCGTAGGCCTTATCCCAGGAGGCTCCCTCTGGGAACCCGCCGGCACGCGGCCAGAATCTGTGATTCAGACTGTCTGCCCTTTCTGCCAACATGACCAGCATCCGTCACCCGCTGGCACACGTTGCAGCTCATAAGACCAGCATAACCACCTGCCGCCCGGCTTGCAACAAACTGGTCCACTATCGCCTGTCATCCCTGCGACGAGCAATTACCGAACGGGCACGTGGGATCTCTATTCCTTTTAATAATGGAGATGGGACAACCGGGCCTAAAATGGAATAAGAGGGAGGAAAGGAGGTGCGATATGGGAACGACACGTCCAGATGACGCCCGGGGCAAGGATCGCGTCCGTGCTTTGGGCATTAACCACATAGCACTGGAGGTGGGCGACATCGACCAGGCCCTTGAATTCTACGGCCGGTTGTTCGACGTGAAGCTTCGCGGAAGGACGGACCACATGGCTTTCATCGATCTGGGGGATCAGTTCATTGCGCTCCTGGCAGCACCCTTGGATCATTTCGACCGGGCCCGGCATTTCGGACTGGTTGTAGATGACCGCGATTTGCTTCGAAGAAAACTGGAAGCGCTGAAAATTCCCCTGATGCCGGGACCTTTTATGGATTTTATGGATCCCTGGGGAAACCACATCCAGGTGGTTCAGTACAGTGATATCCAGTTCACGAAGGCCGAGCATATCTTGAGAGGAATGGGGCTTGAATCGCTGGCAAAGACGGAAAAGGCCCTGGAGGAACTGAAAGAGAAAGGGATGGCGCCCGTCTGACGGAGCGACAGCTCTCGACAAACCGGGATCGGGTCACAGCCATTGGCCCTTTTCCGAGGAAACCGCACGTTGAGGCTTCCTGGAACCGGGCCGCGGTCCTCGACATCCGGAAATGGGGCCAGGGAAGACGGTCTTTGGGTGGTCTTTGCTTTTAACCCTCGGGCGGGCCCTTCTCTGGGTGTACACTGAAGGTGAGAGGCGGGGAAGGGAGTCCTCCTCGAAGAGAAGGGGCCGCCATGAAAACGTTAACCGTTATAACAGCGGTAACGTTGGTGCTTGTACCATACCCTCTGGGGGCCGGGGAAGGTTTGGCCCCGGACCAGGGAACAACCATCCAGGACTGGAAGGACGCGGAAGGCGGGATTCATTTTTCAGATACGGGAGCAGATTTCAGCAGCGAAACGTATGCTGTAGCGGGGACCGTCTCGACCCGTTCTCCTGATTCCCCACCCCCTCCGGTTGCCCAGGACCTTGTCCGACAGGGCTATTTCGCCATGAATCTCGTCAAGGCGCTTCAACTTCTCCGCACCCCTGAAGACGAGGCGGAGGCGGAGGAAATGCTTGCCTCGGTGGGGATTGCCCCGGATTATGGATGGATCGGAGATTATCCCGTCACGCCGGACATTGCAGAACAACTGCGAAGTTCGGTGGCCGAAGCCGCAGACCTGCGTCGGATAGACCTCGCCCGGGCCGGAGCTCTGGCCGCGTTCGATGAACTTTGCGAAAGCTTCGGGCTTCCCGTGGGAGAAGATTTAGGACCCCCTTCGGAAACGCCCGCGAGTGAGATCCCCGAGGACGCATACGTGGAACGTCACGTCGTCGAACGATACTATTACGACTACGGGCCACCGGTCATCACCTATTATCCGCCGCCTTACAGGTACCTGGGCCTCTATGCGTGGGTACCCTACCCGTTCTGGTGGCACGATTTCTATTTTTCAGGCTATTACATCCTGACCGATTTTCACATCGTGATCAGTCTTACGCATCGCCATCCTGTAAGGCATTTCCCTGTAATCCATCACGGTCACGGGGACTGGTACAACTACAAGCGTGACCGCATGGTTCTGATCACAAACCGTGCATTCAGGAAGACTCACAGGGAATGGAAGAGATCCGTCAGGGAGTATCCTCTTGAAGACCGCCACCGATATAATCGGCCGGGTTCCTACCCGTCCGGAAAGCATTCTGGAACCGGCTTCGAGGATTCGCGGCGTCATGAGACTCGGGATCCGAAAGAGGTAGACCGGCACGTGGGTCGTAAGGAATTCAGTAACCCCTCCGTGAAGAGAAGGACGCTTCGCCCAAACCACGGGTCCAGGGTCGAATCAGGTCGCATTCAAGAGGGGTTTTCGGCCGGGAGACAGCACACCCGCGTCCTTGAGCAAGCCTCTGAAGAGAAGTCCCGCGAGACTGAACGCCACAGCAGAGGACACTTCAAGAATAGTTACAGGTCCGGGGACCGAAGTTTTTCCCGCAGGGATTCTGACGGCCTCGGCTCACGGAGCGGACGTCCTTGGTCTGACGGGTCTTACGGGCGCCATCAAAGGGGACGCTGAGGGTCCTCTCTGAGCAAGCCGGTCTCCTGAATGGCGCCGCACGCAAGCTTTCACATTCAGTTCTCCCAGCGGGTATTAGCCTCGCGGGAAGAGGAAACCCGGCTTACCTCACGGCGTATACGTTTATCCGTCTTAAGCGTCGCCTGCCGTCGGCGGGGGGCAATTCGGCACGAAGTATGCCTTGTTGACACCCCCCCTCTTTCCTGATAGCAATGAGGCAGGATCGCGCAGAAATGTGCAGTGGGCACAGGAGGTTCTTAGCGCTGGAACCGCGTCGAACTGATTCCCGATAAAGCCAAGCCGTCCGGAGAGGGGCGGTGCGGAAAGTGGCGGGTCTTCTGGGAGGGAAGATGGCCGAGCTGCCGAAGGAGAAGCCTTCGGCTCGTTCGGCTTTTTTATATTCCTGTTTCAGGAAC
>QJVM01000084.1 GCA_003235715.1 Nitrospirota bacterium
CATATGGCTTAACTGCTTGACACTCCATACAATTTCGGATAGGTTATGGATAATTTTCAGGTTTGCAAAATCTCGGCCTGTGGTCATAAAACAGGGCGAGTTGTGGCCCGCCTAATGAGGAGGTAAGAATGGCCCTTGTACCGCATTCCAGAACGAATGGACGTTTTTCAGGACTGATAAAGATCACCTTGATACTTTGGGTTTGCCTTGGCCTGACGGCCGCGTGGGCCCAGTATCCCGTGTATGAATACATTGACTACACGGTGAAAAAGGGGGGGACGCTCTGGGACATTTCTACGGAAGTCCTTGAAAACCCCTTCCTCTGGCCAAAGGTCTGGCAGGTTAACCCTGAAATCAGCAACGCTGACCTCATTTATCCCGGACAGGTCATTCGGATTCCCATCTCCCTGCTGAAGCCCGAACTGCGTCCCGCAAAGGCGCGTGTGGGAGCCCCCGCCGTAGAGACCCCCAGAACAGAATCCGCCCGGAAACCGGCGCTGCCGCCGGGAGATGTCCTTCAGGCAGAAAACTCACGAGAGCTGGCCGCGCCCGATATCATCGCTTCGGCAGGCTTCATCACGGATGACCTGACAAGCATCAGCACGGTGGTCGGGTCGCCGGGGGGCGAAACCATTTTCGGAAAATATGACACGCTCTATATCAAGGCCACCGGAGCCCCGGTGGGCCAGCGCTATTCAATCTACAGAATGATCAAGCAGGTCAAACATCCGGTGACCAAGGAGAAGATAGGGGCCCTCTACGAGGTCCAGGGCTCCATTGAAATTACCGAAACGGCCCCCAACGTGGATGCCGCAGAGGTGGTTGAGTCTTACAGCGAGATCGAAGTTGGGAGCCTGGTGGGCGAGTACGTGGAACAGGAATCTCCTATTGTGGGCGAACACGCGAGAACCCCGGATATGAACGGCTATGTGCTTCTCCTCAAATCCATGAAAAGGATCGGGGCTTTGTATGATGGCGTCTACCTTGACCTGGGGGCCACGGACGGCATACAGATCGGGGATACGTTTTCGGTAATACGACAGGACAAGCGATTTCTCGACCGACCGATCGCAAAGGTCGAGGTCATCCGGGTGATGAACAAAACGGCGACGGCTCTTGTCCTGGATTCCATCCAGGAAATTTCAGCCGGGGATGCCGTTTCCCTGTACCGCGGGAACTAAGGCACCGTCCGTTCTCGTCACATAAGACAGCCCCCCGGTCCGGGAACGACCGGGGGGCTCTTTGTTTTTTCTTGAAGCGTCCGGCTCAACTCGCCGCTAACTTGCGATCAGCATCTTCAGCGCTCTTAACCGGTTCGGGTGCTTAAGCTTTCGCAGGGCCTTGGCCTCAATCTGTCGTACCCTTTCTCGAGTGATGGACAAGTGTCGGCCCACTTCCTCTAGGGTATGATCCCGCTCGGCGCCGATCCCGAACCGCATCCGGATGACTTTCTCTTCCTTCGGAGTAAGCGTGCTCAGCACCGACTGGATGTGCTCGGAAGCCTCAAGCTTCTCCGCTTCCGAATAGGGCGACGGGCTGTTCTTGTCGCCGATAAAATCCTCAAGTTCGGTGTCTTCATCGCCAACCGGGGTCTGGAGGGCAATGGGATCCTGGATCGCCCTGTAAACTTCCTCCACCTTCTTGGAAGGGACGTGAAGCTTTCTGGCGATCTCCTCATTCGAAGGTTCCCGGCCCAGAGCTTGCGTGAGTTCCCTGGACGCCTTGGTGACCCGGTTGTAAAACTCCATCATGTGCACAGGCACGCGAATCGTCTTCGTCTGGTCAATCAGGGCCCGCGTGATGGCTTGCCGAATCCACCATGTCGCGTAGGTGGAAAACTTGAATCCCTTCTCGTACTTGAACTTCTCCACGGCCTTCATGAGGCCAATATTGCCCTCCTGGATGAGATCAAGAAGCGGCAGACCCCGTCCCACATAATTCTTGGCAATGTTGACCACCAGCCGCAGGTTTCGCGTGATCAGTTCATTCTTGGCTTCCGACATCAGGGCCTCGGCCCGGAACATGGTGTCCCAGCGTTCCCGTATCTCCTCGACCTTGAGGCCGCTGTCGCTCTCCACGGCCTTGAATTCGTCTGTCACCGTCTTCAGCGTATCTTCAAGGAGCGGCACATCTTTCCCCTTGGTTTTCTTGCGCTCCCTCAAGTACGCGCGAAACTCCTTAAGGTTGGAAGCTTTCGGCCTCATCCGAGATTCGCAACCCCGAATGCGATAGACGTACCCCCGCATCCGCTCAACGGCAATCTCGACCGCGTTCGCCCGGTACTCCTCCTCCTCGGGATTCTCCGCTTCGGGTTGCTGCCCGGACGTCTCTCCCTCCACGATCGCTGAATAAAAGGGCAGCCCGGAAACGACGTGTTGCATGATATGTTTTCCCTTCTCAAGCTTCCGAGCCAGATCCCCTTCCTCGTCCTTCGTCAGAATGGAGATATCTCCCATCGAGTGGAAATACGCCTGCACCAGGTCCTCGGTCCGTTCCGGTGCCTCCGTCGCAACCTCTTCCTCGTCCTCGAACCCGTTGGCCGGCGCTTCCTCAACCACCTTGACGCCCAGGTCCGTCAGCAGGTCCATCAGATCCTCGAGCTCACCCGGCGAGTAAAACTCCGAGGGAAGGGCCTCGTTGATTTCGTCGTACGTCAGAACCCCGCGACGCTTTCCGACCTCGATAAGTTCCTCGAATATGTGTTCGTCTCTCATGCCGGCGGGGGTCTTGGGGATACCCTGAAAATCCTCTGAATTATCCACTCTATTTCTCTAACCTCTGCTTACCACAAAAAAAACCCACGTGCAAGTGGGTTCGCTGCCGTTAATGTGCTCATTCCGACAGTCAAGGTATGTTTTTGTGGGTTAAATGGAGTTAGGGGTGTTGATGAGGGGGTCAAGGCACACGGTCAATTAGTACTGGTTAGCTGAACACATTG
>QJVM01000179.1 GCA_003235715.1 Nitrospirota bacterium
CCGTATTGTCGCGACATGGAATCGTCCTTGTCGTATCCAAAGAAAGAGGTGATGCCGTTACGCTCGGCATACGCCTTGAGCTTGGGAATCTTGTCCTGGTGGCCGATCCACAGGACTTTGAGACCCTCGGCCTCGTATTTCTGTTCTGCCCTCTGCACCAGAGGGATTTCCTCAGCGCAGCGGATTCACCAACTGGTGAGCCAGTAGAGGATCACGGGCCTCCCCTCGTAATCGGACAGTTTCACAGGGGGGCCGCCGAATATGTCGGGCAAGGTGAAGTCTGCCGCCGGAAATTCGTCCGGAAAACTTCCGCAGGCGACCAGCCCTGCGGACAGTACAAGAATTACAAGAAGAACCCCGGAACGCACATGCTCTCCTGATGTTCAGCTCTTCAATCTTTTCTGAAGTCCTACAATCCACGCGATAAGAATGCCCAACAGGGTTCCGGATACGGCGTGAACATAGGCCATGGGTGTGGTCAGCTGACCTGCACCGAAATAAAGTGCATTGAACACGATCCCACCCACGAGGCCGACGACGGCACCAATAACAAGCGTTCTACCCATTAAATCCTCCTTATTGGACAAGCGCGAAGTGGCGAGGGAAAGCTCTCAGGCACCTCGGATACTTTCTGCTTTCAGGGCTTTCACCCTGCGACTTAGACGCAACCACATGTGGGCGCCGGTTCCGACAATAATGACCATGAGAATGTGTTTCACGATAATGGCCGGAATTTGACCCTTACCCACTGCGTGCGACCATTCCAGGTCCATATAAAAATAAATTCTGGGGACTCCGGCAAGAAGCACCCAGTAAAGCGCAAACTTGGCGAGTTTGGTCACGGCGTCATAGACCTTCAGGAAATAATCCCTCACAGCGGGGTCCTGATTATCACCGTAACGGTTCGAAAGAATCCATACCACCACGCTTGTGGCAAGCAGGAGGGCCGTCGCCACATCATGGAAATAGTTGTTCATGAGGATGAATACCCCGAGCGCGGGATGTATCATGGTCAGCCTGTCAAGGGGAACAAATCTGTCTTGCTCTCAGAAGCGGTTCAGCAAGGGATGATTTCTGTTTCGGTCGGGCAAAATCCGGCCATCGGATGGGCTAATATAACAGCCGACGCCCGAGTCGGTCAATAAACGCCTTGAAATCAATGGTTTTTTCATGCGCGCTGCGTTGACAATTCGGGGGCGCTGTGACAGATTAAGCGAAGCCTGTTTCTATTGCCGCAGAGTGGCTCGTTCGAGGGAACGGGTCGCGAGGTGGGCCCCTGACGGGCTGACAAGGTCTGGCCCACGGTCATTAATTTCTTTCATGCTGCCGCGACTTCTCAAACGCTCGTTTCTGAACCAGAAGAAGGCCATGATCATCATGGTTGTGGCGGTGGCCGTTGGCACGGCCGTTGCTGCTTCTCTCCTGACTGTGGCCACGGAGATATCCTCCAAGGTGGCTGTGGAACTCCGCGCATTCGGGGCGAATATTCTGGTCGAGCCGAGGCTTGAAGGGCTGGCGGGGGTGAGCGGGCAGGCCCGGTATCTGGAAGAGTCCGACCTCAAGAAGATTAAAACCGTATTTTGGCGCCACAACATTCTGGGCTTTGCTCCGTTCCTCGACGGCCTGGTGGAGATGCGGTCAGGAGAAAACGTGCGCCCGGTACAGGCTGTCGGGACCTGGTTCGAACAGAAACTCCAACTGCCCGGTGAGGAATCAGCTTTTGTAGCGGGCATCGTCAGTGTGGCTCCGTGGTGGTCCATCGAGGGGGCTTGGGCCAGCCATGCCGATTCCGTTGTGGTGGGTTCGGCCTTGGCCACGGAACTCAACCTCCATGTTGGCGATTCCGTGAATCTGGAAGGGCGTGCCTTTCAAGTCTCGGGTTTGCTCACGACGGGAGACCGGGAGGATGAACAGGTTTTTATGGAACTGGCCACCCTTCAGGGACTTCTGGGAGGCGAGGGTCGAATCTCACGCGTGCAGGTCAGTGCGTTGACAACGCCCATGGATGACTTTGCGTACAAGAATCCCAAGACCATGACCCGCACGGAGTATGAGAAGTGGTACTGTACGGGATACGTGACCTCTATCGCCAAGCAGGTTGAGGAGGTTATGACGGGCTCAAGGGCCAGGCCCGTGTGGAATGTTGCGGAAACTGAAGGGAAGGTGCTCGAAAAGCTCCGCCTGGCCATTTACCTTCTGAGCGTGATGGCCCTGATTGCTTCGGCCATAGGGGTGGGGACGACCATGGTCACGAGTCTGCTCAGGCGTGTGGAGGAAGTGGGGCTCATGAAGGCTCTCGGAGCCGACAGCATGGGCATCATTACGCTTTTCCTCTCCGAAGCCGTGCTGATCGGTGTTTTTGGAGGCACGGTCGGCCTGCTTCTGTCTCTGTGGATTTCAAAGCAGGTGGGTCTCCTCGTGTTTGGTACGGAATTGAACCAGAAAGCCCTGCTCTTTCCCCTGTCTATGGGCGTTTCCCTCATTATTGCCATCCTTGGAGCCCTTCTGCCCATCGCCCGGGCTCTCCATATCAAGCCCGCCGTCGTGCTGAAGGGAGTGGAATGAAAGCGTCCCCGGTCACTGGGAGCCATGTCCGGCCACGGGCCTTCAGGGACGACGGACGAGGGTCCTCATGAAGGGGTTCCGGTGGTTTGTTTTCTTTCTCGGTCGTTCAGTTTCTCAAAGATGGATGAGAATGGTCATTGCCGCGCTGTCCGTGACCCTGGCGGTATCGGTGATCGTGGGGATGGCGGGTCTGTCGCTTGGGATTCGCGAGAAGCTGGGCGATGCCCTCAAGGCTTACGGGGCCAATATAATTGTTTCGTCCGTTGATGGCCGGAACATGCCGGCAGAGGCCTGGTCGGCGGTCCGTTCACTCCCCTCGGTAGCCTCGGTTCTGCCCCAGCTCTACGGCCAAATAAGGATTCAGGACGTTCCGGTGGAATTGATCGGGACGGATATGGACACGGTAAGGTCACAGGGTTGGCGCATGAAGGGGGAATGGCCTTCGTCGCCGGGACAGGTGGCGGTGGGTTCGTCTCTGGGAGAAGTGCTGGGCGTCGGGGCAGGAGACCCTTTGGAGCTCATGGGTTCGACTGGCGTCGAAACATTTACGGTCACGGGTTTCTTTGAGCGCGGGAGTGACGCGGACCGCGGTCTCATGGTGGGACTTAAAGATGCCGGACGTCTACTGGCCATGCCGGACCAGTTGAGCGCGCTTCTTGTCCGGAGCCGCGGGGAGATTGCCGAGGCGGTGCCTGAAATCAGCAGGAGCTATGCGGGCATCTCGGTTAAGGGGCTTCGTCAGATTGCGCAGGCGGAGACGTCACTTCTGGCGAAGATTCAGCTTCTGATGGCTCTGGTCACGGTTGTGGTGGTCGGCGCTTGTGTTATCAGCGTGGGAAGCACCATGGGGGCCACCGTTCTGGAAAGAAGGGAGGAGATTGGTCTCATGAAGGCCATCGGAGGAACGCGTCGCAGTGTCTCGTTGTTCTATCTGAGCGAGGCGGGCACGATCGGATTACTGGGTGGCCTGCTGGGCTGGCCTTTGGGTTTCATCTCCGCTCAGGCCGTCTCCAGGGGCGCGTTCGGCTCCTATATCTCGGTTCCCCACATTCTGGGCGTGGCCGGTCTTGTTCTTGGCCTGGTCATAGCTGTGCTTGCCGGTCATTTCCCTGTAAGAGATGCCATGAAGCCCCGCGCAGCGGAGATTCTGAGGGGTGAATAGGGGCGTCCCGAGGGGTTCGCGTGTACCCCGAAACCGTCGACGACGGGAGGCTGAAAGAAACGGATGTACGTGACCTTCATTAAAATCTCCGACCTTGAGAAACACTACGCATCAGCGATGGCGTTGCGGGGGGTGAATCTCGAGATTGCGGCTCAGGAATGGGTCAGTATCGTGGGCGCATCGGGCTCTGGAAAAAGCACGCTCCTCAATATTGTCGGGGGGCTCGATGTGCCGTCGAAGGGATGCGTGCGGATGAACGGAACGGATCTGTGCGGGCTTTCTGAAGATGCGCTGGCCCGTTTCCGGAGACAGAACATCGGGTATATCTTTCAGCAGTCCCACCTCGTTCCGTACCTGTCGGCGACGGAGAATGTCATGTTGGCCCAGTATTTCCACAGCCTTCCGGACGAAAAGGAGGCGGAAGAGGCTCTCGTTCGGGTCGGCCTCGGTCACCGGTTGCATCATCGACCTTCGCAACTTTCGGGCGGGGAACAGCAGCGGGTCTGTATTGCCCGGGCCCTCATTAACAGTCCCAAACTCCTTCTGGCGGACGAACCGACGGGGAACCTCGATCGGGAGAACACGCGGGTGGTTCTTGAATTGCTGAAGAAGATCCATGAGGCGGAACATTTTACGATTATCCTTGTGACGCATGACCCTTTTGTGGCGGACTGGGCCAGCCGTCTGGTAAAGATGGAAGATGGACGAGTCGTCTCCGACACCAGAAACCGCTGATGGGGGGAAAGGTCTGGGGTGTGACGGTTGTGAACAGGAGAAACTTCGGATAGAATCCCATGTAGCTGCCTTACCGGGTTGTCCCCCTTACAAAATCCGCTCAGGAGGGTGTTATGGCCAGCGTCAGAGAGTCGGTGTTGATTGATGTCCCTGTGGAAAAATCCTTCAGCTATGTGACGAATCCGGAAAACTGGACGCGCTATGTGACGAGTCTGACTGATGTGCGGGACTACTCTTCGGATAAGGTACAGAAGGGCATGACGTTTTCGTGGGAGTATCGCATGCTGGGTATGAAATTCGGCGGAAAGGGTACCGTTGAGGATTTTGAACCCAACCGTAAGTTCTCGATGAAAATGGAAGGCGGATTCCCCATACGGGAACTCTTTGAGTTCGAGAACGATGGAGGGAAGACGCGTCTCACCTTCTCAATCGAATACGAAATTCCAAACAAGGTTCTGTCGCTTGTGGCCAACTCATCGGTCGTCGAAGGGCTCAATGCCAAGGAGGTTAAGTCGGTGCTCGAGAAAGTCAAGGTACTCTGCGAGACCTGAGCGTTCAGGGAAGCCGGAGCCTCGGTGGTGTAATACCAATGGCCCGGGTGACGATGGAGAAAAATTCCGGTTCGTTACCCGGGCCGTTCTTGCGTTGAACCCTATTGGAATCAACAGAATTATTCCAGGTCATCTTGTAACGGTTATATGTCACAACTGCATCTCACCGGTATCGTTCTCAGGAATATGCGCCGCCGGACCGCGGAGAGTTCACTGGTCATGCTGACCTTGGCGCTTATGGGCGCAACGGTATTTACCCTGACGCTGGTGCTTCGATCGGCCGACCTGGGTTTTCAGCGGGGGATTGCGCGGATGGGAGCCGATGTCATGGTGGTGCCGGCCGGCTGGTCCGGCCCGGCCGAGGACTTTATTCTTTCCGGAACCCCCTCCAGTTTTTTCCTCTCGGACGATGTTCCTACCCTTCTTCGTAACGTTCGGGGAGTCCGCGAGGTGTCGGGGCAACTGTTCATTGTGTCTGCGTCTCTTGAATGTTGCGCGGTGGGAAAGACCCAACTCATAGCCTATGAACCGGACACGGATTTCACCATCGCGCCATGGATAACCGAGCGTTTGGGGCCGATCCGTCCCGGGTCCAACGATGTTATCATCGGAAGTCTCATCAATCTCCAACCGGGTCAGACGGCACGGTTTTACGGGCACAAGTTCAATGTCAAAGGACGGCTTGCCCCCACGGGAGTGGATTACGTGGACCGTTCCGTATTCATTCCCATGGCGGGTGCACGGGAAATGATTCGGAACGCCCCTGTCGCTGCCCATATCCCGTTGAAGATAGAACCGGACGAGTTGTCTGCCGTGCTCATTCGTTCGGACGGAATGGACCCCGGGGAGCTGGCCATTCGAATCGAGGCGTATTTTCCGGAATTGAGCGCCCTACCGGCCCGGGAAATGCTTTCCCGTGCACGCTTCGGCCTCGAGGGGCCGGTTTGGGGCGTTGCCGCCGCCAGTGCTGTTCAATGGATTGGTGGTCTACTGCTGATGGGTGCGGTGTTTTCGCTCGTCCTCGGGAAGAGGAAACGGGAGATTGCCCTTTACCGGGTGATGGGCGCCCGAAGGCGGCACGTGGCCCAGTTGCTTTTTGGCGAGATCTGGATTCTCTCTGCAATCGGTGGTCTAATCGGGACGGTTCTCGGAATCGGTGCCGTAATCTTCTATGCGAGGGTTTTCAGCCTACGGTGGAACGTTCCTTTTGAGTGGCCCGATCCTGCTTATGTCATCTGGTTAAGCCTTGCCTGCATCGGATTTACCTTATTCATGGGTTTTCTGGGAACGTGGTTGCCGGTCATTCGGGCCGCGCGCTCGGAACCCTATGCCCTTGTCCGACAGAGCGACTAGGGACGAGCCCTGGTGGAAAATTCTTTCGTGTGGCAGAGCCGCTGAATGATGGGGGGCAGGATTCCGCGAGGTCCCCGGCCGCCGGCCCGGCGGTTTTAGGTTCGGAGATTTTCCTTGAAACTTCTTCTTGTATCACCGCCTTTTGGCGAAAAGGGGCAGATGTCCCAGGGGCTTCCTATTGCGCCGCCCGTGCTGGAGTATATGGCGGGTCTCACAGGGCGATTGAGACCGGACGTGGAGGTTACGCTGCACGACGCGAATAAGGTCCTGTTTACACCGGATATGGCCGAGGCGTATGACCTTGTGGGGTTCACGGTGCTCACACCCCAGGCGCCGTGGGTTTACCGGACAGCAGACGCCATCCGGAAGGGGGGGGCTAAGGTTGTGGCGGGCGGCATTCACGTGACCGCATTGCCGGATGAGGCGGCGCCACACATGGATTCTCTCATATTGGGAGAGGCGGAAACGGTTTGGGCGGATGTCCTGAAGGATTTTGAGCAGGGAGCGCTTAAGTCCCACTACTGCGGGGAGTTTGCTCCCCTTGAGGATCTACCCCGTCCGGTTACGGACCTGCTACCAAGGAAGGGCTATGTTTACGGATATTTTCAGACCTCCAGGGGATGCCCCCACCGGTGCAGCTTCTGTTCGGTGCACAAGTTTTTCGGTGGAAAGGTGCGGATGAGACCCATCCAGGAGGTTGTGGAAGAGGTGGCCGGGAGCAAATGGAGGCTTTTCTGGGGAATTGACGACAACATCTGGGGCGTAAGCATGAGCCGTACCATAGAACTTTATGCAGAGATGGGTCGGGCTGTGAGAGGGAAATGGTGGTTCGGTTCAGGGGACCTGGCCACGGTTCAGCACGAACGCGCGGATGAACTGCTCAAGAATGCCCGGAAGGCGGGACTCACTGCCGTGCTCGTTGGGTGGGAGTCCAACAACATGAGGAGCCTTCAGGAATACAGGGCTATGAACAAGCAGGGTCGTGAACGGAGGGATGCCATACGGAGGATCCGTGCGCAGGGGATCGAAGTCATGCTCTTCATCATGGTTGGAGGGCGGCAGGATACGCGGGGTGACTTTGACGGCATCCTCGAACTTTGCGATGAGCTGAAAGTAAGCGCCCACCCGGTGATGACGACTCCCCTTCCGGGGACCGAACTTTACAAGGAATACGAGCCGTACCTCCTCCCCGGAATGGACTGGGACTGCTTTGACGGTAACAGGGCCCTTTTTGAGCATGATTCCATGACTCCGGCTGAACGTGAGGAGGCCCTGGTCAGACTCAGAGCACAGATCTTCTCGATTCCCAGAATCTTGAGCCGGATCCCCCAGATTTCCTGGAAGGGTTTTCCCATGAGCCATATCACGTCCTGGATGGTGCAGTATCCACAGGGACGGGCATTCAAGGAGTATGCAAGACAAAAGGGAATGCTTTGATCCCTTTAAGATGTGGTCTGAACACCCTTGAACTGCGCCAATTTCCGCTTTTCGGGTGAGGGATTTTACAGGCAAGGGCCGGCTGGTTGGAAAAAGGGAAATGGGCCGGTAGAATAAAAGACTGATTTGGTGGAAAAAGCCGTTTTGGAGACCGATAAGATTTCAAGGTATGATAATTGCTTGTTAAGCGTTTGATTCTGCGATGAATTCAGTTTGCACGGCGTATCAGCGACCGGCCGAGGTCCTCGGTAGAATTTCCCGAATACCCTTATGAAGCGTAAGAAAATTCTCTTTATCACCCCCCCCTATCACGCAGGGGTGGTCGAGGTGGCTGGTAAGTGGGTTCCCCTGTACCTGGTCACCCTGGCCGGAGCCGTCCGTGCTGCTGGCCATGATGCAGCAATCTACGACGCCATGACCAAGGATGTTGGGTTCAACGAAATTCGCGAACGTATCGAAGACTACAGGCCTGACGCGGTCGCGGTTTCGGTGATCACCTCCACCTGCCCGGATGCCATTCAGGTCTTTGAAGTGGCCAAAGAGGTGGATCCGAAGATTCAATGCATCGCGGGTGGTGTCCACGCCAGCTTCATGTATGAAGAGATGTTCCGAACGACCTCTGCGCTGGACTACGTGGTTATCGGCGAGGGTGAGCGAACCCTCGTGGACCTTTTGAACGAGCTAAGCAACGGGAACGGGCTGTCCAGGGTAAAAGGGATTGCCTATCGTGAGGGCGATCGAATTGTACGGACAGGCAGACGAGAGTTCATCCACAACCTTGACCACCTGCCTCAGGCCTGGGATCTTCTGGACTGGGAGGACTACACCTATTTCATCCTGCCGGGTTCCCGACTCGGCGCGATCGACACTTCTCGAGGGTGTGACAAGAACTGCACGTTCTGTTCGCAGCAGAAATTCTGGGAGCAGTCATGGCGCGCCCGCTCGCCGGAATCACTTCTCAGCGAGATGTCGGTGCTCCGGGAAAAGCATGACGTGGATGTGATCCTCCTCACCGACGATTATCCGACGCCGGACCGCCAGCGATGGGAGCGTTTTCTGGACCTTCTGGTCGAACGAGACCTTGGCATGCATATTCTCATGGAGACCCGGGCCCAGGACATCATCAGGGACAGGGACATCCTCCCGAAATACCGCAAAGCGGGAATCATCCATATTTACGTAGGAACCGAGGCAACGGAACAAAGGACGCTGGACCTCCTCAAAAAGGATCTGAGCATCGAGGAATCCAAAGAAGCTTTGAGACTCTGCCGCGAGCACAACATCATTACGGAAACTTCCATGATTCTCGGATTCCCGGATGATACGCCGGAGTCCGTGAACCGAACCATCGAGCTGGCCAGGGAATACAACCCGGACTTTGCCCATTTTCTGGCCATTGCCCCCTGGCCCTATTCCGATATTTATCCTGAACTTGAGCCTTACATCGAGGAACGCGATTACCGGAAGTACAACCTTATCGATCCCATTCTGAAGCCCCGGGCCATGTCACGCGAGCAGGTGGACCAGGCTATCGTTGAAGGGTACCGCCGTTTCTACATGGGCAAGTTCATGGAGATGCTCAACTCGGGTGATGAATTCAAACGTCACTACATGATGAGTGCCATGCAGAGAATGATGAACAACTCGTTTATCAAGAAGAAACTGGGAATGCTCGGCGGAGAAATGCCAGAAGAAATAAGAAATATTGTCTATTCAGCCGACAACCCCCATCCCCCCA
>QJVM01000225.1 GCA_003235715.1 Nitrospirota bacterium
CTGTCGAAGGAGGCTGAACTGGACAAGGTCGAGGAGGAACTCGTACGCCTCAGAAACACCCCTCCGGCAGAGGACAAGGCTGGGGCTCAGGAAAAGAGAGTACGTGAACTGGAGGCTCGGGCCACGACCCTGAAGGAGGGTGGATCCAGTGACAAGGACTATGTTGAGAGTGTCTTTTCGGAGTATTTTTCTCTGCGCCGGAGCGTCTCGGACAGCTATGCCGACTTCCTTTCGAGCAATCATTATCTGTGGATGGATCGAGAAAGCCAGCTTGGCTACTGGAAGCAGTGGCGAAAGATGCAGGCCTATGATGAAAAGGTGGAAGAAGTGTTTCAGCCTTTTCTGGATCTTGCCGGAAACCCTGAGCGGCTGAAAGAAGACAGGAAGCAGGCCCTCCGGGCTGTTGAGAAGAACAATATCAAGTCTCTGGACCCCATGGCGAAATGAGTCCTCAGACCTTGGCTTGTGCACGGCAGCCCAAGACCCGTAGATGGAGGAGGTAGACTGGAGCGGGGCGAATCTTCCCTTGGTCCGGACGGTTTACATAAAGAGGAGCCTGAACACGGAGGAGGGGATTCAGGCCCGGAGAACGGTAACGCCTCTCTATTTATGGTACTGACTTCAGTATAGCGTCATGCGTCCATGTGTCAATAGGCATGGCCGGGTGGTGTAGGGCCATATCGGCGTGGTGAGGGAAGGCAAGAAACCTAATGAAAAAAGCCGAAAGCGGAAAGGGGGTTGTTTGCGCGGGGCATGAGGAGACGGCCCGGGCAGGGGCAGAAATCCTCGCCGAAGGAGGGAATGCGTTCGACGCCATCCTCGCCGCCCATTCAGCAGCCTGTGTCTGTGAGCCGGCGTTGGCTTCGCTTGGCGGCGGCGGGTATCTGCTCGCCGTACCGGCGGCCGGGGAACCGGTGGTCTACGATTTTTTTGTTCAGACCCCCAGCATGTGCCGGAATGCTGAGGATATAGATTTCCACCCCATCCATACAGATTTCGGGAGTGTAGCGCAGGAGTTTCATATTGGCGTGGGCTCTGCCGCAGTCCCGGGGACCGTGGCGGGTCTTTTCAGCGTTCACCGGGATCTGTGCACGTTTCCGACCTCCAGGCTGTTCGAACCCGGTATCCGACTGGCACGCGAGGGAGTCCGCCAGTCCGCCTTCCAGGCCTATGTCTTCCGGATACTGAGCCCCATCCTGACCGCATCAAAGGAAGCCCGAGCGATCTATGCCCCGACGAGGACGGTCTGTCCTGAGGGAGCCATCTTCAGAAACACGGACCTGGTCACGGCGTTTGAGGCGCTTTCCCGGGAAGGAGAGTTTCTGTTCTATGGCGGTGAGATTGGGGAACAGATTGTTGCGCTTTCGCACAGGGGCGGCTGTATTACCCGGAACGACCTCACCGGGTATGGGGTCAAGAAGCGGGCCCCTGTTGTCTTTGATTACCGTGGAACCCGTATCCTCACCAACCCCCCGCCTTCATCCGGGGGCGCGCTGATTGGCTTTGCGCTGGGCTTGCTCGAGAACCTGCCTCTGGCCGCTTACGGGTTCGGGAGTTTCGAACACCTGCAGGCCATGGCCGTGGTCATGGAACAGACCAACGAGGCCCGTCGGGAAGTCCATGGGGAAGGCCGAGGGGACGGTGAACTCGACCGGTTTCTCGACCGAGCCCTTGTCGATCGTTACCGGCGTGAGGTGGCGGGCCGTGTCCGCTGCAGCCGAGGCACGACTCACATGAGCGTGATCGATGCGAAGGGAAATATGGCAGGCCTCAGTGTCAGCAACGGGGAGGGATGTGGTCATGTCATTCCCGGAACCGGCGTCATGCTGAACAACATGCTCGGGGAGGAGGACCTGAATCCTGCCGGGTTTCATCGATGGCCCGGAAATGTGCGCATGACCTCCATGATGGCTCCAACGGCGGCCTTCTGGCCTGATGGACGGCGTCTGATCATTGGCTCAGGGGGATCCAACCGGCTTCGGACAGCCATTCTTCAGGTTCTCGTGAACCTTATCGAGATGAAGATGCCGCTTGAAGAGGCTGTACGGGGCCCGAGGCTCCACTGGGAAGGCGGAAGGCTGCTGCTGGAGGGCGGTTTCGCGGAGGCTGTGGTGGAAAATCTGGTCCAACGTTACCCTGATTTCAGGTTGTGGGAGGGGTTGAACCTGTTCTTCGGGGGAACCCACGGCGCGCTTTCCCACGGACTCAGTTTTGAGGGGGCTGGTGATCCCAGAAGGGACGGCAGAGCCATCGTGGTCGCGTGACGTATTGCAACAGTCGTCGGTCCTGCTCCGTCAGGCCTGCAATGTCCAGAGGAAAAGACGAACCCCGTGAGCTGAGCAAACCCTGATCGAGTTAATATCGGGGCCCCCCAGGGCCCTGAATCAAAGGGTTTCCCCCAGGCCGTACCTGCCGTCTGCCCGGTTGTAGTAATCCATGGCGTACGGCACGAGGCGCTCTAGGTTTCTAATCCGCTGGACCGAGGACGGGTGGGTGGAGAGCCAGACCGGGGGTTCCTTATTCCCGAAGGTTTCATTCATTCTCAGCCAGATCCGGGGAGCCTCGTGGGGGTCGTAACCGGCCCTGGCCATGTAGTAGAGGCCTATCTCGTCCGCCTCTTCTTCGTTAGACCGACTGAAAGGAAGGATCACCCCCACGGTGGCTCCCATCCCAATTGCGGCCAGGACGAGCTTGTCACGCTCGTCCATCTCTCGACCAAGGGCGATGGTTCCCACGGCTAGGGCCCCTGTGATCAGCAGCTGCTGGCTCATGCGCTCGGCGCCATGGCGGGCCACGGCATGAGCCACCTCGTGGCCTACAATGGCGGCCAACCCCGCTTCATTCTGTGCGACCTCCAGGATTCCGGTATAGACCGCGATTTTGCCTCCGGGCATACAGAAGGCGTTAGGCTCATCCTTCTCGATGAGGTGGGTCTCCCATTCGAAGCCTGGGGCGTCCATTTCGTCCGCAGCCCGGGTAATACGGCCCGCAACCCGCTTGACGATACGGTTCCATTTCGGGTTGGTGGACTCCGCTTCCTGTTTGAGAAGGTCTCCGTAAGCCCGTGCGGCCATGGGGTTGATTTGGGAATCCGGAACAAAGACGAGCTGACTTCGGTTGGTATGGGGTACGGTTGCGCACGTCGTCAGGAACCATACGGCGCCAAGGAGTAACACGATGGGTCTCCTCATATGCCCTCCATGATATCTTTTGAAACCCGCCAGGCACTCTATGCCTGAGAATAGCTTATCTCTCCTCCGGCGTTGCGGCAAGGCGGAAACCGAGGTGGGTGCTCCGGCCCCAGGGACGGCTGTGCCTGCGGTCTGAAACGCGGGAGAAGCGCGGCGAGGTGAGCCAACTTGCTCCCCGGACAACCCGGGCATCCCCCTCGTCCGTCCCCTGGGGATTGTCTTGCACTCCCGAAGCGTAGTATCCGGCGTCATAGATGTCGAAACACCACTCGGCAACGTTGCCGGTCATGCCATAAATGCCCTGCGAACTGGCTCGAAAGGCATGAAAGGGAGCCGTCTGGATATAACCATCCTCGTATCCCTCCCAGAAAGGCCATGGCCATGCGGGAAAGGCCTTGCGCATGGAAGGGTTTGCAACGTTCCCTGCCGGGTTCTCCCCCGTCCAGGAATAGGGGACTTCCTTTCCCCCGTTCCGGGCGGCGAATTCCCATTCCGCCTCTGTGGGCAGTCTGAACCGCACGGACTCCCGCCCGCTTTTCCAGACAGCGTAACGCATGGCATCTTTCCAGCTGACGCAGACGACCGGGTCGTCATCCGTCTGAGGGAAGCCCGGCGCTTCCCATGACAGGGCGGGGTCGTTTTCCCAGCGAATCCCGGTCCAGCGGAAACAGCCGCCATAAGCTGAAGCGTCCGTGTGATATCCCGTAAGGCTGATGAATTCCCGATATTCTGCGACCGTGACCTCGTGGGTCCCGAGGAAAAAATCCTCCAGGCAGACTTCATGAGCCGGATATTCGTCGGTATCGCACAGGAAGGTCCATTGACCGCAGCCCATGGTGAAACACCCTCCCTGAACCATGACCATTCCGGCTGGTGGGTTCTCCCACACCCTGCTTTCAGCAGCCAGACTCCTCTGTGCCAGAAGCGGGAGAAGCAAGAAAGGCAGGCAAAGGAGATATCTCAGGACAAGAAGCAAAGGTGGTGTCATTTCTCCATAATACCGCGGTCTATCTTCTGCACGCCTATTTTACCCGAATGAATCACAGGACCCTTTATGAATACAGATGTCCCGTAACGATTCCATGCCCCAGAGGTCGGCGTGGAACGACAGGGCAAGGCAACAAGATTGGGGCGTTGCGGAATTAGTGTGCGAGGCGCTGCAGGACCGGCTCTGCGAATATCCTGATCAGCAGCAGCGCGATCCCCACTTTTAGGATGCCCTTGAAGAGCAGGGAAACAAGGGACCGTTCGGCCCGAGAAGAGGTCTTGAAAGGTCTGATGAGCCTGTACTGGTCTGCCATGGGACAGGTCGCCTCCTTTGGTAAACGAAGATTAATTTGCAATATGGGTGCCACTCGAGTGGACGGAGCATTCCCAGAGTGTCAGAAGAGTGACAAGGAATATTTCTTCTTTTTTCCCAATTGGTTGAACACGTTAAGGCCCGCTCGGGGCTCAAACCGGGACCAATGCAGTTTGACCCCTCGGTAACATGCCGAAAGGGGGAAATGGCCCATGCCAGATGGGAAAAACGCGGAAATACTGGGCTAGGGAGACCCGCCCCCCCAAATACATCCCGTGACGAAAACCCCAAAAAACATTTGGAAAACAAAAGTTTACGTGTTTCATTGCCGACAATAAGGATACGGGGTCGGCACTGCGGGAATTATCACCTCACGTTAATGAGTGCTGCCCCACCTGCGGAATGATCCAAAGAAAACCTCTGCGTGCCATTGCCCTTCTCGTCCTGCTTGCCGGACTGGCGTATCCGCTGGTCAGCATCTATGGAATCTACCCCGCTTTCAGACACCGGCTGGTCGCGGATATCGAGGAAGAAGCCACCCGCACCGCCCGCCATCTTTCGGGGACCATGGCGGGAGAGATGCTCGGGTTCTCGGACGAGGCCATCCGGAGTTGGGGCGAGCGAAATGCTCCCTCTGCCCAGAAGAACTTTCAGATCCTTGAACTCAGAATTCTCAATGCCGAGGGACGGGTCGTTTATTCCAGCGACTCGGTGCAAGTGGGCGAACGAATCGATAAGAGCTATTTTCACGAGATCGTTCAGCGTGGGCACCCGTTCTCACACCTCATCGGATCCGATTCGGCGATTCCTCGGCTGAAGCGGCTTCCCGCGGATGTGGTGGAGACCTACGTCCCCATCATGAAGGATGGAATTTTTCTTGGCGCCTTCGGCATCTATTACGATGTGAGCGAGCGGAAATCTGCGATGGACCGTATTGCCCATTACGGAACGGTCATCCCCATCCTGCTCACGTGTATATTCCTTGGGCTTATCTTCACGATCCTGTACAGGCTTGAACGTGCGAGCGAGCTCCAGGAATCCATGAAAGAGAAGCTTCGTCAGGAGCAGGAACGATACGAACGACTTCTGGACAATTTGCACTCGGAATACTTCGTGTATTCGGTGAAGCCCGGTGCGGGGATGACCTACGTCAGCCCTTCGGTGCAGGAAATGCTTGGCCTCGAAGTGGAGCAGTTCATGTCTACCGGATACGAGCCGCTTCTCACGGACAATCCGGTTAACGACGAAGCTCGTCGTCGGATGGCCGGAAGCCTGGCGGGGATGACACAGTTGCCCTATGAAATCGAAATCCGGGATGGCGAGGGCATGTTGCGAATTCTGGAGATTCATGAGGTCCCGGTTCTCAACGAACACGACGACTGTGTGAGCGTGGAAGGGGTCGCGCACGACGTGACGGAACAAAGAAGGACCGGGGCGGAACTGCGGGAGCAGGAATACCAGCTTGCTGAAAAGCATGAGGCGCTGACCATTCTGTTTGGCCAGGTGGAGACGGCAAAAAAAGAGTGGGAGCGCACCATGGACTGCCTTGAGGATATGATCTTTCTCGTTAATTCCGAAGGAATCATCAGACGGTGCAATCGGGCCGTAATGATTTACACGGGTCGACTTTATGATGAGAGTGTGGGGATGGAACTGGCGGCCTTCATGCAACGGGAGGGTCTTCCTCCCCAGATACTGGAATTATCGGGCCGCGAGATTTTCCATGAAAGAGAGAACCGATGGTTGTTCGTTCGTTCCTTTCCCTACCTCAATCCGCATACAGGTGGGGGAGAGGGCTTTGTGCTCGTGCTCCAGGACGTGAGCGAAATCAGGAAGAACCGGAAGGCTCTCGAAGACGAGGCCGCACAGGCCTCCCTCAGCAGGGAAAGGATTGCTTCGGTCATCGGGCAGATCACAGACCTCACCAACTGGGCCAGCCGCGAACTGGATGCCCGTGAGATGGACTGACCGCAGGAGATGACTTCACGAATTCTTCCCGCCCCGACAGAAGGGTCAAAGGCCATTTCATGACCCGTCTCCGGGTAGGGCATTATCTCCAAAAGGCGTTATAATCTCTGCAGAATTCTTAAAGGGTAGAGCAGAGAAGACTCAAGTCTCGAGCCTACGATAACCCATGAAACCGGTCATCGATTTTCACGCGCATGTATTTCCCGACCGGATCGCCGCAGGGGCCCTCTCAAGCCTTGCCGAACATTCCGGGGAATACCAGCCTTGCACGGATGCCACCGTGGCCGGTCTGCTGGCTTCCATGGATCGGGCCGGTATTGCGCTCAGTGTTGTGGCCAATATCGCCACCCGTCCGACACAGACCGAGTCCATACTCCGCTTCAGCCTCGAGATCCGGTCCGACCGCATCCTTCCACTGGTTTCGTTTCATCCGGAAAACAGCCTGAAGGAGGTTGAGCGCCTCCTGGCGAAGAGTCGGGAAGCGGGATTGAACGGGGTCAAACTCCATCCGATGTACCAGGAATTTGCCATTGACGAGAACCGGATGTTTCCGTATTACGAATGCATCCGTGATGCCGAGGGATTTGTGCTTTTTCATACGGGATTTGATATTGCATTCCCGGGCAATACCCAGGCGGATGTCGAGCGTGTCGTCCGAATCGCTCAGAGACTTCCTGAACTTCGCATCGTCGCCACGCACACGGGGGGGTGGCGTCAATGGGACCGAGTTCAGGTTTTTGCGGATTGTCCGAATGTCTATACGGATATCTCCATGACCCTTACGGAGATGAATGATGACGCTTTTGTGAATCTGCTTCGGCCTTTTGGGGAGGACCGTGTCCTGTTCGGAAGCGACAGTCCGTGGACGGATCAACGGGAGATGGTTGCCCGCGTAAGGAATCTTCCCATATCCGAAAACCTGAGAGACAAGATTCTGAGCGAAAACGCCCGGAGATTTCTTGGCATATTGGACCCTGCCGGACCCTGCCCGGAGGATGAGCAGCGTCAGCCGGCGTAAAGCTCTTCAATGCGGGTTTTCTTCCTGTAGACCGTCCCCTTGAAAAGGGCCACTAGGTCTCCCTTTTCATCCTTCACCGGAATCACATAGGTGGCCAGTTTGGGGTTGAGGGACACTTCCTGTGCTTCGGCCGTGAGCGTGCCCTCTCGGACAGCCTTCATGTAGGACATGCTGACCTCGATAGCCATGGCCAGCGTGCCATGGGAATTCGAGGCTGCGGCAAACACGGCATCGGCCAAGGCATAGACGGCCCCTCCGTGGACCGTACCGGCACTGTTCAGGTGTTCGGGACCGATCACCATGGTTCCAGCCGCCTGGCCTGCCTCGGCCCTTGTGACCCGGATCCCGAGGTTCAGGGCAAAGGCGTCGCGCTGGACAAAATTTCTGACATTTTCGTTCATGCTTCAGAGCTTTCGTTGATCGAGAACGCGTTGTGCCTTGCCCTCGAATCGTTCAAGGGTCTTCTTTTCGACGGGTTTCACTTCTACCCCTATGCCAAGCTCGGACTGTAGTCTTCTCTTGATGAGATCCACGACCTGTTTCTGTTTCTTCATTTCATCAAAGAAGATTTCTTCAGAGACCTCAATAAGGACCGTAATCTCGTCGAGGTGCCCCTTTCGATCCACCACGATCTGGTAATGGGGCTCCGTCCCCTCCACCTCGAAAAGCACGGATTCGATCTGTGACGGGAAAACGTTTACCCCCTTTACGATGAGCATATCATCGCTCCGTCCCAGGACACGGTGCATGCGACGGAGGGTTCGGCCGCAGGGGCACGGATCCGGGAGCAGACGCGTCAGATCCCGCGTCCGGTAACGAATCATGGGGAAGGCCTCTTTGGTCAATGTAGTAATGACCAGTTCGCCGGTTTCGCCCGGCGCCACGGGCTCGAGGGTTTCCGGATTGATGACCTCCACGAAGAAATGGTCTTCGTTGATATGGAGGCCGTTGCGCTCCATGCATTCTCCGGCGACCCCGGGGCCCATGATCTCGCTTAAACCGTAGTTGTCGGTGGCCACGATCTTCAACTTCTCCTGGATCTCTGTGCGCATGCCTTCGGACCAGGGTTCCGCGCCAAAGAGGCCGTATCGCAGGGAAAGGGAGTTGATGTTTACCCCCATTTCGAAGAGGGTGTCCGCCATGAGCAGGGCATAGCTGGGTGTGCAGATCAGAGCGGTGGTCTTGAAGTCCTGCATGATCTTGATCTGCCTTTTGGTGTTGCCACTGGAAATGGGGATGACCGAAGCCCCGATACGTTCCGCCCCGTAATGGAGGCCGAATCCTCCTGTAAAGAGGCCATATCCGAAGCTGATCTGGACCACATCATCCTTCGTCACGCCGGCGGCGGTGAGCACGCGGGCCGTGAGGTTGGACCATGTTTTGATATCGTTCTTTGTGTATCCGACCACGGTGGACATTCCGGTGGTGCCTGAAGAGGCGTGGACTCGCACCACTTCACGCAGAGGTACGGCAAAGAGGCCGTATGGATAGTTGTCTCTCAGATCGTTCTTGACGGTGAAGGGCAGCCTCCGGATATCCTCCAGGGAGCGGATGCTTTCCGGGTCGACCCCCAGCTCGTCGAATTTCCGTCGGTAAAAGGGCACATTCATGTAGACCCGGTTGAGGGTGGATTCGAGCCGTTCAAGCTGAAATTGCTCCAGTTCGTCCCGGTTCATGCATTCCCGTTCAGGTTCCCAGTACATAAGGCCCTCCTTCTTTGTTTCGCAGATTCATGTTCGCCGCTCAGGCATCAAGGTCGCGGCCGAGATAGGCGCGTTGCACGTCCCGGTTCGCCAGGAGGTCCTCCGCCGATTCCTGAAGAATGATCCGCCCCGTTTCAAGCACATAACCACGGTCGGCAATCGCCAGCGCCGAACGGGCGTTCTGTTCCACCAGAAGCACGGTGTTGCCTTCCTCCCGCAGTCTGGAGACAATCTGGAAGATATGCCGTACCACCAGGGGGGCAAGTCCCATGGACGGCTCATCCATCATGATCAATTTAGGGCGCGCCATGAGAGCCCGGCCAATGGCGAGCATCTGCTGC
>QJVM01000085.1 GCA_003235715.1 Nitrospirota bacterium
AGGGAGAGATTTCCTTCACCGTAATGGAGAAGATGCAGGCCAGCACGGGTGCCCGGGACTCGATCTCGGAAGCAAAGCTGTCGGGGTCTTCGCCTTCCACCTCGACCGACGCGCCGGTTGCGGAATTCCGGATGAACCCGGAGAGACCCCGTGACGTGGCCAGGTTGTGCACAAAAGGCCGGAACCCCACCCCCTGAACCACACCCCTGATTTCAAGCCTGAGGCGTTTCATCAAGCCCGGGTGTAGGAGCTATGCCAGCGGGCATCCGGCCGCCGGAGAAACAGGGTTCACCGCTTGATACGTTCCGACAGCCAGGTGTACCACGGGTCCAGGCCATCGCCCTTTCGACAGGACACCTCGAAGAGCCGAAGCTCAGGATTCAGGGCCTTCACGTCCCCCCGTATCTTCTCAATGTCCACATCGAGGTGAGGAAGGAGATCCATCTTGTTCACGATCAAGGCCTCGGATTTCTGGAACATGAGCGGGTACTTGAGCGGCTTGTCGTCACCCTCGCTCAGGCTGAGGAGCATGACCTTGGCGTTCTCTCCCACGTCAAACTCCGCCGGGCAGACCAGATTGCCCACGTTCTCGATGACCAACACGTCGAGGTCATCCAGAGGCATTTCCGGAAGCATGTCACTGATCATGTTGGCATCCAGATGACACGCCCCCTCGGTGTTAATCTGGATCACCGGGACCCCGAGGGCTGAGATCACCTCGGCGTCATGGGTCCCCTGGATATCGCCCTCGATGACCCCGAAACGGAACCGGCCTTTCAGAGCCGTAATCGTCCGGGACAGAAGCGTGGTCTTCCCGGCGCCCGGCGCGGACATCAGGTTGATACAGAAGACGCCCTTGTCTCGCAGGGCCTTCCGGTTGTTCTCCGCTATCCTGTCATTAGCCTCCAGGATCTTTTTTACGACCTTAACCTTCATCGTCTACCTCCAGTTCGGCTAACTCAAGTTCATGTCCTGAGGTGATTTGAAACGCGGTCCCCCCGCACAGAGGACAGGCGAAGACAAACGCCTCGTCCACCTGGAACCCCTTCCCGCAATCCCGGCAGTGCCCGCCCACGGGAACCTCCTCGATCACGATGCGGGCCTGGTCCGCCACCGTACCCGACCGGGCGCACTCAAAGGCAAAATTCAGGGCTTCTGTCATGACCCCGGAAGCCCGGCCAATGCGGACTGAAACGGAATCCACACGCTGGTATCCCTGCTCCCGGCACGTTTGGGTGACAATTTCCAGGATGTTCATGGCAATGGAAAGTTCATGCATGACAGGGATTGAAATCCGGCCGGAAACCGCCGGCGCCCAGCCTCTTACTTGGCGGTCTCGCATCCGATCCGCACGCCTTCTGTGCCGACGTTCACGCCACGCCCTCACACCGGGACACGTTGGACGGTTAGGTTGGTCTCCTCCTGGGTAAGGGACAAATCGAACATGTCGAACCGTGCTGCCGCGGTTCTCGCGGCCCGCCGTCAAGGCGGAAGACTGAACTCACCGTATCAGAAAGAAGCCTGTACCCGGTCTCGATCAGGCGCAGCAGGTTTTGGTATTTTACCCGCGGTTGCCCCGTAAGTCATCCGCAGAGGGAGCAGCCTGATCTGCCGAATATTGAGACAGGAAACAGGCCGCCACGCCGTCCGGAGAGACCTTGAATACGACTGACCTTGCCCAATTCAGAACATGGTTCGATGAGCACGTGGCCACCTACCACGAGCCGGAGGCCAGGCACCAGGAAAACATCCTCCTGAAGGAGGCCCATACCCGGCGCGTCTGCGAAGCCATGGAACGGATCACCGGGGCCCTGGGACTCCCGCCCGAAGACCGGATGCTGGCGTACACCGCGGCCCTGTTTCACGACCTCGGACGGTTTCCCCAATACCGTCGGTACCGAACCTTTCGCGACCCGGACTCGGCCAATCACGCCAAGCTCGCCCTGTGGGAATTGAACCGTTACCGCGTCCTTCACAGGTTGTCCCGGGATGAGAGGTTCCTGGTGTCCCGCGCCATTATCTTTCACAACCGAATCTCCCTTCCCTCAAGTCTCGATGACCGGACACGGACCTTTTCACAGATGCTGCGGGACGCGGACAAGGTGGACATCTGGAAGGTGATGACCGACCATTTCCTGAGAACAGACGGTCATGTGAACCCGACGATGGAATTGGGGCTGGATCGCACCCCCGGGGTTCGGGACGAGGTATATCGCAGCGTTCTTGCGGAACGCATCCCGAACTACGTGGACCTGAAGACCGTGGATGAATTCAAGGTCCTTCTCATGAGCTGGGTCTTTGATCTGAACTTCCGTCCCACTTTTGAGATGGTCGCCGAACGGCGCTATATCGAGATTCTCGTGGACCTGCTTCCTGAAACTCCGCTTTTAAGAGAGACCGCGGAGTTTATCGGAGGTCATGTGGCGCGGCAGTTAGTTGTTTAGGCAGTTGGTTGGTTGGTTGGCTGGTTCCGTCCGTTGGCAGGCAAGTCTTAAATCAACGTATTCTTTGCCTCCACCATATTTCACTCGCGTCCCGTAACCGCCTAACCCGCCAACAAGACAACTAAGTAACCAGCTTTACCCTACTTCCCCTTAATCTTGAGATCCGTCATCTTCTTCCTGAGCGTATTGCGGTTGATCCCCAGAATTCTCGCGGCCGCGAGCTGGTTGCCCTTGGTGTGGGACACAACCAGCTTGATCAGGGCGCGGTCCACTTCCTTGATGACCGTATCGTAGAGATTGAACTGATCCATCCTGGAAATCTCTCCAAGCAGGCCGCGCAAACGGTCTGCGAAGAAAACATCCAGCGTCATCTCCTTCTTTCCCTTGAGCGTCAGCTTCAGGTCTCCCTTCTCGATCATCGGCCCGGAAGAGACCAGAACCACCCTCTTGATGGCGTTCTCCAGTTCCCGCACGTTTCCAGGCCAGTTCTGCTCGGAAAGGTATTCGAGGCACCCCTCCCCGAAAGCCTTGGGGCCCGTGCCGAGCTGGTCTTCGGCCCGTTTCAGAAAATGCTCGGCCAGGGGCACGATGTCCTCCCGCCTTTCCCGGAGAGGGGGAAGCTGGATGGAAAACACGTTGAGGCGATAGAAGAGGTCTTCCCGGAACCGGCCCGCCTCCACATCCTTCTCGAGGTCTCGGTTGGTGGCGGCGATGAGCCGTACGTCCACGGAATACGGCTGCGTGTCGCCCAGAGGCGTAACGGTCTGGTCCTCAAGGACGCGGAGGAGCTTGGCCTGGGTCTCGAGAGCCATCTCACCGATTTCGTCGAGGAACAGGGTCCCCCCGCTCGCAGCGGCAATCTTTCCCTGCCGGTCCTTGTCGGCCCCGGTGAACGCGCCCTTTCGGACCCCGAAGAGTTCGGCCTCGAGAAGATCCCTGGGCACAGAAGCCGAATTGATCACGATATATGGCTTGCTCGCACGGGGAGAGTTGTGGTGGATGGCCCGGGCCACGAGGTCCTTCCCCGTCCCGGATTCTCCGAGGATGAGCACGGTCACCGGTCGCGGCGCAATCCGGCCGATGGATTTGAACACACTGAGCATGGCCGGTGAAGACCCTACGATCAGCGGGGCTTCATCGGCCACCTGAGCCCTGAGACGCACGAGCTCGGAGCGCATGGCCACATCCTCGAGGGCACGGCGGACCACAATGCGCAGTTCGTCCAGGTCAAAGGGCTTTTCGAGGTAATCGTAAGCCCCGAGCTTCATGGCTTCCACGGCCGACTCCATCCCCCCGTGTGCCGTCACCATGACCACCGGCAGCCCGGGCCGCTTCTCGAGAAGGGTTTTCAGGATATCCAGCCCGGAGGCATCCGGCAGACGAAGGTCCAGAAGAACCAGAGCCGGGCCGTCCTCGAAGAGTCGAAAGCCCTCCGCACCCGTAGCCGCGTGCGTGACCGCGTGTTCAGCCTCGAGGGTCTTACGGACCACCCAGGCAATGCTTTCGTCATCGTCTATTAGAAGGATTCGCGCCATGGCCGTCTTCAACCTCCCGCGTAAGGGATAAAGGCCTTGAAGGTGGCCCCCCGCCCCTCGGTCGACTCCAGCCGAAGCATCCCCTGATGGGCGATCAGGATTTTCTTGGAGATGGCCAGACCGAGGCCGGAGCCGTCCTTCTTGCTTGTCACGAAGGGCATGAATATCCGCTCCCGATCGTTGAATCGAACCCCGGGTCCGTTGTCCGTGACCGCCACTTCCACCCACCGCAGAGTTCGACCATCGCGATGGGCGTAAAGTTCGGACGGACGGGTCCGAATAACCAGCATCCCCGGCTCCTCGTTCTCCAGCATGGCCTCCGCCGCATTCTTGAAAAGATTAATGAAAACCTGGAGAAGTTTCGAGCTGTTGCCCCTGACATCGGGAAGGCTCGGGTCGTAGAAGCGGCGGACTGTGATGCCAGCCATCTCCGGCCCCAGCACTACCAGGGACTGGTCGATGACTTCGTGGATATTCAGGGGCTGAGTCGCCATCCCTGACATGGAGGCGAAATCCTTCAGTTCGCCGACAATATCAGACAGACGGTCCACCTCACGGACAATCACCTGCAGATATTCCGCCTCCTCCGGGGAAAGCCTTTCATCGAGGAGCTGGGCGGCGCCGCGGATGCCCCCCAAAGGGTTGTTGATCTCGTGGGCAATCTGGGAAACCACGCCTTCCATGGATTCGAAAGCCACCACATCCCTCTCATCTGGGGAGAGCAGCAAGGGGCCGATGGTCAGTACCCAGGTTCTCCGGGCCTCATCGGTCACAAAGGGGGTCATCCGGGCCCAGGTAGCGCCAACCGGCGTTCCGACCGACCGGAGGAAACAGCTTCGTCCTTCCGATGCCGCGGAACGGAGACCGTCGGCGTATGGCGCAAGCCAGGGAAGCGCAGAAAACAGGCCACCACTCTCGAGTCCACGAATGTGAACAGGAAGATCCTCCTCAGCCGCACGATTCCGAAAGAGAATGTTCATCTCCGAATCCACAACAAAGACCGCCTCGGAGATACTGTTCAGAATATCCTCGTGAAAAGGGCCTGAAAACATGGAAGGAACCGGACCTGACAACCGTGGTGAATATATCACAGGCCTGCCCCGGTTTGCCTCTTTTTTGGGCAAGCCGCGCCGGTGGCACCCTGTTTCGGCATTCCCTTCAACTATAATCATCTTGTCCATGGATCGAATCATTGTCCCGTGTGGCTCCTGCGGTCAGAAAAACAGTATCCCGGCCGATAAACAGCATCTTGGTCCCAAGTGCGGCCGGTGCGGAAGACCGCTCGACCTTCAGGGTCGTGCTGCGGCGGTCGAGTTGGACGCGGGCTCCTTCGACCGATTCATTCAATCCCCGCGCGTTCCAGTGCTTACCTTTCTCTATTCCACAACCTGCGGCTACTGCACCCAGATGGCCCCCGTCATCGACCGGCTGGCCAGCCGTTACGGGGGCCGCCTTGCGGTCGGCCGGCTCGACGTGAACCACAATCCGGTGGTGGCCGCCCGTTTCAATCTGCGCGGCGTTCCGCTGCTGCTCCTCTTCCGGAACGCTCAGGTTCTTCAGAGGTTCGAGGGGGCCCTGCCGGAAAGTCAGCTGATAGAAGTTGTAGAGCGGGTGGTCTAGGTCATCGTGTTCCGGATCCTCGCCAACCGGATTCTGGACCTGCTGTTCCCGGAGACCTGCCCGTCCTGCAACGGACCGTCCCAAGCCCACCGGACCGCGCCCTTCTGCAACACCTGCTGGGCAGGAATACAACCCTACGAAGGTCCGATGTGCAGAGTATGTGGCCTTCCGCTGCCTTCCTCGTATGCTGACCGGTGCGCTGAATGCACGGCGGACCCGCCGGAATACGAAACCCACCGGTCTTTCGGCCTCTATGACGGAACCCTCAGGGAGGCGATACACAGACTCAAATATGGAAAACTCAGACGGCTGGCTCCGCCCCTGGCCGACCTCCTGTTCGCCATGGACATTCCTGACGTGGATTACATCGTACCGGTTCCTCTGCATCCCTCCCGGCTGAAGCAACGGGAGTTCAACCAGGCCGGTCTGGTCGCCCGCCACCTCTCGAGAAGAACCGGAATCCCGTTGGACCTGCTGTCCCTGGAGAAGGTGACGAACACGCCACCCCAGGTCGGTTTACCCAGGCGTCAGCGGCTTGCTAACGAACGGAAGGCCTTCCGCGTACTCGAAGGCGGTCCTCTGAAAGGCCGACGGGTTCTTCTGGTGGATGACGTGGCTACCACGGGTGCCACCCTCAGGGCCTGCGCCCGGGCTCTTGCGGCAGGCGGCACAGCGCTGGTCGAGGCCGTCACACTGGCGCGGAGCACACCTGATGTATGGAGCGGAAGGAAAACGATCCCTGAAGGAGTGGCCTAGGAGGGCGATTTCGGCCCGTTACTCAGCCTCGATGTTCCTGGCTGGATGTGGATGGCCCGAACCGGAAATGAATGCTCTTTACGCCGCCCCCGCCTGAACGCCAGGGCCGCCCCCGGGTCGTCTCACTCTGCCATGGAACGGTTTGGCGTGCTATATTTATGACGGAATGAGCACGGCGCCTCGCATTGAAATTGACGTCCGGGGTTTTCGCGGACAGGAGATGTTTCGACGCATCCGCGACGTCGTGTCCCAGTACTGCGGAAAGGAACTGCGGGCAAACATTCTCACGGATGACCAGCCCTCACTCCCCCAGGTCAAGGCGTTTTGCGCCATGAGCGGATGCAAGTACGATGTCCGCGACAAGGAGGGATACTGGGAGGTTCGCGTGGAAGGAGACGCCTGTTCCTGCCGTTAATCCCGCTGTCCAGAATCGTCTCTTCGGACGATCTTCCACGGATGGTTTCGACCCCGTCGTGACGGATATGAAAGAACCCGCTCAGCAACCGGAGATCCCCATGCAAATATTTCTTCCCACCGGACAGGCTATCGAGGCCCTTCCGGACGAGAGCCTGCTGACATCCCTGAGGCGTTCCAAGGTCTACCTCGTCTCCTCCTGTGGAGGAAAAGGGACATGCGGGAAGTGCAGGGTCCGGGTCACGCAAGGGAGCGTAAACGTTCTCAGCTCCAACAAGGTCTCCGAGCGCCTGAAGGCCGAAGGATACAGCCTGGCCTGCCAGACCGTACCTTTGGGGGACGTCCATATCGAGATTCCACAGGAGTCGCGCCTCACCATTGGCGACAAGATTGCGGTGGGCCGTGCGGAGGACCTGGCGGAACTCGTCCGCACCCTGAACGTGACGGTGTCGCCCCTGGCGAAACGCCTCACCCTCAGCGTTCCGCCTCCGACGCTCGATGACAGCATCAGCGACCTGGAACGTATCAAGCGGACCGTCACGTCCTGCTGCCTGGAAGCCGGGAACATGCACGTTCGCTACCATGTGCTCAAGGAAATGTCAGGCGCCCTCCGGCGACAGAACTGGAAGGTGACCGTGACGCTGGGAACCGGGGAAGTGCCCGAACTGCTTTCCGTCCGGGCGGGAACCCACGACGGCGAAGGCTATGGGGTTGCGGTGGATATTGGAACCACCACGGTCGTCGTGTACCTCGTCGACATGGCTACAGGTCGGCTCGTGGATGTGGGCTCCACGTACAACTCCCAGATGCAGTTTGGGGACGATGTGATCAACCGCATCGTGCATGCGACGGAACACGGCCGCCTGAGCCAGCTCATGAAACTCGTCCATTCCGACGTAAACGACCTGCTCGAGCCCCTCCTCGACCGTCACGACATCACGCCGGACGATGTGGACTCCATGGTGATCGCGGGCAATACCACCATGACGCAGCTCTTCTACGGTCTGGACCCGCAGTACATCCGTGAAGAACCCTACATCCCTTCGGCCAATCGTTATCCGGAGATCCATGCGGGCCAGCTTGGCCTTCGCGTAAACTCCGGCGCGCCGGTCTATACCGTTCCGTGCGTGGCCAGCTACGTAGGCGGAGATATCGTGGCCGGCGTCCTCGCCTCAGGCATGGGGCGGAGGGAATCCTTCAGCCTCTTTCTCGACATCGGCACAAACGGGGAGATCGCCCTTGGCAACAGCGAAATGCTCATGACCGCAGCCTGCTCCGCCGGTCCCTGCTTTGAGGGGAGCGGCATCCGGCACGGGATGCGGGCCACGGAGGGCGCTATCGAGGCCGTGGAATTTGCCCCTGAGACTTTTGAGCCGGTCCTGAAAGTGGTCGGAAATGTGAAACCCATCGGCATCTGCGGTTCCGGCATGATCGATGCCATCGGGGACATGTTTCTTAAAGGCATTATCGACCAGCGCGGCAAGCTGCAGGCCGTCTCCCCACGCATCCGGGACGGCGAAGAGGGCAAGGAGATCGTTCTCTACGACTCGGATGATCAGACCATCGTGCTCACCGAACCGGATATTGAGAATGTCGTCCGGGCCAAGGCGGCCATCCACGCGGGATGTGCCGTACTGCTTCGGGAGATGGGTTTCACCATGGATATGGTCGATAAGGTTTTTATTGCCGGGGGCTTCGGGAATTATCTGAACGTGGAAAAGGCCATTCTCCTGGGGATGCTTCCGGATGTGGACCGGGGCAAGTTCGTGTTCCTGGGCAACACGTCCGTGGCCGGGTCCTACCTCTGCCTGCTCTCGGCGGACATGCGGCGCGAAGCCGAGGAAATCGCGGCCCGCATGACTTACCTGGAACTTTCCGTATCCAACAGTTTCATGGACGAATACATGTCCGCCCTTTTCCTGCCCCATACCGATATCAGCCGCTATCCTTCTGTTCAGAAGCGCATGCCCGGAAACGGGTGAGCCGCCCCGCCAAGAAGAAACGGCAACCGGGATGCGCCCGGCACCGCCGGGTGATCTACAATAAGGTTGACTCGCAGCGAAACATGCAAACCGTGTCCAAATACCATCATCTCACCGTGCAGAGGCCGGGAGCGTTCTGATATGGAATCCTTCATGGCCCGGCAACCCATCTTCAACCGCGGGACCGAGGTCTACGCCTACGAACTGCTGTTTCGGAGCAGCCTGGACAACTACTTCAGCCATCCCAACCCGGACTATGCCTCGTCGCGGCTCATCGCGGACAGTTTCCTGACCTTTGATTTCGATAAACTCTCCGGCGGCAAGCGGGCCTTTATCAACGTCACCGAGGATGTCCTGACCCGCGACTATCTCACCCTTCTTCCCAAGAAACATACGGTCTTCGAGATTCTGGAAACCGTCCGTCCGACGCCCGAGGTGGTTGCGGCCTGCCGTCGATTGAAGGACTCAGGCTTTCTTCTTGCGCTCGATGACTTTGTCTACCATAAACACCTGGCCCCTCTCGTGGAACTGGCTGACATCGTAAAGGTCGATTTCCTCGAAACGCCCCCCCCGGACCGGCAACGGCTGGCCGATGACCTTGGGCCAAGAGGGATCCGCCTCCTGGCGGAGAAGCTCGAAACCCAGGACGCCTTTGACCATTCCGTGAGCATGGGCTTTGACTATTTCCAGGGGTATTTCTTCAGCAAACCGGTCATATTC
>QJVM01000040.1 GCA_003235715.1 Nitrospirota bacterium
CGGATCCGAAAAAATCATGCCCTCGCCCTTGGCTCCGGGACGCTCCTTGGTCAGGTAATAAATCCCCAGCACCATATCCTGCGTGGGCACATCGATGGGACGCCCGTTTGCCGGAGAGAGCACATTGTTGACCGACATCATGAGAACCCGCGCCTCCACCTGGGCCTCGACGGACAGAGGGACGTGCACGGCCATCTGGTCTCCGTCGAAGTCCGCATTGAAGGCGGTGCAGACGAGAGGATGCAGACGAATGGCCTTTCCCTCCACCAGAATGGGATCGAAGGCCTGAATGCCAAGCCGGTGGAGCGTCGGGGCCCGGTTCAGGAGGACAGGATGCTCGCGAATGACCTCGTCGAGGGCATCCCATACTTCCGGCAACTCCTTCTCCACGATGCGCTTGGCCGCCTTGATGGTCGTCGCGAAACCCTTTTGTTCGAGCACGCTGAAAACAAAGGGCTTGAACAGCTCAAGGGCCATCTTCTTGGGCAGACCACACTGATGCAGTTTGAGTTCCGGCCCCACCACGACCACGGACCGGCCGGAATAATCCACCCGTTTTCCGAGCAGGTTCTGCCGGAAACGTCCCTGTTTGCCCTTGATCATGTCCGAAAGCGATTTGAGGGGCCGCTTCGTCGCGGCCTTGAGGACTTTGGTCCGGCGACCGTTGTCGAAAAGACTGTCCACCGCCTCTTGAAGCATCCGTTTCTCGTTCCGGATGATCACGCTCGGCGCCTTCAGCTCCATCAGACGTTTCAGACGGTTGTTCCGGTTGATCACGCGCCGGTAGAGATCGTTCAGGTCCGAAGTGGCAAACCGGCCGCCCTCCAGGGGTACCAGGGGCCTGAGGTCCGGAGGAAGCACGGGAATCACATCCATGATCATCCATTCCGGTTTGTTCCCGGATTTTCTGAACGAGTCGACCACCTTGAGCCGCTTGGCCAGTTTCCGCACCACCCCCACGGAACCCGTCTCGTGGATCTTCTGGCGGAGTTCAGCGGAGAGCTTCGTGCATTCGACCTTCTTCAGGAGTTCACGGACCGCATCCGCGCCCATCCCGGCCTTGAACCGGTCCCCATACTCCTGAAGCGCCTTACGGTACTGGTCTTCCGTCAGGAGATCGTGCTCCTTGAGGGACGTGGTTCCCGGATCCACCACCACGTAGCTCTCGAAATAAAGCACCTTCTCGAGCTGGCGCATGGTCATATCCAGAAGCGTCCCGATCCGGCTGGGCACTCCCTTGAGGAACCAGATATGGGCCACCGGAGACGCCAGTTCGATATGGCCGAGCCGGTCACGTCGTACGTTGGATCGGATCACTTCTACGCCGCATTTGTCGCACACGACGCCCCGGTGCTTCATGCGCTTGTACTTTCCGCAGAGGCACTCCCAGTCCTTCACCGGCCCGAAGATTTTTGCGCAGAACAGGCCGTCCCGCTCGGGCTTGAAGGTCCGGTAGTTGATCGTCTCCGGCTTTTTCACCTCGCCATGGCTCATGGCGCGGATCTTCTCCGGCGAACAGATCGTAATCTTTATCCCATCGAAATCGGTGGGATTGGTCGGCTTTTCAAATAGAGCAAAAATGTCCCCAGCCAAGGTCGGTCTCCTTTGCTACTTTTTGGGTTCGAGAAGTTCCACATCAAGGCAGAGGCTCTGAAGTTCCTTTACCAGAACGTGGAATGACTCGGGAATCCCGGGTTCGAGGTTAACGTCTCCCTTAACGATTGCTTCGTACATCCTGGAGCGGCCCGTAATATCATCACTCTTGACGGTGAGAAATTCCTGAAGGGTATGCGCGGCCCCGTACGCCTCCAGCGCCCAGACTTCCATCTCTCCCAGCCGCTGGCCGCCGAACTGCGCCTTCCCGCCGAGAGGCTGCTGGGTCACCAGCGAATACGGTCCGATGGACCGGGCGTGAAGTTTGTCGTCAACCAGGTGATGCAATTTGAGGATGTAGGTATAGCCCACGGTCGCGGGCCGGTCAAAGGCATCGCCGGTTCGGCCGTCCCGGAGAACGATCTGTCCATTCTTCGGAAGCCCGGCCTCTTCCAGCAACATCTTGATATCGGCCTCGGTGGCCCCCTCAAATACGGGGGTCGTCACGTGAATGCCGAGGGCCTTGGCCGCCCATCCAAGATGGGTTTCAAGGATCTGCCCCACGTTCATTCGTGAAGGCACGCCCAGCGGATTGAGGACAACGTCCACAGGTGTCCCGTTAGGCAGAACCGGCATGTCCTCCACCGGAACCACTCGGGACACCACGCCCTTGTTTCCATGGCGCCCGGCCATCTTGTCTCCCACCTGGATCTTCCGCTTCATGGCGATGTAGACCTTCACGGTCTTGAACACCCCCGGAGGGAGTTCATCGCCTTTCCGGAGCCGGTTGATCTTCTGGATGTAATGGGCCTCCAGCGTCTGGACCATATCCTCCATATCGTCGATCAGGGCGTGGATCCGCTCCTGCTCCTCGACGTTCGCGAACTTGATCTTGGAAATCAGCCGGTCGGGAATCTGTTCCAGCACCGCTGCCGTAAGGGTCTTGCCCGATTCGCAAAGCACTTCCTTCGTATCCGGTGAAACGACGTCCGCCGCCACCTTCTTGGCGGTCATAAGGCCCCGGATCCGCCGGTAACGGTCCTCCCGGATGATCTTGGTTTCTTCCTCAAGGTCCCGCTGGATCTGCTGAATCTCCGCCTGTTCGATCCTCTTGGTACGGGTATCTTTGTCAACGCCCTTCCGGGAGAAGACCCGAACATCGACAATCGTGCCTTCGATTCCCGGCGGCACATAGAGACAGTTCTCGCGAACCTCTTCGGCCTTCTCCCCGAAAATGGCCCGGAGCAGTCTCTCTTCGGGCGTGAGCGGGGTTTCTCCCTTGGGCGTTACCTTTCCAACCAGAATATCGCCCGCCTTGACCTCGGCCCCGATGCGGATGATCCCGCTCTCGTCCAGATTTCTCAGCGACTCCTCGGACACGTTGGGGATGTCCCGCGTGATCTCCTCACGGCCGAGTTTGGTCTCGCGCGCCTCGATCTCAAACTCCTCGATGTGCACGGACGTGTAGACATCGTCCTGGACCAGCCGTTCGCTGAGAACGATGGCATCCTCGAAGTTGTAACCACTCCAGGGCATGAAGGCCACCAGAACGTTCTTTCCGAGGGCCAGTTCTCCCAATTCCGAACAAGGACCGTCCGCAAGCGGTTGTCCCGCCTCCACACGGTCCCCCACGTTGACAATAGGCTTCTGACTGATGCACGTGCTCTGATTCGAGCGGCGGAGCTTGATCAGCCGATAAATGTCCACGCCTCCGTCCGCTCCATCGGCCTGGACCACGATACGCGTGGAGTCCACGGACATCACGGTACCGGGTTCCTTGGCGCAGACCACCACCCCCGAATCCAGGGCCGCGTTCAGTTCCATGCCCGTGCCCACAACAGGGGACTCCGATCGAAGAAGCGGAACGGCCTGTCGCTGCATGTTCGAGCCCATGAGGGCTCGGTTGGCGTCGTCGTTCTCCAGGAACGGAACGAGGGCCGTGGAAACGCTCACGATCTGTTTCGGCGAGATATCCATGTACTGCACGGCGTCACGCGAGATCAGGCGGAAATCGCCGCCGACCCTCGCGGATACCGTTTCGTCGAGGATGGAACCGTCGTCCCCAAGAAGGGTCGTGGCCTGGGCAATCACCGCCTGTTCGCCTTCGATGGCTGACAGATAAAGCACTTCACCGGTAGCCTTGCCGTCCTTCACCACGCGGTACGGAGCCTCGATGAAACCGTAATCGTTCACTCGGGCAAAGGCCGCCAGGGACGTGATGAGACCGATATTCGGACCTTCCGGAGTCTCAATGGGACATATACGGCCGTAGTGCGTCGGATGCACGTCCCGGACCTCGAACCCCGCCCGCTCCCGCGTCAGGCCTCCCGGACCCAGCGCCGAAAGCCGACGCTTGTGCGTGATTTCGGAAAGGGGATTGGTCTGATCCATGAACTGGGAGAGTTGGCTCGAGCCGAAGAACTCCTTCACCGCGGCCATGACCGGCTTGGCGTTGATCAGGTCATGGGGCATGGCGTTCTCAAGATCCGTGAGGCTCATCTTTTCCTTTATGGCCCTCTCCATCCGCACGAGACCGATACGGAACTGGTTCTCGAGGAGTTCACCCACGGCACGAACCCTCCGGTTGCCCAGATGGTCAATATCGTCCGTTTCCCCTCGGCCCACTCTCAGGTCCAGGATGAATTTCACGATGGCGATCATGTCTTCCTTCGTGAGCACCCTTGTCTCCAGGGGCGTCTTCAATCCCAGGCGTTTGTTGAGCTTCAGTCGGCCCACGGGCGAGAGGTCATACCGGCGGGGGTCAAAGAACAGCCCCTGAAAGAGCTGCCGGGCCGCTTCCTTGGTCGGCGGTTCACCAGGCCTCAGCTTCCGGTAGATTTCCACCACCGCCTCGTCGGCATCGTTGGTCTTGTCGGACAGCAGGGTGTCCCGCAGGGACGGCAGGTAGCGGGATTGGTCGATATAAAGCAAATCGAGTTCGTTGACGCCAGAGTCCACGATCCGCTTGAAGAGGTCTTCGCTAATCTCCTCGTTGCTCTCCAGAAGAACCTCTCCGGTGCCGGGATCAATGATATCGTTCAGCGTCACCCGGCCGATGATCTCTTCCCGCGGACAGGAGATCTCGGTGATGCCCGCTTCCCTCAGTTTTCGCATGCTGGCCCGGGTGATCCGACCTCCCTCCTTCACCACCACCTCGCCCCGCACTTCGATGGCGGCCAGGGCCTTCGCACCGGAGAGCACATCGGTCAGCTCCCGGACAAAATTCTCGCCCTTCTGGCGGCGCACCTTCTCAACCGGATAGAACATCTGGAGGAGCTCATAGTTCGTGTAGCCCAGAGCCTTCAGAATGGTCGTCGCCGGGAGTTTCCGTTTTCGGTCAATACGCGCATTCAGAATGTCCTTCGAATCAAATTCCAGATCTAGCCAGGAACCCCGGGACGGAATGACCCGGGCCGTGTGCAGGGCCCGTCCGCTCGTGTGGGTCCGTGTCTTGTCCACACCGAAGAACACGCCGGGGGAACGATGCAGCTGGCTCACGACCACGCGCTCCGTCCCGTTGATGACGAACGTTCCCGTGTCCGTCATGAGCGGCAGTTCGCCAATATAGACTTCCTGCTCCCGGGAATCCCTGAGTCTGCGCTCGTTGCCGAGTTTTTCCCAGAGGTTCAGCCGGACCTTGATCTTCAACGGCGAGGCAAAGGTGGTCCCCTTTTCCAGGCATTCGCGCAGGTCGCTCTTGGGGTCGGTAACCGAGTACTCGATGTATTCAATCGAGGCCGTTTCGTTGTAATCCGAGATGGGGAATACACTTTGAAAGGCAGCCTGCAGACCATGCTCCTTTCTCAGTGAAGGCAGAAACTCCTTCTGAAGGAACGACTCGAAGGATTTCCTCTGGATCTCGATCAGGTGGGGAACATCCATGATGGCGCGCACGCGCCCGAAGCTTCTTCTCTCTCTCAGAACCGGTGCCATTCTATCTCCTCGAAAAAATGCTCAAGGCAGGCCTGGATGCGGCAACGCCGCATCCGCCTGCCTCATCAGTACGTCTACTACTTGATTTCGACCGTCGCGCCCTGCTCGGTAAGTTTGGATTTGATATCTTCGGCCTCTTCCTTCGAGACCCCCGTTTTGACTTCCTTCGGGGCTCCGTCCACCACTTCCTTGGCTTCCTTCAGACCCAGTCCGGTGAGTTCGCGAACCACCTTGATGACCTGAATCTTCTTGTCGCCGGCCGAAGCCAGAATCACGTCAAAACTGGTCTTCTCCTCTGCAGCCGGGGCGGCCGCAGCGCCCGCCGCCGGCATGGCCGCCACAGCCATCGGGGCCGCGGCCGTAACTCCATAACGATCCTCAAACTCCTTGATAAACTCAGACATCTCCAGGATGGTCATCCCGTCGATAAACTTGAAAACATCTTCCTTGGTCACAGACATTTTATGTCCTCCTTAAATCAAATATTCAAATATTCAAATTTGGTCTGATTAACGTCCTGCGGCGTTCCATCATGCCGCTTCAGCCTTCTTGGCTTTCAGGGCTTCCAAGGCCCAACCCATACGCGTAATGGTGTTGGCCATGAGGGCCGCAAGTTTCTGGGCCGGTGCCTGGAAGGCTCCAGCCATCTGGCTCAGCAGTATGTCCCTGCTGGGCAGCGAGGCAACAGCCTTGAGTTTCTCGGCAGAACAGGCTTTGCCTTCGATCACCCCGGAGCGAATCTTGAACTTGGCTTCGTTCGTCTTCGCATAGTCAAGCACCGACTTGGCCAGCACCACCGGGTCGTCATACCCCAACGCAACCGCCACCTGCCCCGTGAAGTCTTCACGGATCGGTACGTTCGGGGTATCCTCCACGGCTCTGCGAGCAAGGGTGTTCTTGACAACCCGGAAATCAAGCCCGGCCTTCTTGAGCAAGACCCGGAGGTCCGTTACTTCCTGAACCGTCATCCCGCTGCACTCGGTGACAATCGCACCCTTGGCCCGGGAAAAACCGTCCTTCAAGTCCTCGATGATTGCCGACTTTTGTTCCTTGGTTTTCAGCGTACTCCCCCCTTTCTCAGGCAGAGACACCAGACGGATTGAAACGGATACCTACTTCGGCCCTTGGGAACAAGGGAGGATGAAGTGAGATTCTCGCCAACCGGTCTCCACAGGCTGCAGTTCTTCCACATTAAGGACTCCTGACGGGGTCCGCCCATCGTCTCTGACCAGCTTGATAAATACCGGCGAAGCCGGCAGTCATATCCCGGGCCGGTCTCCCGCCCGGAACCATACACACCATGCAAAAGGTTCTGAACCCTAAACAACAGCGTTAAAAATCCCTCAAATCTATTTTCCAAACTCGAGCACGAGCTGGTTGGAATCCAGGGGAATCCCGGGGCCCATGGTCGAAGACAGGCTCGCCTTCTTCACATACCTCCCCTTCGACGTGGAGGGTTTGGCCTTCATGAGAGCCGCCACAACCGCAGAGACATTCTCCACCAGTTGATCGGCCTCAAAGGATATCTTTCCCACGGGGACATGAATGATTCCCGCCTTTTCCACACGGTACTCTACCTTGCCGGCCTTGATGTCCTTCACCGCCTTGGCCACCTCGAACGTCACGGTTCCAAGCTTCGGATTCGGCATCAGCCCCCTCGGTCCAAGGACACGTCCGAGCCGCCCGACGAGGCCCATCAGGTCGGGAGTGGCAATCGTACTGTCGAAATCGAGCCATCCTCCCTGAATCTTTTCCACCAAATCCTCGGCACCTACGAAATCCGCACCGGCGTCCCGGGCCTCTTTCTCCTTGTCTCCCTTGGCGAAGACCAGCACCCGGGCCACCTTTCCCGTTCCGTGCGGGAGCGAGACCATGCCCCGGACCATCTGGTCCGCCTTTCTGGGGTCCACTCCCAGGTTCAGGGCCATCTCCACGGTCTCGTCAAAACCGGCCCAGCAACACTGCTTGAGAACGTCAATCCCTTCCCTGATCGTATACTGTTTGCTGCGGTCCACTCTTGCCTTGGCCGCTTCGTGCTTCTTGCCCATAAACCGTACTCCTTTATCGTTCCACCAGAAGATACTGGTGCATCCAGATTTCCGTACCGGAAGGAATTCCGGTTACCCTTCCACCACGTCGATACCCATGCTCCGGGCCGTTCCCGCGATAATCGCTGAGGCCGACTCGACGTCGTAGGCATTCAGGTCCGGCAATTTTGTTTCCGCGATCTCCCGCACCTTGGACCAGCTCACCTTCCCTACCTTGTCCCGGTTCGGCACGGAAGAACCCTTGATCACGCCCGCCGCCTTCATCAGCAACTGCGAGGCCGGGGGCGTCTTGGTGATGAAGGTGAAGCTCCGATCCTTATAGATCGTAAGCACCACCGGAACGATGGTATCGCCCAGGCCCTGGGTCTTCGCGTTGAACTGCTTGCAGAAGTCCATGATATTTACTCCATAGGGACCGAGCGCCGGTCCTACCGGCGGAGCAGGGTTTGCCTTCCCTGCGACAATCTGGAGCTTGACGTAACCTGCGACTTCTTTTGCTGCCATCTCGAAATGATCCTCCGAATTCCGGGCTCACGCCCTGTCAGACCTAACCTTTTTCAACCTGGAAGAATTCCAGTTCCACCGGCGTCTGGCGACCAAAGATACTCACCGTAACCCGGAGCTTTCCGTGTTCCACATCCACATCCTCGACATTGCCGTTGAAATTGGCAAAGGGACCGTCCGTAATGCGGACGGTTTCGCCCTTCTGGAACTCGGCCCGTATGCGCGCTGACGGGCCCTCTTCCATCTGCCTCAAGATCATCCCGACTTCGTCCTCGGAAAGCGGGGCCGGATCGCTTCCCCCCACAAACCCCGTGACCCTCGGGATGCTCTTGATCAAATGCCAGGTGGTATCGTTCAGCTCCATACGGACCAGAACGTACCCGGGATAAAACTGACGGTCCGCCTCCCTGCGCTTGCCCGAACGCACCTCGATGACCCGTTCCGTAGGAACGAGTACCTGGTCGAGCTGATCCTGCAGGCCCAGCCTCTCGACCTTCTCGAGGATGGCCTGCTTGACCTTCTCCTCGTAACCCGAATATGCGTGAACGACGTACCAGTCGAGTCCCATCAGCGAATCACAAGCCCCACCAGACGGGTGAGAACGAGGTCGACGACGCCGAGAATCGCTGCGACCAGCACGGTCGCCACGATCACCACTCGGGTGGAACTCAATACCTCATCCTTGGTGGGGAACACCACTTTCTTGAGCTCTATCTTCACTTCCTTGAAGAACGTCTTAATCTTTTCAAACATCGCGCCTTGTACCCTTTCATCCGCCCTGGAGCACTTCAGGGATCCTCCGGGGGGCAAACTGGCAGGCCAGGAGGGATTCGAACCCCCAGCCCTCGGATTTGGAGTCCGATGCTCTAGCCGTTAGAGCTACTGGCCTGCATGCCGCCCCAAGACTCCCTGAAATACAAAGAGCCCCCGAACGAAGAACACCCCTTCCTAAGGTTTGACTTCTTTGTGCACCTGGTGCTTTCGGCACCGGCTGCAATACTTCTTGATGTTCAGCTTCTCCGTGGTGTTCTTCTTGTTCTTCATGGTGGAGTAATTGCGCTCCTTGCACTCCGTGCACTGCAAAAGAATGATGTCCCGCATGACTCAAAGGCTCCTTGGATTCAATCCGACCCCAGGATTCAGGGGCTTCCCTTACTCAACGATCTCCGTTACGACACCGGCGCCCACGGTACGGCCGCCTTCACGAACCGCAAACCGAAGCTCCTTCTCCATGGCAATCGGCGCGATCAGCTCCACCGATATCGTCACGTTATCTCCGGGCATGATCATCTCCACGCCT
>QJVM01000204.1 GCA_003235715.1 Nitrospirota bacterium
TCTGGACCGTGTCTCAGTTCCAGTGTGGCCGTTCATCCTCTCAGACCGGCTACCCGTCTTTGCCTTGGTAGGCCATTACCCCACCAACTAGCTGATAGGACGCAAGCCCATCCCGAAGCGGATTGCTCCTTTACTCACGAACATTTCAGCTCGTGAGCTTATGCGGTATTAATCCGGGTTTCCCCGGGCTATCCCCCACTTCAGGGCAGGTTACCCACGCGTTACTCACCCGTCCGCCACTCAGTCACCCCAGATAGCAAGCTACCTGAGATGCTTCGTTCGACTTGCATGTGTTAGGCACGCCGCCAGCGTTCGTTCTGAGCCAGAATCAAACTCTCAGTAATAAACGAACAAACATAAATCCCAACGAAAACCCAAAGGTTTTCGGGGGTGTCGCACATCTCTTCCGTGTCAAAGAACAGTCGTTCGGCTCAACCGAACCCGACGAGGATACAGGAGTGGTTTTTTGTTTGTCAAGACCCCTTGAAACGCTGGCCTGCCGACCCTCCGGAATCCCTGTTTCTCGATGCCGGACCACACTTGCTCCCCTTCCCGTTTCGGGGTCCGGGGACGGTCGGGGCGGCCGGGGACCTGAGATTTCTATAATAGGAGCGAACCAACGGCCGGGGCTTGCCCGGCATCTCCCAGGCCCGGACGTAAATGGCCTGGTCGGCCACCGGTTAATTTGCATGAGCACCAACGCCTTTGTATCCGAACTGAAGTCCCGGCTCGACATCTATGATGTCGTTTCCGAATTTGTCACCCTTAGAAAGGCCGGCGCCAATTGGGTGGGCCTCTGCCCGTTTCATTCGGAAAAGACGCCCTCGTTCACGGTCAACCCCGCCAAGCAAATTTTCCACTGTTTCGGATGCAGCACCGGAGGCGATCTGATCACCTTCATCATGAAGCACGAAGGGATGACCTTCCGGGAGGCACTGGACCTGCTCGCGCGGCGCTGCGGCCTGGAGGCCCCTTCTACAGACCACCGGGCCGCCGAGAAGAAGGACCAGCTCCTGGGTCTTTATGAAGCGGCGGAGAAGTTCTACCGGAGCCACTTGGTTCGGGACCGGAGGGTACGGAGTTATCTGAAAGAAAGGGGCCTCAACGAGGCGATGATAGAAGCGTTCGGACTGGGCTCGGCCCCGCGGGAATGGACGGCCCTCCGCGACCATCTGGCCCGGCTGGGTCACAGCGATGACCTGATGCTCAGGGCCGGGCTCGTAGCCGCCGGAAAGAACAACCGCGTATACGACCTGTTTCGGGAACGCGCCCTGTTTCCTATTTACAATCTCTACGGGCGAACCATTGCACTGGGCGGCCGGGCCCTGACGGCAAACCAGCAGCCGAAATATTTGAACTCTCGTGAAACCGAGATCTTCTCGAAAAGCCATACGCTGTATGCTCTGGACAAGGCCCGGGAGGCCATCAAGTCCGCGGGCTTTGCCATCGTCACGGAGGGGTACCTCGACACCATCGCCTGCCACCAGTTTGGATTCTCAAATACCGTGGCGACCTTGGGGACCGCCATTACGGAAGGACATGCACGACTGATCAAGCGCTTCACGTCGAACAGCGTGCTGGTTTTCGACGGTGACAGCGCCGGGGTCCGGGCCGCACGGAAGGCGGTCCGTGTCCTGTTGCCCGTTGGACTCGTTCCCAGAATCGTGATTCTTCCGGACAACTCAGACCCGGACACGTTCTTGAGAACCCGGGGGCGTGACGAATTCCGTTCCCTTATCCAGTCTGCCGAGGATATGGTGGAATTTCTTCTTCGCCAGTCCCTCGACAAGTCCAAAGGGCAGACCGGCCTGGCTCTGGTGGGTGAAGCCCTGGCCATACTGGCCGAAATTCCGAGCCCCCTCATGCGTGGCCAGGCCATGAAGACCCTGTCTGAGCGCACAGGCATACAGGAGCGCTTCCTGATGGAGGAACTTCAGCGGATCCAGCCGAAAGGCGGCCCCTCGGGCTTGACCGATGAGTCGCAGTCCTCCCCTAAAGAAGACAGCAGACGGGAGCCTTCTGAGGCCCTTCTCCTGGCCTCCGCATTTGATACCGAGCAGCGCGTTCGCTCTCTCCTCGAGGTCATGCGACCCGAGGATTTCCTTGACGAAAAACTAAGGGCCATATTTGTTAAACTTACGGAGTTTTTAGAGCCGGATCATCGATGGGATGCAAGCCTGTTCATGAGGCACCTTCCGGAGGGGGATCTCCGCAGTACCTTTACGGGGCTGCTTGCCAATCGAAGCTTCGACGCAGAGGAAAGCCAGGCCATTTTTGATGCCAGCCTCAAGTCGCTCAGACGTCGAAATACGCTTGCGTCCCATCAGGAATTAATCCGCCGAATAGGACGACTTGATCGGGAGGCCATGGCCCGTTTCATGGAAGAACAGCGGCGCCTGAAGAAATCGCGTCCCTCAGGTTCTGGATGACGGCTGCGAGGTCGGAGCCCCGACCGCCCGAGCCTTAGCACACAAGGAGGCCATCCTTTCCATATGCATATGACAGATGATGACGATAGTCCATTTCTGGACACTGATGAAAACGACGAGAGCGAAGACGTCGAACTAAGCGAGGAGGACGAGACGTCCCTCGACACGGATGATGCCGCCGTTCCGGCGGACTGGCAGGACGAGACGGCAGATTACGATGACCCTATCAAGACGTATATGAAGGAAATGGGTCATGTCCCCCTTCTGACAAAGGAGGGCGAGATTGATATCGCCAAACGGATCGAGGAAGCCTCTCAGATCCTTAAACGCCGTCTCTTCAGCGTGCCGTTTACCTGGAGAAAGATTTTTGCGCTGGCAGAGATGGTCCGCAAGGGCGATGTTTCCCTGACCGATGTGGTCGCCACCCAGAACGGGGATGAAGGGGACCCCCAGATTGACGCCCAGGATTTTTTCAAACGCATTGCGTCCTTGCGGCGGAAGCACACCCAGTATGAAAATCTCCGGCTCGATGCGGCAAAGAATCCAAAGATAGACGAGAAAACGGCCAAAAAGATCGAGAAGCTCGAAAATGACCTCTTTCTCGGGGCCCTGGAACTTGGTCTGAGGGAAGACCTGCTCTCAGAATTCGTCAGCTTCATTCGGGCAGCGGTCAACCAGACCGAAGACGCCCTGCACCTGATTTATGACTACCGGAAGAGACTGAACCACCCGCTGACTGCCCTTGATAACCTGACCGGAAAGAAGCTCAAGGTGCTCCAAAAACGTTCCGGACTGTCGGAAGCGGAACTTACCGCCATGGCTGAACGCTATGCCCTAACGCGATATAACCTGGACCAGATCGAGGCATCGATCGGGTTGTCCAGCATGGAAATCAAGAATGCCCTGGTGGACATCGAAAGGCTGCAGGCCGCCCTGGTGGAAGCCAAAGGGGATCTCATCGAAGCAAATCTGCGCCTTGTGGTCAGTATTGCCAAAAAATACGTCAATAAAGGCATGAGCCTCGCGGATTTGATCCAGGAAGGCAACATCGGGCTGATGCGCGCCGTGGAAAAGTTTGAGTACCGGCGCGGGTACAAGTTCAGCACCTATGCCACCTGGTGGATTCGTCAGGCCATTACGCGGTCCATAGCGGACCAGGCCAGAACCATCCGTATCCCGGTCCATATGGTGGAAACGATTAACCGCATGCTCAAGGTGACGCGTGAGCTGGTTCAGGCTATGGGGCAGGAACCAACGCCGGAACAGGTGGCCGAGAAGATGGGGCTCCCTGTTTCAAAGGTGAGAAAAGTCATGAAGATCGCCAAGGAGCCCATATCCCTGGACACGCCCATCGGAGAAGAGGAAGACAGCCGGCTCCGTGATTTCATCGAGGACAGTTCGAGTCCCTCGCCCCTGGACGCTGTCATCAGTTCGGATATCAAGGAACATGTGGACAAGGTGCTTCAGACCCTGACCCCCAAGGAGGAGCGGGTAATCCGGAAGCGTTTCGGAATTGGAGAAGAGGATTCGGCCACTCTGGAGGAGGTGGGCGTTGAATTCGATGTGACGCGCGAGAGGATACGCCAGATTGAGTCCAAGGCGCTTCGTAAACTCAGACATCCCGCCCGAAGCAGGTGGTTGAGGAGTTTCCTTGAACGTCCTTGACTTGGTTCCCGGCTTTCCCCTACTGTAACGGGCCCACAGCAGCGCCTGAAACGGGAAGCCGCGTCAAGTCTTTCGGGCCCATAGCTCAGCTGGTTAGAGCTACCGGCTCATAACCGGTTGGTCCCAGGTTCGAATCCTGGTGGGCCCACCATCTTCCTGCCCGGAGGGTCGTACTTGAACGAAGACCTGAAAAAGTTGATCAGGCTCCAGTCCATCGACAGCGAAATCATCAGGAACAAGGCAGAACTTGCCGAAATCCCGGCCCGCCTCAAGCGAACCGAGGTGGTGCTGGAGGGTGCAAGATCCAAGGAAACGGCTTTCCGCGAGAGGCTGGAAAGGGCCAAGAAAGAGCGCCGCAGCCGTGAACAGGATCTGGACGAGGCCTTGGCCCGCATCAAAACCCTGAAAGACCGGGTGTCGGAGGTCAAAACCAATGTCGAATACAAGGCCCGGCTGAAGGAAATCGAAACCGCCGAGACCAATGCCAGGAATTTGGAAGACCTGATCCTCGAAACCATGGAGCGAGTGGAACAGGTTGAGAAGGGGCGGACCGAAGTAGAGGCCGCCTTGGAAGAGGCCAATCAAGCATGGGAACAGACCAAGGCCAGGGTGGAAGAAAGCGCTCGGCAACTGGAATCCAGGAACAGCGTGCTGATGGAGGAGCGTAACAGCCAGGTGGCCTCCATCCAGCCTGACCTTTATGAAACCTATAAGAATCTCATGAGAGAGAAGAACGGACTGGCCGTCGCGTGCATCAGGGACTCCGTATGCCAGGGCTGCAATATGAGCACCCCGCCCCAGTTCTTCAATGAATTGAGGGCGAGCGAAAAGATTTACCACTGCCCCTCCTGCAACCGGATCCTGTTTCACGAGACAGAATCCTGAACCTCTCCCTGAATGCCCCCTCCATTGACGATTTACCGTCGGACGCTCTACATTTAGAGAGAGCGATTGAAGAGGTCTTTTTCCGACCGAAGCAGGCCAGGTGGTCGCTCATTTCCGGGTTCGCCCGGAATGAGAGGAAAGTCCGAGCTCCGAAGGGCAGGACGGTCGCTAACAGCGACTCGCGGCAACGTGAAGGAAAGTGCCACAGAAAGGGAAACCACCCCGCAACTCACCGCGGGGAAAGGGTGAAAAGGTGAGGTAAGAGCTCACCGGTGTTCCGGGCAACCGGAACAGCCCGGTAAACCCCGTCCGGAGCAAGGCCTTGTAGGGGGAGGGGTTGCCCGCCCATTCTCCCCGGGTACGGCCGCAGGATTCCTCGGGCAACCGTGGAACCAGATAAATGACCACGCTTCCTCCGGGAAGTTACAGAACTCGGCTTATGGCCTGCTTCGGTTCTATTCTTTCATTAGCCAGCATTATAGAGACAATAAGCAATTGAAATATCCTTTTGCTTTGGTCTATAATTTGACCCCGGCCAGCAAAAGTCCGGGCCTTTCTCAGGTTCTTTTCTAAGTTTTCAAGGCTTTTCCACCCTTTTCGCCGATGGCGCGAAAGGGGCATTTGATAGACATAGGCCTTTGTCGAATTGGGACTGTAAGAATGTTTCTGACATCATTTCGGTATATTTTCTGATTCGTCGGATAATGCCGCTTTCGGCATAACACCTAATTATCAGGGGGATATATGGATGACCATAAACTCCGCGTCTTTTGCACCGTAGCAGAAACAAAGAGTTTTTCGAAGGCTTCTTCAATTATCCACCTCACGCAGCCTGCCGTCAGCCTTCAGGTTCAGGCCCTTGAGGAGATTTACGAATCCAAACTTTTCGACCGTTCCAATAACACCGTTACCCTGACACCGGCGGGACGGGTTCTGTACAAATATGCAAAGGAAATCCTCACCTTGTACGCAAGTGCAGAGAGGGATATCGGCTCACTGACAGGTCTGGTGAAGGGTTCCCTTTCTGTCGGCGCCAGTTCCACCATCGCCAATTACATGCTCCCGGCCATTATTGCCGATTTCCGCAAGATTCATCCCAAGACCCGTGTGAATCTGCTGGTAGGAAATTCCAAGCGGGTCGTTGAACTGCTGAATTCAGGCAACGTGGACCTTGGACTGGTTGAGGGGGACGTGACCCGGCAGAAAATTTTGATCGACCAACTCATTGAGGATGAACTCATGGTGGTCATTCCCCCGAACCACCCGTGGGTGCAACAGGACACCGTCACGCTGTCCGAGCTGTCACAGGAACCGTTTATTCTGCGGGAGGAAGGGTCTGGAACCCGTCAAATGGTTGAGAAACACCTGGCCAAGCACGGCCTCAGCCCGCAGAACATGAACGTGGCTCTCATTCTGGGCTCTACGGAAGCCATCAAGTCGGCCGTCGAGCAGGGAATGGGCGTTTCGGTGCTTTCGCAGTGGGCTGTTCGGAAGGAGATCGCGGCTGGAACTCTGAAACAGATCCATTTTCCGGAAGTGCGACTGATCCGGAATTTCAGTATGGTGTACAACCGTAACGGAACGCTATCGCACTCTTTTGAACGATTCATTGAGTTTCTGAAGGCCTATCCATATTCCGACCTCCTGGCCGGTAATATTCAGTGCAACCTATGTCTCTGAACAGGTCGTTCGGGTCCGCTGGCGAGGCCGAAACCCGGTTGAAGTCGTTGTCTCCAAAATGAAGGTTTAGTTCGTGAAACCGCTCAAGATGATTCAAAATGCGGTTTCTTGCGTAGGCCTCCGAGGTTTCCGAGCGGATCAGGAAGAACCAGTCGGACGCCTGGGCGAGCAGAAGTTCCCGAGCCGCAGCCTCCAGAATGGCTGAGGCTTTCTTTGGGACGGCTCGTTCGGTGGCCTCCAGTCGCCCGGCGAGAAGCTGGGCTGCTCGCCGGACCTCGGGATAGAGGTCATCGGTCCCTGGCCCGAGCCAGGCATCACCATATCCGCCCCTCCCCCAACTTGAAGCGGCCGGTTCCGCCTCAGGACACCGGTTCCCGTATGCACCGAGGACTTCCGACGCGGTGGCGAGCCGGACGTTCCGACCTCTCTCCGCCAGAAGTCGCAGAACCTCTTCAAGCCAGACAGGCCCCTCGTACCACCAGTGTCCGAAAAGCTCCGCGTCAAAGGCGCACACAATCACGGGAGAGGGCACCCTGGATTCAAGGAGGTCGCCGGCACGTTGCGCAACGGCTGATACAAAATGCCGGGCATGTTGCCTGGCTCTGTCCGCGGCAACGCCGGGGCGGTAAAGTTCTTTGGCTTTGCCCTGTCCCGTAATCCCGGAGAATTTAAGACCGGAGGGAACCCGCAGGCCGTCCGGATGGATATAGTCCCGTACATCAGCATCTGCAAGCCGGACCACGATATCGTCATGAAACTCCCGATACACGGGGTCCGCAGGGTACCCCCCTTCGGACCAAACCTGGCCCGACATCCCCATATCCCGTCCAAAGGCCACACACCCCCCAGGAGTGCGTACCGGTTGGAAAGGACCGAATTCCGGAGTGGGGGAAGCAAAAAGGAGCCCGTGACCATCGACAAAGAAATACTCGAATCCAGCCTCCCTGACCACACCGTCCAGGCCGGGGCAGTAGCCACACTCGGGGAGCCAGAACCCCGGGCCGGTGCAATCGCCATTCCGAAAGGCATATTCGGCGGCGATCCCGACCTGCGCTGTTGCAGCCTGCCTGGGTTCGCAGAGGTAGGGAAGAAATCCGTGCGTAGCGGCCGTCGTCATCAGTTCAACCCCTACAGCATCCGCGGCCGAACGCATTCCCGCCGGAAGGTCGCGTCCGTAGACGTGTTCAAAGGAGTCGAGCGCACGGCCGAATCTGTCTCGATACATCTTTGCGACCCGGGCTTCTTCGCCCCGCGCCCGTTTGAGGATTTGTGCCGAGAGGTCCCGCCGGCCCTCCGCGTAACGCACATACCGTTCCCGGAGCAGGGGGTCCCTCAACATTTCAAGAAGCGTCGGGCTGAGCGAAAGCGTCACCGGACACGCAACACGGTCTACCGAAAGCCTTGAGAAGACATCGAGAAGCGGCAAATAGCACTCGCCCATGGCCTCATAAAGCCAACTCTCCTCAAGAAACACCGGAACCTCCGGGTGCCGGACGTAAGGCAGATGGGCATGAAGCACCAGAACAAGGTATACGAAACGACCGGGGGAGACCATAGGCCGTCAGCGGGACCGGTCCGGCGGGCAAGGATTCATGACCTTGGGTTCACTGAGGGGGCGACGGCGTGCCTTGTGTTCAGGGTTTTGAAGGCGTCGCGCTTTCGACTTTTTCCGCAGGCTTGGGTCCTTCTTTGAGGAACAGGAGGGACAGTCGCTCGAGGTCATTCCATAGGAGGTCGATACGGTCGACCACTGTGGGATTGCCTTCGTCGATGTCCTTTCGCACGGCACGTACGGCCTGTAGGGAACTCTGGATCAGGGCGGCCTCTTCACCCTCGGTGACGTCCTGCCCGATTTCTTCCAGACGTTTCTCCACAAGAGCAAGTTCGATAAGGGCTTTACCCGCATTCCGCGACTGGAGGTCAGATTTGACCTTGACGAGGTACCCCATAACGCCGGAGAGCGTCTGCGCCGCCCTGAGTATGGTCACCCCCCGCTCAACAGAATTTACCAACCCCCGTACGTCTTCTCTATCCTTCTCGAGCGAGGCGCTCAAGGATTCCAACTCCTGTCTCACAAGGGTGTTGGATTCAGCCACCATTTCGTCCAATCGTTTGGCCAGCCGGTCTTCGAATTCACGGCGGGCCTCCTTTTCTTCGACCAAACCCTCCGCCATGGACCGGACCTGGCCGGCCAGGCCGTTGACCTGGCCGACGACCGCAGGAAAGTCAGCATCCGGCGGAAGGGACGCCCTATCCCTCTCCTCTTTCTGGATCTGCACAAACTCCTCAAGCACCTTGACCCGGTCTGCGAGGTCTTGGGACTCACGTGACAGCGGAGCGAGATAATGTTGCTCCAGGAAAGGAAGCCCGTAGAATCCCCCGGCGGCCAGGATTCCAAGCAGGATGATGAGAAAAAAGAGCGTTTTGAAGAATCCCATGAAACCCTCCATGACGGTTATTGGGTCGGCCCGGATCCGGCTCTGAGAAATCCTGGAACTTCCCCTGGAACATCCTGACAGCCTTCAGAAAAATACTATCACACCTCGGGTGTCATCCCGTAATCCCGGGGCCTCGGGTCATCTTCTGTGAACCGTACTGGCTCGTCGCCCTCCACGCTACTCTGAATCGGACCGTTCGAGCCTGCTCCGAAAGCTTCACCCCGGGTTCATATC
>QJVM01000064.1 GCA_003235715.1 Nitrospirota bacterium
GACGAAGGGCTGTCCCTTGATGCGGCAGAGCGAAGTGGCGAACTCTCCTTCTTCCACCTTGACGTCAACAGAGAACTCCCGGGCGAGGGCTACAAGTTCGGCCAGAATCTTGCCGGACGCGAGACCGCCTGGAGCGTCGGGGCTATGGCTGGACGGGATGTCTTCCACAGGCTTTCAGTTCCTCGATGGTTTCAGCGATGAGCGCCCTGACCTGGGGGTCCGGATCCTCTCGCCGCTGCTCCAGATGCGAAAGGGCTTCGGAGCCGCCGATGAGGCCCATGAGATAGACGGCATCCGCCCTCACCGTCGGATGATCTTCCGCAAGGACGGAGGCCAGGTCCGAGATTTGATCCCTGAGTTCCTTCCTGAATTCCGGGATGAGCCCTTCCGCGAGGGCCACGGTGCCGAGGCGGACACGGCCCCGAAGGTCGGACATGAGATACGGCACGTGCGAGAACAGCGTCGGGTCGTGTCTGAACATCTCGGATATGTTGTCCAGGAACCCGGTTTCCATGTAATCGGCGATCATCTGACGCATGACACGTATGGTAAGTTACCCAAAGGAGAGGGGTCAAACAGGAAGTCCGTACATGAACCGGTTGCGGCGAAAGCTTTATGGTTGGGTATTCCTTGTCCTCGCGGGTGTGGGGGCCTATGTCTTGTGGCCCACCGAAGAACAGCGTATCGAGCGGTCGCTTCATGGGCTGGCCCGGGCGCTTGAGGAGAAGAAGGTGAACGACGTCATAAGTTTCCTGTCCTTCAACTACTCAGACAACCACGGCGCAAGCTACCTTCTGGTCAAGAAGCAACTGGAAAGAAGCCTCCCGGAATACTCCGATATCCGGGTGGAACTGGAGCCCGCTTCCATTGTCGTGTCACAGACCACGGCTCAGGTGCGCACCGGCATACGGGTATCGGCGGTTCACGGTTTCGATATGGGGTACTTTGTGGGCGATTTCGACCATCCGGCACCTGTGGCCCTCGTCATGGAGAAACACCCCCCCGGGAAGTGGCTCGTGCTCAAGGCTGTTTACGAGTTTCAATGAACCTGCAGGACTGGGCGGATTGGGCGTTCCTTGAGAAGCCTTTACGGCTCACGTGCATTGCTGCGACTGGAAGGCTCTGATACGATGGTTTTAGGAGGACGTTGGCACTTACAACTCCGAGGGAGGTTGTTCCATGGTGAAGAAAACGACCGCAAAGAAGAAAGCCGCCGCAAAGAAGAAAACAGTTACAAAATCCACCGCCAGGAAGTCTGTTAAGACGGTCGGAACGAGGGCCAAGGTCAAGACCACGGCCAGGACGGCTGGTAAAGGGAAGTCGGAGGCCGGTAAGTATGTTTGCAGTTCCTGTGGAAAAGTCACGTCCGAGCGGGGTCACCTGTGCGCGCCGCAGCCCCTGGAAAAGCAGGTGGTCTGTCAGTTCTGCGGAAAGAAGACCAGCGACCCCCGGCATGTGTGCGCGCCCCTGATCGCCGAAGTCAAGTATGCCTGCCAGATGTGCGGGCGTGTGTCGACTTCCCAGACGTCCCTCTGCAGTCCCAGGCGTATCCTTTCCGTCCGTTGACGAGCGCCGTGTGGCCGGCCCGACTCTCCGTACCGGCCACGCTTGTCTTCATAAGACGGTCCTATCGGGACGCAGATTTCCGGCGCGACAGGGCGTGTTCCTTGATTTTCGCTCCCAGGGAGAAGAGCCTGCGGTCTTCTTCGGTTTCGAGAAGAAGGGTGGGAACACGTCTCGGTTTCCCGTCATCATCGAGAGCCACAAAGGTGAAGTATCCGGTATGGCTCAGTCTCCGTTCCGACGTGTAAGGCATTTCGGTCTTGAAGACATCCACGCGAATCACCAGGGAGGTTCGCGCGGTGTGAATCACACGAGCGTGCAGATCGAGGAGGTCCCCGTTTCGGACAGGCACCGAGAAATCAATGCCTTCGACTGAAACCGTGACCGTATTCTGGCCGCAGAATCGTGTGGAGGCGTAATACGCCACCTTGTCCATCCACGAAAGCATCTTTCCTCCGAAGAGGGTGCCGTAGTGGTTCGTGTCCTGTGGAAACACGACCTCATGGGTAATGACCTCATCCGCCCGTCGTTCTGAGTCCATGGCAAGCGTTCCTTTCGTGTTCTCCGCCGGTGTCAATAAAAAAGCCCTCCTGCGCGGAGGGCTCTGAGATCTTTTTCTTAAGGTTCAGATCTTGGCCACATTTACAGCCTTCATCCCCTTATCGCCCTTTTCGGTTTCAAAGCTCACCCGATCCCCCTCGTTAAGGGTTCGGAAACCCTCCGACTGGATGGAAGAGTGGTGAACAAAAACGTCACCCCCTTCGTCGCTCTCGATGAACCCGTACCCTTTCGCGTTACTGAACCATTTGACCGTACCTTCCGCCATCTTCCTTCCTCCTTAGACGATCCGTAGACTTCAATTTGCCGGAAGGGCCTGTTTTCTGAACGAAATCAGGCACTCCCGAGCGCTGAAAAAGCGTAGCACAGCCCGAAATCACGAGTCAACGAGAGGATAGGTCTGAAGGACCGGGTCGTTGGGCGGGCACGAGTTCCGGCGTGCAGGACGGCTCGGGAGAGGGCCGTTTACACGGCGCCGCGTTGAACTGATCCGGTGAACGAAATATAATTCAAAGACCGTTCTCGGTAGAGACGGAAAACCTGACACGGGAAGGCAGGGCCTTAGGTATGGCGTCAACGGTGGAGGAGATCACCATCAATTATTCGGAAGACGGAGTGCTTCTGGTGAAGGAACTGGACAAGGAGATTCTCTCCAAGGGAGCGTGGACCACCATTCTCTTTCGATATCAGGACCTCGACCGGAAGACCGGCGAATTTGGCCCGGAGAAGTTCAGCATCCGCAGAT
>QJVM01000028.1 GCA_003235715.1 Nitrospirota bacterium
CCCTGATGGGCAAGGCCGAGGGTGACGAGGTTCTGGTCCAGCGGCCTAGGGGGGAGGCCATGTTTACGATTATGGGCGTTCAGTATCGCCCTTTTCCTGACTGAAAATGAGGGGCGATTTACAGCCCCCCACGGTCCTGGACCGGCCGGGCCAGCCTGCACGAAGAAAGCCGATGTCCCCCTTGTTACAAGGCCGTTGTTGAACGGAAGCCCCTTCGGTGGCCGCGTCCTGGAAAAGGGAATATGATTGATCCCGTCGGGAGACGCCTCCGGATTCCGGGCGGATGCTTCCGCATGAGACACGGCGATGCATAAGGAAAAGAACAAGACCGTTTCCCTCGTTCTCGGCAGTGGTGGAGCCCGCGGGCTGGCTCATATTGGCGTGATCCGGTGGCTGACGGAGCAAGGCTATGACATTCGATCCATTTCCGGTTCCTCCATGGGGGCCTTGATCGGCGGGATTTATGCTGCAGGAAAACTGGATGTCTACACAGAATGGGTGGAGGCCTTGCGGCGGATGGATGTGCTGCAGTTGCTCGATTTTGCTTTCAGCCGTTCCGGCATTTTCAGCGGAGACCGCATCATTCACAAGTTGAAGGATATTCTGGGGGATATCCGGATAGAAGACCTGCCCGTATCCTTCACCGCGGTGGCCACGGACCTGGATATGGGGCGGGAGGTCTGGCTGAACAGCGGCTCCCTGTTCGCGGCGATTCGCGCATCCATGGCGATCCCCTCGGTATTCACCCCCGTGAAGTACGAAGGCCGGCTTCTTGTGGACGGCGGCGTTCTGAACCCCGTGCCCATTGCCCCAACGCTGACCGATATGACCGATATGACCATTGCCGTGAGCCTGAGCGGGAAGGAGGAAGCCATCCTCCAGGAGGAACCCAAGGCTGAGCCAGGGGGGAACCGGGAGAAAGGCCGGCGGGACGCCATTCTTCAGTTCATTGAAAGTGTTCAAGAGCGCTTTGTTACGGAAGACGCATCGGAGGAGGCCAACATCTTCGACGTCATGTCCCGTTCCATCGAGTCCATGACGAACACGATTGCCCGGTTCAAACTGGCCGCCTACAACCCGGATATTCTCATCGAAATCCCCGTGAATGCCTGCGGACTCTTTGAATTCCACCGGGCCAAGGAAATGATCGACTTCGGCTACAAACGGGCGGCGCGAGACATGGGCCGAGGTCATACGTAAGAAAAAAAGGCCATAGGGGAGGGGCACCGAAGGTGGAACCCCTGGGGGGGCTCTCTGATCCGTCTCCTGAAAGGACCCGGCAGCGCCGGCGATAAAATCAATGCTGAACGAGGCTGGCCAGGGTGGTTTCGGGATCCTCGCACAGCTTCCGGTCAACCACCAGCGTGTTCACGCCGGAACCCGGGAGTTCGTACTGGAACCGGGTCAGGATTCCTTCCCAGGTACTCACCAGGGCGCGGGCACCGGTCTTCCGGTTTTGTGAGCGCTCCGCAACAAACTCAATCGCATCATCCGTGAATTCCACCGTAATCCCAAACAGGCTGAACTCCAGTGTGTACTGGTGCAGTATGGAATCCTTGGTCTCTTTCATGATGCGGACGAGGTCATCCCGCGAAAGAGGTTTCACAAAGGTCCGGATGGGCGCCCTGCCGACGATTTCCGGCAGCAGACCAAAGGCAATGAAGTCATCCGAGATGGCCTGGTCATAGTGTGTCTGTTCCCTCTTTTCCCTGCCTTCGTCACCCGGCCTTGCCGCAAACCCTTCAATCACCACGGCCTCGTCATCAAAGGTGGCCCCTCTTCGGCTCAATCTCTTTTTCACGATCTGTTCAAGACTGTTATCCAGGCGCTCGAAAGAACCTCCGAGGATGAAGAGGATGTTCTCCGTGCTGACCATGTGCTCCTGCCGGCCGCTGCGCCGGCCCTGCTGTTGATCCATGAACTCACGGAGCTGATGCACGGCAGAATACGGGTTGTCCATGGGTACGGCCTTACGCTCTACCAGCTTGAGGACGGAACGCTGAAACCCCTCGCCGCCAATGTCATGGCCGATGATGGCGCGTTCCTTGGCCTTCTTGTCAAACTCGTCAATGAAGATCAGTCCCCCGTATTTTCCGATGAAGGCCGCCTGCTCCTTGCGGCTTTTGCCGGGGGCCAGATCGATCAGTTCCCGAACCATATCATCGGAGTTTTTGCCCACATAACCGGCTTCCGTATAATCCGTCGCGTCGATGATCAGGGTGGGTACTTTCAGGAGGTCCCCGAGAACTTCCACACAATAGGTCTTGCCGCTTCCGGAAGGTCCGGCCGTGATCGTGTTTTTTTTCCGGAACCGGCGCACACGGTCCTCCTCAGGGTGCTGCTGGAGGTGCTTGACCATGGCAAAGTGGTAGGAGGCCGCGATGGACAGCCGGGCCTTGTACTCCTCCTGGCCAATGACATACCTGTCGAGGTGCTGCTTGATCTCTCGCGGGGTGTAGACCGTAACTTCAAACTCCGGTTCGACAGCCTTGCGGGGTTCACCAAGGCGGCTGGAGAGAATGGTGTTGAAGATATCAAAGGCCTTCTCCTGCGCGTCGAGGTAAGCTTTCACCGCCTCGTCCTGGGAGACCCCGTAGTCGGCCATGATCTTTTCGATGGTTTCCTTGGGGACCGATACCTTCATGATGCTCCATTCCCGGCCACCGCGGGCAGGAAATTCATAGTGGGCCTTATGCCATGATAATCAGACACTTTTGAGCCGATGTCAACGAGGCTGTTTCAGCGGGTTTCCCAGGATTCCGGACCCGCCGGGATGGGGGTAGGATGTAAATAGGAGTGCTGTTGATGTCCTGTTACGCGACGCAAATTCTTTCACGCCTGGCG
>QJVM01000265.1 GCA_003235715.1 Nitrospirota bacterium
GGTACGTTTCGGAATCCGTTATGCGGGAAGTGGTTGGCGACCGGACCGTGGACGAGGTCATTACCATCGGGCGCCAGGAAATCGAATCGGAAGCGCTCATCAGGATGCAGGAACTTGCGACCAAATACGCCATGGGGATCAATATCGACCAGGTTCAGTTGAAGAACATCAATCCGCCCGAACCGGTGCAGGAGTCGTTCAATGAGGTCAACCAGGCCCAGCAGGAGAAAGAGAAGCTGATCAACGAAGCCCGGCGTGATTACAACAAGGTCATCCCACTGGCAGAGGGCGAAAAGGACCAACGAATCCGAGAGGCGGACGGCTACCGTCTCAAAAGGATCAATGAAGCAGAAGGCGACGTCGCCCGGTTCAACGCCCTGTTGGCACAGTACATCAAGGCCCCGGAGGTCACTCGGCGGCGCATCTACATCGAGACCTTGCAGGAGGTCCTGCCGTCCATACGCTCCAAGATTATTGTCGATGAACAGACGCGAAGCATCCTGCCCCTGCTGAATCTCGACGCCCCGAAGGGGGAAAAGCCATGACCCCGGTCAAGCAAACGCTTATCGCTATGGTGGTGGTCGCAGGCGCGTATGTTTTAATGAGTTCATTCTATACGGTCAGCGAAGTCGAGCAGGTGATCATCACCCAGTTCGGCAAACCGGTGGGTGATCCTGTGACGACCGCCGGTCTGAAGATAAAGGCGCCCTTCATCCAGGACGTCAATCCTGTCGAAAAGCGGATTCTCGAGTGGGACGGCAGTCCGTCGGATATGCCCACGAAGGACAAGCTTTACATCTCGGTCGATCTCTTCGCCCGCTGGCGGATTACGGAACCCCTGCAGTACTTTTTGCGATTGCGCGATGAACGGAGCGCGCAGTCCCGTCTGGACGACATCCTGGGCAGCGAGACCCGTAACGCCGTCGCCAAGCACGAACTTATCGAGATCATACGGACGACCAAGGATCGAGTTCCGCTTCGCGACGCTCTTTTAACAGAGGCGGAACGGAAGCTGGACATGGGAGCCCTGGTACCGATCCAGAAGGGACGCAAGCTGGTCGAGCAGGAGATCTTTGCGGCGGCGGCCGAGAAGGTTCGGGTGTTTGGTATCGAATTACTGGATATCCGGTTCAAACGTATCAACTACAATGAGAGTGTGCGTCCAAAGATCTATGATCGAATGATCAGTGAACGGCGACAAATAGCAGAACGCTTCCTTTCGGAAGGGAACGGCGAGGCCGCCAGAATCCGCGGCAATCGGGTGCGCGACCTGAACAAGATTCAGTCGGAAGCGTACCGGGCTGTGGAGGAGATTCGGGGTGTGGCTGACGCCAAAGCCACAGAAATTTATGCGAAGGCCTATAACCAAAGCCCGGCAGCGGTGGAATTCTATGAATTCACGCGAACCATGCAGGCGTACAAGTCTGTCATCGCGGAAAACACGACGCTTGTCCTTTCTACGGACAGTGATCTCTTCAAATTTCTGAAGGCGATGACGCCTGACGCTGGCGTCGTTCCCGCCCCACGTTCACGCGCCAACCGCTGACGCCTAGCAAGTTTATCAGTCCCGGCGTCAGACTTGAATCTACCGTTACTGCAGGTCCTTCTTTAATATGTTGATGACCCGCCCATATCGTCGAGGAGTCGGTCGAGCCCTTGGAGAAACAGACTTACAGACGTGGGTTCACGCCCAAGGTAAGCCGCTATCTCATATACCCGGCAATCGTGATCGGGCGGGAATGGGGTAGGTCTTTACGGTTTACTGTCTATCACCCATCAATCCACCCGCAATACGATCTTTCCCGTAACTCGTCCTGTTTCACTGCGCGTATGTGCCTCACGGACTTTCTCCAGGGGATACACTTCCTCAACCACGGGGATCAGGTATCCTTCTTCGACCATTTCCTTGAGTGTATTCAGATCGCCTGAACTCGGTTTTACGAGAATGCTTTGGACCTTTCTTGCGCTGATCATATTGATCAGAGGACCCAGAACCATCGATTCAAACGAAGGTAGCGTCGTAACATAAGCGCCTCTTGGTTTAAGGGTTCCCTTTGCCCGGGAGAAGGATTGATTGGCCACGGCGTCGAAAAATATGTCGTAGACGCCCTTGTCTTTCAGAATGTTCACCTTCGTATAATCCAAAACATGATCCGCCCCCATCTTCGTGGCCAGTTCCAGGTTCCTTGTCCCGCACACGCCGGTAACTTCACATCCCTTCGCTTTCGCAATTTGCACCCCGGCAAGCCCGACGCCGCCTGAACACCCATTGACCATAACATGGTCGCCCCTCTGCAGCCGTCCCTTGTAAATCAGGGATTGATAGGCCGTCAATCCAACCAGGGGAAGAGAGGCCGCCTCTTCAAAACCCAGGTTCCCGGGCATCAGTCCAATTTCTTCTTCCTTCACCCTGACCAGTTCGGCATAGGTTCCACCTTTAAACGCATTCACCATACCCCACACGCGGTTCCCAACCGCGTAGTTCGTAACCCGTTTCCCCGCCTGCGCGACCACCCCGGCATAATCACCTCCGAGGATGACAGGCGGCTTCCTACCGGTCAACAATTTCGCATCGCCTTTTCGGATCTTCCAGTCCACCGGGTTCACGGAACAGGCGTGAACGCGAACCAGTAGTTCATCGTCAGCCAGTACGGGCGGATCTGTCTCCTGATAGTGCAAAACCTCGACCGGCCCGTATTCACTGGATATGATTGCTTTCATCCTCTTCCTTACGCCCAGACGGTGCGGCCCGGTGCCCCTTCCGGACGAAACAACAGGAACCGGGCTCGCAACCCTCTTATGCTTTTCTTGCCGGTAGCTTGGCCTGAGCTTCTTTGACTTTCTGGTTATGCTTTTTTTCCTGCTGTTTCTTGCTTTTCTCCTTGTCCTTCTTGCCGCCCTTGTCGCCCATCGCTTGCTCCTTTCTGATTGTCAGTGACGTATTGGCCAGCCCTATTGTCTCATGAAGTCAGGCAGGATTGTGTGCATTATTCACGTCGACCAGGGTCCCGCTTTAAGCGAGATAACTGTTGAATGACGGTCAGGAATATTCTGAAGGAGGTCAAACCAAAATGAATTGGGACTTCTTCACAGACACCTGCTGACAGAAATATTGCCGGAAAGCTCTATTTATGACCCGTCTATTATATTGGGGAGCTTACGCAGGCAAGGCGATAGGCGCGAAACGAGACCTGAGCCTATCATTCCGCATAAATGCACTTATGAAAGCCTGACCCCGAGCGCCCCCGAATCTGAGGAAAAATGATCCGGCCATCTTTTTCCAGAGGTTCTGCGTCTGACGAGGAGAAGGCCAATCGGGAGGCTGTTATTCCCGTACCGCTGGAAAACCCAAAGGCAGGGCGAATGCCCTGCCTTTTCCATTCCCCCCCTGCTCCCGGAATCCTTATGGCGAATCAGGGGGTGTCTTGATCAGCTGGACAATTAGTGAATTCTGGTACTCGCCTGCCTCTACGTCCCAGGTCCGGGTATACGGTTCGTATCCTTTTGCTTTCAGAATCAGGTCATATTTCCCGGACGGCAGCCCAAAGAAGAAAAAGGTTCCCTGGGACGAATAATCGTTTTGCGACAGGTAATGCTCGGGATAGAGCTCGGCCCAACCGTACTCTGTCGTCTGCAAAGGCATAAGGGTGCGATGGATTCCATTCCCACGTAGGGTTATGGATTCTATCTCCACTTCAGTGTCCGGTTGTCGGTTACCGCCCGCCTGTATACCGGGTTCTTCATTACGTACAACGATTCCGCGGATGTACCCCACCGGTTTCATGGAAAACTCGACGCTCGGGATCATGCCCTCTTCTATTCTTACCGGCACACGGACAGGCTCGGGCACAAATGCCGGGGCAATAATACTCACCTCATATTTCCCGGAAGGAAACGGACCGTGTACACGTCCGGTATCTTCAGGACTGAGATAGACCCAGGTATCGCCGTTCTCCCTGTCGACGGAATGAATATACAGCGCCGTCTCGGGCCGTGGCCGGCTCCTGGGATAATCGAACGAATATTCAACCCGTAATCGGTTGCCCGGAGTTGCCTCCGCCGCCTTGGATCTTTGATAGGTGTCGGCAAGAATGGCGTTGTACTGGGCGATAACCTGATCGCTTGAGAGTATGCTGACGTGATCTTCGTTGAACCCGTAGATCATCTTCGCATCCTGCTGCGAACGCGGATCCAGTTGGCTCGCGAGAGTAACGGCATTATCGTTATTCGGCCGGAACACATTGCGATTTCCCTTGTGCCCGAAGAACAGGTAGTAATCAACGCCGGGCGGGAGATGCCTGCTGAAGATCGAATTGAGAAGTTTACTTCCAGGCTGCATATCGATCCAGGCGGGAATCACACCGGGGGAATATTGGACTCCAATTTCCGCGAGTTCCTCTCCACCCCACGGCGTCGAAATCGAGACGAAGTTGGTGATGGAAGGAAACAGTGGACCATAGTTCACAAGAAAGGAACGCACAACAAGCCCCCCCATACTATGGGCCGTAATATGCAGTTCCTTGAACTGATATTTCGTCTGCAGGTTCTGCAGTTTCCAGAACAACAGGTGGGACATTGAATCGATGGAAGACCCTGAAGGGTAGTAGAAAAACCATGGTTGATACCTGCTGCGGTCAATACCTTCGAAAAAGGTCCGCCAGTTTTGCGGGGATCCCGTTACTCCATGAACGAACAGGATCGGAATCTTCTCCGGGTCATAGGGTTCCAGGAAATAGACATTGCCCCCGACCTCCCGAAAGAAATCCACGCTGGCCCAGTATCCCTTGTTCCCGTATTCATCCGAGAACAGATAATCATCCAGGTCCGCGATGGCTCCCGGGGCTGTGCTATGGAAACCGTCGTACCCTTTGGGAGGCATTGGGGTGCCAACAGGCAGATCGATCTGGTCGCTATCCTGATCCGAAAGGACGATATCCAGATGCCCGCTCACGCCTCCGGCTGGCGCAGATACCTGCTCCGCACCCAGAACCTGCCCTGCCGGTTCTCCCCTGTCGTACGTCAGGTTTCTGTTCTTATCCCCAAAAGCCACGATGTTATGCGTTCCCGCGGGTGCCATGAGTTCATAAGGACCCGGTTCATGAAGGGTCGTGTAATGGACAATAGCTCTCTCAGTATCGGTGCGTGCATACGCGGCCACAACCACAGGCATGTCCGGATTTGATGTGGGGCTTGACACGATTCCAACCAACACCGTGGATTGATGCAGTGTTTCCACGTCCTCTCGAACCTGCAGAATCGCGCACCCAGCCAGAAGGAAAGCGAGCATCCAACAGGATGCGAGCCTACGAAACGTATGGAAGGTAAAAGGTATCAGGTTCATCCGGACGACTTGAATACTGAAGAATGACATCCCCCGCTATTTACGAATTTCCGTTTTTAACAGCCATTGAGCAGGTTTGTCAATTCGGTCCTTCCTGTTATGCCGGGCTCCATAATCGATAGATAGGAGCGGATTAGATTGAAAACTGGATGTGGCCTCGTCTGTGGGTACCGTTTCGTTCGCCGCCTTGAATTGGCCATCTTATTGTATTTACGCACTCATGTAAGCCTGACCCCACATGATTCAGATGAGTGTCCCTTGCAAGGTTGCGCCCTGCTGATTAGAAGGTCTCCGCCGTATTGACAGGTATTCTGTCCGGGCCTACGCTCAAATTAGAGGGGCATGCGTCTATCATGGATGCCTGCTCCGCGCATTATATGGAGCGTGGGGCAAGGCGAAAGGAGGCCCCATGGCTACTGTTTCTGTTAAGACCAACCCGGTCATCTGGTTTGAGATCCCGGTCCTGGACATCGAACGGGCCCGAAACTTCTATGAAAGCGTGTTCGCGCTGAAGTTGTCCGTCACGGAAATGCACCAGGATTGGGGAACACTGACAATGGCTATGTTTCCCGAAAATCAGGACAACCTCCCGGGAGCGACCGGGACTCTCATCAAGGGTTCTTCTTATGCCCCCTCCCACACAGGAACGTTGGTGTACTTCACGGTCGGGGACATTGAGGAAACCCTGCGAAGGGTTCTTGCTAGCGGCGGGACGACGATAATGTCAAAGTCCTCCATTGGAGAATACGGCTATATTGCACACTTTGAGGATACGGAAGGCAACCGGCTTGCCCTGCACTCCATGTCCTGAGTGCTCAATCGGCCAGTCAGCTGATATGGCCGGTTAGGAGGAGAGATGTCATGAAACGATTGGAAGCATTTAGTCTCCCTGAGAAATTCAGTGGACGAAAGATTGAGATCACCAGAACGTTTGACGCTCCGCCCGAATTGCTTTGGCAAGCATGGACGGATGAAGAGTTTCTGAGGCGTTGGTGGGGCCCCCGGAGTTACACCACGCCCGTGAGCCGTATCGATTTGCGCGTCGGAGGCTCGTACCTGAACTGTATGCGCTCGCCAGAAGGAAAGGACTATTGGAGTACAGGCGTTTACCTGGAAATCCATCCGTTCCGGCGAATCGTAGCCACGGATGCGTTCGCCGATGAAGACGGAAACGTGGTTCCAGCCGCGGATTACGGCATGCCCGGAGACTGGCCTGAGAAATGCCTGATTACCGTGACCTTTGAGGAGGCCAATGGGAAGACCAGGATGTCGCTGATTCACGTTGGAATTCCCCTCGGCAAGGTCGAGATGGAATGCCGCGCCGGGTGGAACGAGTCCTTTGACAAACTCGCGGAAGAGGTTGAACTGGCCGAGGTGTCCGCGACCGCATGAAACACTCCATCCCGTAAGGCGGGTGCCAGCTGACCTTCGGCCGGGCATGGCGTTCGTTCGGCTTCGGGCGGTTGAAGTGGGCCTTTAACTCCATGCCGGACATGCTGACACTCGCTACGAGGAGGTGGGCATGCAAGCCGGTATGCAGGACACAAGATCTGCCTCCGCGCCTTGCTCTGCAGTCGTTCAGTCGGAGCCCTCCTCACCACGCAAACCTTCCAGTCCTTCCTTGATAAGCCACGGAACCATAAGCAGCGCGGCAATCGGATCTGCCCACCACCAACCGGCTACAGCGTTCGCGACAAGACCCAAAAGCAGGGTGAAGGAGAGATAGGAGCAGGCCAGCGTCTCTTTCGCCTCGGCCCGGAGTGCCTCACTACCAATCACCTTGGCTGCATGCAACTTCCCCCAGGAGACAAGCGGCATGACAACCAGCGACACCCCCGCGAGGATGATGCCGATGAGGCTTTCGCCGACGGGTTCCTGCCGCCAGAGCGTCCATCCGGCCTGGATGACCACGTAAAGGGCCAGCACCAGGAAGGTGCCACCCACGAAACGGTGGACCAGCCGCTCGCTGCGCTCGATCGTTTCTGGATGGCCTCCCCGCGCCTCAACGCCAAGCCGCCAGAAGAGAGCTGCTGCCGCCGCGCACTCGATGTAGCTGTCGAGGCCAAAGCCTACAAGGGCGATACTGCCTGCGCGCAGGCCTGCCCAGAGCGCCAGGACCCCTTCCAAAACGTTATACGCCATGGTGGCAGCCACCAGCCAAAGGCTAATGCGCGTCCACTTCCGTGTGAGCGCGGGGTCCGGTTTCGTATCTTGCATTAGTCTGGGGACTTCGTTGCGTGCAGTTCAGGGACGTTGTCGATTCTATTCATTTCTGAATTGTCACATCTTCTGGTCCTATGTCCCTGAATCACCCCGGCTATTCCGGTGACCGTCTCGTACGAAAGGGAGCCACTCTATCTTCACCAGCGACCGCTTAATTCACCATGAATCCCTGTTCACTTTGAAGCGGCCTCTTTGAGGGCGGAGATTACCATTTCCTTGCTGGGCATCGACGATGCCCCATAGCGCCTTCATGCCACTCCAAACGTGTTTGTCGAGCGCATAGCGGGGTCGATGTCGAGTCCGTTGACTTGCACCGTCGGGCTGCCCAGGAAACGGTGTTGATTCGCTTCGTCCTGATTGTTGATGAAGATATTCTCCACCTCGGCCTTAAGACCGACCTCCCCGAGTGCGCTCTCAACTAAAGCAATCGTCGGTGCGGTAGCCGCACATTTCGGGATGGAAAGAACAACGACTTTCAACTCGCGCTCACCCGTACCGGCGTTCGGGTCCGTAGCCATCCCTTCCAGTTCTCCTTTCCCGGTACACGACAACAACACCAGGATCACAAGGCCGAATATCCTTCTTCCTATCACGTTTCCTCCCGAAAGCCTTCATGGGCTAAACATCCCCTTTAGTGATTCGGTCCAGCCGGTTGTTATCGTTATCCGCGATATCCTGCACCTCAAGGGTAAAATGGTCGCACGGCGGGCAGGACCCTTTAGCAGCTTTCACCTTGGGAAAGAGTTCTTTCAGAAGGCCTCCTCTCAAGATCGACTAGCCCGCCCCGATCCGCAAGCTGATCAGGAACTCGTCGGGTGTCCGGCGTGGAATCTGATCGTCCTTATCGCAGCGCCGTGTGCCCTCTGTAATCATTGTACCCCTTATAAGGGAAGGGCAAGGCGTGGGGGCAGGTCTTGTATTTTGCCTTCGATTCGTCCCTGCAGGCTTGACCGCATGCCTTCCAGACGGTCCGTCCCTTGATGATTTCATCCTGGTCTTTCTTTTGTTTCTCCACTGACTTGATAAATCGGCGGAAGGCTTTGTCCTTTGGCCGTTTATCAAGATAGGACATTTCATGGTACTCGGAAGCGGAAATACGGGCAAACCTAAACCCTCCCGGCGAAACTCTTCGGATCGAGTTCCAAACCATTCCTCTAATCGGTGATCTTTCAAATTCATAACAGCGCGCGTCAGGACATCCATCGAGAAAGTTGGACTGTTAAGAGCACCCTCCCGTGCACCATAGTGTCATATTATCAACCCTGACCCAAGAGTATCAGTTGACGCGCTCCGTATTCGGGGGAATACTGAAACAAAGATACTCTATCTTGCTCTCAACCGACCTGCACCGTCCGTACTCGCACGGACCGAGACCTATTCGCACGGGGAACGAGGAGGTGGCGCATGGCGAGTGAAATCAAAGCCGATTATTGCATCGCGGGCACAGGGGTTGCGGGTATCCTGCTGGCTCTCAGGCTGGCCGGATCCGGAAAGAAGATCGTTCTCCTGGATCAGGGGCCCCGATACTCCGAGGAAGACCGCGCCGGAATGATCATACGCCAGAAGGAGACCCTGAACGATTTCTCGGACTACAACGACGAGGCCCCGGAAGGGATCATCACCCCCTACACGTCCGCCCCGGAAGGTACAGATACAGCCCC
>QJVM01000141.1 GCA_003235715.1 Nitrospirota bacterium
GGCCCGGAAGGATGGGGCGATCTTTCTTCAGGGAGTTCAGCAGCGGGCCTGGAGTATCGTGATCAACGAAGAAACCGGCAAGATGTCGCTGACCGCTTCCGGAGGCCGGGAAGCGTTTGTCATCTTCGGCGCCTGCACGGCCTTTCCTTAGAACGCTGCGCAGGTAGGTGCGGGTTTTCCAACCCAACGGAGGACCTGTCTGGCCTCTTTCTCAAACAGAGCGGCTGTTGCGGGCTGCCCCTATGATGAAGATCAATGGTTCAAAATTAGAAATCATTTGCGGTTTTTTGATGTTCGGTGTCCATGCTTGGGTGTAAATTGCGTGAGCGGACCTGGTCTTGTCTCGAATGATATTTTTTTACTTCCTGATGCATCAACGATTTTCGCCTTTGAAAGCGCTTGCGCGGCCACACGACCCCTGTATCGATTTGTACTCCACCGATTCGCGTGGGCTGGGGTGAGCCCTTACGGGTGCGGAGGCGGATGAATTTTCCTCGGCCTGTTCCCGCCGGTACAGTGCGGCAGTTGGCGGGTGGGGTCCCTCTGATAGGGACGGGCATTCGAGCGACCCGATGAAGATAAGGGGGCCAGGTGAGGCGGCGCGAGTCGGTTGTTCAAACATAGTATCCAGTCCCTATTGAAAGGAGTACATATGTTCAGAAAGCCCGCATTCTGGTGTGCCGTTGCGCTTCTGGCCTACCTGGGGACGTCCGGGGTCGCAATGGGGTACGAGTTTCCCATCGACGACCCCTATGCGTCCACGATCATCGGCACCCCGAGCGCCTATAAGGCCGATCTCTCGGGAAAGGTACCCATCAAGGAGCACTGGCTCCTCGTGTTCCCGGACCGGAAGGTGCCCGATTATCTCTGGTACGCGAGGAAGGCGGGGTACCTGACGGCCTTTCAGTCCCACAAGGCTCCGTTGATTTTCGCGATTGCGGGGACGGGGGGAAGTCACAAGACCTCGAAACTGGTGAATCTTGTTCGCACCTTCTACAAGGCCGGGTTTCATGTCATAACCGTAGCGTCGCCCACCTTCCCGAACTTCGTGGTTTCCGCATCGACGTCAAGTATTCCAGGCCATCCTGTGGAAGATGCCCAGGATCTGTACCGCGTGATGAAAATGATCTGGGAAAAATACCGGGAGAAGGTCGAGGTTTCGGAATTCTACCTGACCGGGTACAGCCTTGGGGGTATGAACTCGGCGTTTGTTTCAAAACTTGACGAGGACGAGAAAGCTTTTAACTTCAAGAAAGTTCTGATGATCAATCCGCCGGTCAGTCTGTTCACCTCGGTAAATCTGCTCGACGGCATGCTGGAGCCGGTCCTGACCCGGCCAGGCGGGTTCGGTGCTTTCTTCGATACGATGATGGAACGCCTGGGCAAGTATTACAAGGACCACGATAAGGTTACTTTCAACGAGGATTTTCTTTACTCCGTGTACACGGAAAGGGACCCGCCGGATGAGGACATGGGCATACTCATCGGAGTAAGCTTCAGGATATCCTCGGTGAATATGGTGATTTCTTCGGACCTCATGACCAATCGTGGCTTCATCATCCCGAAAAACAGCGAGGTCCATGCCACGGATTCGCTGACGGAATATTCCAAGGTGGCCGGGGGTACGACCTTCACGAACTACTTCGACGAATATGTGCTTCCATACTTCAAGGAAAAGCGGCCGGAGGTCACACGCGAGGATCTGCTGTATGAACTGAGTCTCAAGAGCATCGAACCGTACCTTGCCACGAGCAAGAAGATCAGCATGTTCACCAATGCTGACGACCTGATCCTGGGTCCGGGGGACGTGGATTTCCTTGTCAAGACCTTCGGCCAGAGAGCGCTCATCTATCCCCTGGGAGGGCATTGCGGAAATATGGACCACAAGGACGTGGTGGCTCACATGGTGAGCGTCTTCAAAGGCCAGGAGGTGGAGAAATGAGAGAAAACACGCTCCCCCACCACCTGATTCAGATTCTGCTTTCGGGCCTTCTCCTGCTGGCCGTTGTCGGCTGCAGTGCCAACCACATCCGTCCGTCCGACGGTGGCGAGCCGGCGCAACGCCCGGTCAGCGAGTACGTGAAGGAAGGCACCGAGTACTGGGTCGACGAGTACGATCCCTGGGAGGGGTTCAACCGACCCATGTACCTGTTCAATGCCAAGTTTGACGAATACGTGTTCATTCCCGTGGTCAAGGGTTATCGGTTTATCTTTCCGGGGTTCCTGCGCAAGGGGATCTCCAACATCTTTTCGAACTTCGGGGAACTGGAGAATTTTGTGAACTCGGTGCTCCAGCTGAAACCGGTAGCGGCGGGCAAGACCCTGGGCCGTTTCGGGGTCAACAGCACGGTGGGCGTGGCGGGATTCTTCGACGTGGCTACGGATTGGGGGATCTACGAACAGGACGAGGACTTCGGACAGACCCTTGGTCGCTATGGAGTGGGCCCGGGCCCCTACCTTGTCCTGCCCATTGCCGGGCCGTCCACTCTCCGGGACGCGACAGGTTCGGCCGTGGACCTTGTGACCTATAACGCCATCGTGGAGCAGATTGGTGCCGTGGAGACCTGGCGCGAGGACCCTGCGCGCGAGTATGGCACGACCGCTGCCAAAGCCATCAGTCGCCGGGACGAGATCGAATTCCGGTATTACCAAACGGGTTCGCCTTTTGAATACGAGCTGGTGCGGAAACTTTACCTGGCTAAGCGAAAGCTGGACGTAACGAAGTAGCCGGAGCAGCGCTTTCGCGGATGCATCAGGAGGGCCTGCAACGGGAAGCAGGCTCTGCGGCAGGTAAAACTAAAATCGATATTGGAGGGTGTGTGTATGAAGAGCAGATTTGTTGTGGCCCTGGTTCTTGGACTGTTTATGGTATTTCTGGCCGGCAATGCCTTTGCCCTGGAGCAACTGGTTGAGAGTGTGGTGAAAGGTTGTGAGAAGGAGTTGAATACCTATTGCAGCCAGGTAACGCCGGGGCAGGGGCGGGGCCTGGCCTGTCTTTATGCCCACAACGACAAGCTCTCGGGACAGTGCGAGTACGCGCTCTACGATGCGGCGGTACAACTTGAACGCGTGGTCGCGGCCTTGTCCTATGTGGCCAACGAGTGCCGCGATGATCTCAAGTCTTACTGTTCCGGCGTGCAGCCGGGGGAGGGGCGCATCATGGAGTGCATGGAGCAGAACAAGGACAAGCTGAGCGAGCGGTGCAGGGGTGCGATTTCCGATGTGGGGCTCAGAAGGCGATAGGTATACCCGATCTTGAAACATTTGGATTGTATCCGGCGACAATAACGGTTCAGATCGAAACCTCAGGGGCGAAGAATTTATGGCCAAATCGAAAGGAGAAATTGTCATGAAAAAAGGATTTACAGTGCTGTTGATGGCCGCATGTGCATTCCTGTTAGTTGCAGGGACGGTTGACAAGGTCCATGCCAAGGCAGACGGGCTTCTGCTCGACACCTCGGTCACCTACGTGGGTGAGACCGAGAACGACTCGAACTCCGTGGACACCAAGATTCAGCGGACCCTTGTTGAGCTGAAGGGAAATTATCCCATTCCCGTGGTGCCGGAGAAACACATCCTGATGCTCGGCGGCGCCTGGGTGGGACACTTCATTGAATACGACGATTATGTCCCCATAACGTACCGGGGTCAGGTTTTCTACAAAAATGATTTGCCGGATGCCCTCTATACCCTGGATTTTGTGGTCGGCTTTGTCAGCAAATGGAACGACAAATGGAGCAGTGCTTTCCAGGCCAAGCCCGGCATTCACAGCGATTTCGAGGACATCTCGGAAAAGGACTGGGTTTTCTCCGGGAGCGCCATGGCTATCTACAATCTGGACGGGCGGAATTCCGTGGGTTTTGGGCTTGCCAACGGCGACAACTTTGGAAGGGTCTCGGTCTTTCCTCTTCTCAAGGTGAACTGGTATCCGACGGCGCAGATTTATGTGGAGGCGCTGCTCCCCCTGGACCTCGATGCCGGGTTCATGTTCTCGGACAGGCTAAGCGCCGGGTTTGAGGGCAAGGTGAGGGGCTACCAGTACCGTCTCTCCGATGACAACGACTCCTGGAACGACAAGGTGCTGCGATACAAGGAAGTGCGTTTCGGCCCTTACGTGGATTATGCCTTTTCTCCGAAGGCTCACCTGAGAGCGAGCGCAGGTGTGGTGACGGGCCAGGAGGCGTCGTTCCGGGACGACGACAACGACAAGAAACTGGCTAAAGGCGAATACGAGAACACGGGATACGCCACGGTCAATTTCTACATGCCCTTCTGATGCCTAGGGAGGAATGCCGGTTACATCCGGTGGGGTAAAACAGGACGGGCGCCCTTTCCTCTGTCATGGTGAAGGGGCGCCCGTCGTCAGTTGCAGGCGGATGAATCTGGCGAGGGGGGAACCGGTTAAAGAACGCCATCCTCGCTCAGTTTCTTGGTTACGGTCTCCACAAAGTCCGTGATCACTTCCTTGATATTGGCCTCATCGGAAGGGGTTTCTAGCTGTGCGGACCAGATAAGCGCGCCTGACTTCGCATCGTAGAGATTTGACTCGATAGTGGCAACCTCGTACGTCACCTTTCGGGGGGGTTCATAGACCATGTCGAAGCTTCGATCGTAATAGGTGTTCCAGTTGCGGTAATACGGATCAGGGGCGTAGGGTTTCCTCGGGTAGTAAGGGCCGCGGTCGTAACCGCTCACCCGTCCGGGAGTGACCAGTTCCTCTTTCCGTTTGTCTATCATCCGGGTAATGAGGACAGAATCGGCGCCGTTGGCCGCCATCTTCTGACTGATGACATCCTTGTTCGCTTCCTGGCCGGCGGGCAGGTCCCTGTAACTGGGAAGCCCTGCAACGCCATAATCTTTGAGGCGCAGTGAGAATTCGTCTTCGAACAGGCGACGGTACAGATCATGTTTGGACATTCCCACAACGTAAACGGTTTTCACGCGGCTGGACCAGGCCGGGTCTTTCCATGAGCCGATCACGTAGGTCCCGCTCAGGGAGCATCCGACCATGAAAAACAGGACCAGGCTTGTGACCCAACGGAATGAAGTCAAACGCATGATATCTCCTCCTTTGAACAGCAAAATCAGTTCGTCCCCGCGACAATATCTTAGAAATAGGATATAACAAAAAAACATGGGACAAAATATATGGCGTCAGTCAGGCCCTGAGTCGGAAGAGCTCCCATCAAAATCTAAGGTCGTTTCGGCGTCCTCGGGTGACAAACATGAAAAGGCGGCCCGTATTCATCCAGGAGGGAATCATGACTTATAAAGGCTCGGGAAAGCGTTGTCCATGTTCTTTCTGGTCCGTATTTGTTGCCGTGACGCTGCTTGTACTGCCGGCCTGGGCGGCACACGATGAGCCGGGAACGGACCGCCCCAGGATTGGGCTCGCCCTGAGCGGGGGCGGGGCACGGGGTGCGGCACATATTGGTGTTTTGAAGGTGCTCGAGGAACTGCGGGTGCCCATCGACTACATTGTCGGAACCAGCATGGGGTCCATTGTGGGAGCGCTGTACGCTTCCGGCATGACGACCGAGGAGATCGAAAAGGTGCTCACGGGGATAGACTGGGAGTACACCTTCCAGGACGACCCCCCACGGGCGGACCGCTCATTCCGTCGCAAAAGGGACGACGATCTCTACCTGGTCAAGGCCAAGCCCGGTTTCAACGACGGTAAACTGGAGTTCCCCTCGGGACTCATCCAGGGCCAGAAGGTGGATCTGCTTTTCCAGGCGCTCACGCAGCCCGTGGCGCACGTGGATAATTTTGACGACCTGAGCATCCCCTACCGGGCCGTGGCCACGGATATTGTCACGGGCAAGGCGGTGGTGCTGGGTTCGGGCAGCCTGTCCCAGGCCATGCGGGCCAGCATGTCGATACCCGGTGGATTTGCGGCCGTGGAGATTGACGGCAAGCTCCTGGTGGACGGCGGGGTCGCGGACAATCTGCCCATTGATGTGGCGAGGCAGATGGGCGCCGACGTGGTCATCGCTGTGGACATCAGCACCCCGCTCATGACGCGCGAAGAAATTCAGGGGGCTCTGGCCATAACCGGGCAGCTGACCGGAATTCTTACCCGAAGGAACACGGAAGAGCAGATCGCGACGCTGACAGAGAAGGATGTCCTCATCGTTCCGGACCTCGGTGACATCACGACAAGCTCGTTCTCGCGCGCCGGCGAGGCCATCCCGAAGGGTGTGGCCGCGGCGGAACTAAAACAGGCCGGACTGGCCCGTTATTCCATTTCCGAACCCGCCTACGCTGAGCATATGCGAGCCAGGGAAGAAAGGGATACAGAGCCGCCTGTCATCGAGTTTGTACGGATCGATAACCAGTCCGGCATCGGGGATGATGTTCTGGCGGAGTATCTGACCATAGAGACCGGTGAACCCCTGGATCTTCCTAAATTGGAAGCGGATATCGGGCGGATCTACGGGCTGGAACTTTTTGAATCTGTCCGGTACGACCTCGTCGAGGAAGATGGAAAGACGGGCATTGTCGTTCATGCCCGAGAGAAATCCTGGGGCCCTAACTATCTCCAGTTTGGCATCGCCCTGGCCGGGACGGAAGAGGGGGACAACAGTTACAACCTGGCCCTCGCTTACCGAATGACCGCATTGAACCGGTTGGGCGGCGAACTGCTTATGGGCGGCCAGGCAGGGGAGGAACCCGGGATCAAAGTGGACTATTTCCAGTACCTGGATGTGGATTCCCGTTATTTCATTGAGCCAAAGGTTGAGTGGGGGAAAAGCAACTTCTCGTTATATGACAAGGATGGGGACGCGCTGGCGGAGTACCGGGTGACGAGTTATATCGGTGAGATTGCCGCCGGGCGGGAGTTCGGCGCCTGGGGAGAGGCGCGGCTTGGATACCGCCTGTACACGGGGTATGCAAAGATCCGGGTCGGAGATCCATCGACGCCCAAGGAGAGCTTCCAGGGAGGTGAAGTCTTTGTCCGCCTCTCTCAGGACAAGCTTGACGACACGAATTTCCCCCGGCACGGCACAATTGCTTCCCTTGAGTGGATAGGTTCCAGAAAAACTCTGGCGGCGTACGACGATTTTGACCAGGTGTTGGCCAAGGGGACTGCGGCCTTTTCCATGGGCAAGAGTACCTTCATTCTCGCGGGCCGATACAATACCACGCTCGACGATGATGCGCCCATTCAGAACCGGTTCCGGGCCGGCGGTTTTCTGAACCTTTCGGGCTACAACGTGAACGAACTGAGCGGCCAGCACTTCGCCCTGTTGGGAGTTGTGTACTACCGCCGTTTGAATGATTTCAACCTTTTGCCCATATATCTGGGTGGAACTTTTGAATCGGGCAATGTGTGGGAGCACGAGGCCGACATAGGGGATGACCTCCGCTACGCTGGGAGCCTGTTCCTGGGCGTGGATACTCCGTTCGGGCCCATGTATTTTGCCTACGGTATGGCCGAAGCCGGGCGCAACGCCCTCTATTTCTACCTTGGGAAGACTTTCGGCCACGGGAATTAGGCAAACAAGGCGTGCCGTCTCACGAGGATAGCAGACAGCACTTTGGAGGCTGAAGCATGAAAGACAAGACTGGCGCGTCTTCTGAAGACCGGGTATTCGTGAATCGCGCTGTTGAAGCGGCCATCCGCATAGGGCTCGTGGCTCTCCTGGTGTTCTTCTGCTTCCTTATCGTGAAGGTGTTCATCCCTCCGGTCCTGTGGGGCGTTATCATTGCCATTGGCCTGTTCCCCCTGCACCTGAAGCTGGCCCGGGCCCTCGGGCAACGGGAAGGACTCGCGGCCGTGGTTCTGACCCTTTGTGCCTTTGCCCTGCTGGTTCTTCCCATCATGCTCATTTCCGGTTCGGCCATCGATGGATTCCATTCCCTTTCCGCCGGCCTCAAGGAAGGAACCCTGAAGGTCCCACCGCCTTCTGAGAAGGTTGCGGGCTGGCCCGTTATCGGCAAGCCCCTGTATGATTTCTGGACGCTTGCGGCCGTAAATATCGGGGCCGCTTTGACCAAGCTTGAACCCTACCTGAAGTCCTACGGTCCCAAGGTGCTGTCGGCCGGAGCCGGGGTGGCTTTTGCCGTTCTGGAATCCATCATTGCCATTATTATCGCCGGGGTGTTTCTGAGCAATGCGGCTGCCGGAAAGCGCGTGGTCCTGGCGATATTTACCCGCCTGGCCGGAGACAAAGGCGAGGAATTCACCGAGCTATCCCGGGCCACGGTCCAAAGCGTGGTGCAGGGCGTTCTCGGCGTGGCCTTCATCCAGGCGGTCCTCGCGGGCATTGGTCTGTTTGCCGTGGGAATTCCGGCCGCAGGGCTCTGGGCGTTGGCCGTCCTTTTCCTGGCCGTGGTTCAACTCCCTCCGCTCCTGGTCCTTGGTCCCATTATTTTCTATGTATTCTCGGTACGGGAGACGACCCCGGCCGTGGTATTCACGGTCTGGAGCATCCTTGTGAGCATGAGTGACAGCTTTCTAAAGCCGCTCTTCCTGGGAAGAGGCGTAAAGGTTCCCATGCTGGTCATCCTGCTGGGGGCCATTGGCGGCATGATGGCCTATGGCATCATCGGTCTTTTCGTGGGGCCGGTCTTCCTTGCGATTGGATACACGCTCTTCCTCGCGTGGGTTCAGGGGGAATCGGAGGCGACGTTGCCACCCGGACCCGGAGAAACAGCGGTCGGGGCGTGGCCGGAAGAATAGGCTCGATTCCCCTGTTTTGTGAGGGCCGGCCTGAGGGCGTGGTGGTGCCGGGCCCATAGGCTGTCCTGGCGGCCTTGTGCCGCAGGGGTCGGATAAAGGCCTCTACGGAATGACGAACCGTCGATCTTCCTCAGGGGGAAGGGATCCAGAAACAGACAACCGCCACTTCCTGTAAACGGGGACAAGGTTCCCGGATGCGGGGCGAACGAAACGTTCAGACAGGAACAGGCGCTGATGCGTCCGGGGAGGAGATATGTTGATCCGAAGTCTTGCAAGGCATCTCAAACTTCTGGTTGGCTATGGCCTGCTTTTTTCTTTCCTCGGCGGCCTCTCCGCTTACATTTACCTGATGACCCGTTTCACCGTTGAACCCTGGCATACGGAGGAACTCAAAGAGGAATACACCGTGGCCAAGTCCGGGGAGATTGCGGACTTCGATGCGTACCTGGAACTGGAGAACCGTTTGTACCGGGAACTCCGGGAACGCGTTTATGCCCCGCCGGGAGAAAGGGGCCAGGCCTTCCAGCGGTTTACCGGAGCTTTCCGTGGAGAAGCCCCGCGGCGGCGTCCTCATGCTTCACGGGCTTTCCGATTCGCCTTACAGTCTGCGGAATCTCGCGGAGATGTTGCATGCCGAGGGATTCTGGGTCACGGGCCTCCGGGTCCCGGGGCACGGAACGGCACCCTCGGGCCTCGTCCATGCTGTTTGGGAGGACTGGGCTGCGGCGGTTCGTCTTGGGGCCCTCCACGTGAGGGAATGCATCGGGCTGGACGCTCCCTTGTACATCATGGGCTATTCGAATGGAGCGGCGCTGGCGGTCGAGTATACGATTTCACAACTGGAGGGCGAGAAGATTCCCAAACCGGATGTCCTGATTCTTCTTTCCCCGGCGATTGCTGTAGGGAAGGTTGCCGCGCTGGCGCGAGTGCAGTCGTGGCTGGCCGAGCTGCCCGGCCTCGAAAAACTTCACTGGGAATCCGTGATGCCAGAGTTCGACCCGTACAAATACAATTCGTTTGCCGTCAATGCAGGGGCCCAGATCTATGACCTGACCCGCCGAATTCCGGCTCGGCTTACAGCACTCAAGACCTCAGGCAGGCTTGGGGATTTCCCTCGCCTGCTGGCGTTCCAGTCGGTGGTGGATGCCACGATCCCGGCGGGTTCGATTGTGGACAAGCTTCTCCGACAGCTTCCCGCAGGGGACCGTGAAGTGGTGTTCTTCGACGTCAACCGAAGGGCCCGCGCCAACGATATGCTTCTGGCCGACCCGAAGGCGCTGACCGTAGACCTTTTGAAAGAACCCGCGCTTACCTTCGGCGTTACCGTGGTCAGGAACGTTTCTGAAACCACGGATGAAGTCCAGGCGCTCCGAAGGAAACCCGGAGAAAGCGTGGTTGAAACGATCCCGCTTGCCCTCGCATGGCCCCGGGGCGTTTATTCGCTGTCCCACATCGCGCTCCCTTTTCCTGCTGACGACCCCTTGTACGGGGTGTCGCCGCCCCCGGATTCCAAGGTCGTAAATCTCGGCGGAGTCGAGTTGCGGGGAGAGAGGGGTGTGCTCAGTGTCCCGCCGGAGCATTTTCTCCGGCTCCGGTACAATCCCTTCTATTCGTACCTTGCGACCCGGGTGAAGTCTTTTGTGGGTGCCGACGGCGGAATCTCAGAGTGACCCTTAACCCGAGAGGCCAGTCCCCTGGCAGTGACAAGGCACATGCGAACCCGTGTTACGGGCAGAAAGCCTATCAGAAAACATCTGTAATCCGGCAAGGGAAGTTCCTCTCCCCTCAATGAGCCATCGTAAAGCATCAACAAGGTGCCGACGCTGGAGGTGCGCACTTGGTCTTCTCGTAGTCGTCCTGCTCGTGGCGGCCTGCCAGTTTGTCTTCAACCCTCTGGGCCTCGGGCCGGAGCCGGAGGCCGCCCTTGGACCCGCTTTCTTTGAAAAGTCCGTCGGGGCCATGGATGGGTTCTTCCTGCTTGTGGATGGCCGGGAGGCCTTTGAGGCCGTGTTTGAGGCTATCGATGCCGCAAAGGAATCCATCTACATTCAGACCTTTATCTGGAAGGATGACGAGACCGGTAAAGCCGTGGTGAACAGGCTCAGGGAGGCGGCCGACCGCGGCGTTCAGGTCACGGTGAACAAGGACCTGCTCGGAACCGCCTTTGAACTTGGAGACATGATAAAAGGGAGGCCCAGCCCGGTCTTCACGCGGGCGGGGCTTCGAGGGTATCCCAACATCGAGGTCAACACCAAGGTTTTTACGGATAATGATCATTCCAAGTACTTTATTGTCGACCATGAAACCCTGATCTTCGGCGGTATGAACATTGCGGACGAGTATCACTTCCAGTGGCACGACTACATGGGACTCATCCGGGGAAGGGAGCGGGTGGCCCTGTTCGAGTCCAGGGTTCTTTACGGCACGCCCTGGCCGGGGTCGCTTCCGGCCGTGATCGCTGTGAATGACCGTCAGGGCACCGAGATTCGCCAGGGTCTCGTGGAAGCCATTGACCATGCCCGGGAGCGCGTTGTGCTCGAACATGCCTACTTTTCGGATGAAGTGATCATCGAGACCCTTTTACGGGCGGCCTCGCGTGGCGTGCGGGTGGACCTGGTCCTGCCGGCCGAACCGGACACCCACGGGGCCGCGAATAAGGTGACCATAAACCGTCTCCTTGATTCAGAGCACAGGGAAAACATCCATATCTTCTTTTACCCCGCGATGAGCCATGCCAAGGTCCTGATGACGGACGGTGTCATTGCGGCGGTGGGCTCGGCAAACCTTACGCCCCGGAGCATGCTCACGAGCAGGGAGGTGACGCTTTTTGTCCATGGGGATACGGACACCGCATTTACCCGGCGGTTGAACGAACAACTGGAAGAGGACATCGGCGAAAGTACCGAGGTCCGGGAACGCTTCCAACTCTCCATGGCGGACCGATTCAATGCGGTGGTTGGGAAATACGTCTGGTAGACGGGCGGCGGGCTATGGCGGGAAGAGGACGCCGGGTAGATATCTTGCCAAAGAGTGATGTTTCAAGGCCACACGGTCCCGGGCTTCCCGCGAGATAGAAGACGCAAGGTTCTCCTGGACGTCAGCCCGAAACCTCTACACGCGGCTGAGCTTCTTTCGACGTATCCACCTCAGGCTGGCAGAGATACAGCCGTTCCGAACCGATGCCCTTCTCTTTCACAAGGTAATCTCTGACCGTCCGGCTGCGTTCCTCCGCAAGCTGAAGCAGGAGGGTGCGTCCCTCTTCGGAAAGCGGTTCCGGGGACTGGATGTGGCCGGGTGGCTGGGCCTTCTCACCAAGTTCCGTTTCGGAAGCGGATATGTCGTCCTCAGTGGGTAACAGGTCAGCGCGAGTTGCGAACCCGCAGAAAAGAAGTCGGACCTTGGGGCGATCCTGCAGCCGAACCGCGACCTCGTCCAGGTAGGTGAGGCCGTCAGTGGAGAGTTCCGCCGTTCCTGTTTCAAAGGGTACGGGTTTGAAGCGCACTGTCAGCGCCCAGTCCAGGGCCTTACCCAGGAGCAGCATGGTCCCCGGCGGGAGAACCACGCCGGTCAGCGCGGTAACCCCCATGGGCCCAAAGTACGAAATGGCCGCTTCGCGCATGGCCTTTCCTGTTGCCTTGGCCACGATGGAACCGAACTTATAATCGGGGCTCGAGGGGTCACCTTCGATGGGAACATCCAGCTGGATATCGCCATCTCCGTCACGCAGAAAGGTGAGGACGGCCGAGGCGGGAACCCCGAAGACTTGATTGAATTTCTCAGAGCCGGTGGGGGCGGGGTCAAGCTCGATGCGGGTCAGGCTGGTCTTTGTTTCGCCCTTGATAGATGTCGGTTCTCTGAGGATCTTCCAGTCGAGGTCGGCACGGCCGTTTCTGACAGTGTAACCAATGCTTTTCGCGGCATAAGGATTCAGAATCGGCAGGTCAAGTCCTCTCATCTGGCCGTCAAAGTCCAGGCGGAATCCTTCGGGCAGGATCCGGAAGTTTCCTTTGGTCTTCAGAGTGGCATATTCCCCTATTTTGAACTCACCCTCAAAGGCCGTCTCCCTGTCAGCCGAGGTGCCGGACTCCAGGTTGACGTTTTCTATGGTCACCGGAATCTCGACCCTCGGTTTCACCGCCTGATCAACCCAGGTGAGCCTGCTCGCCCCGGATACCTGGAGGGAGCCCAGTTTCACGGAACCTCTATGCTCCTTGTCTGTTCTCGAAGCAGGGGGTTGGGTGCTGGAATCGACGGGCGGCTCTTCTGTCGCGGGCCTGGGAGGCCGGGTAACCTCACCGACAAGTTCTGTCAGGGTAACGGAAGAAACCTCGAAGTCCGCTGCGGCCCGATCGATAGCGGTTTCACGAACCTCCAGTCTGCCCAGGGTACCTTTGTAAGCCGGGCTGGCCACAGCTTTGGCCGTATGCCCCTTGGCTGAGACGTTTTCAAGAACCAGGCCGGCGGCTCGGAGAGAGGCTGTCTCCATAACAAAGTCATCCATCTGTCCAGAGGCGACCTTGAGTTCAGCCAGCAAAGGAGAGGGCTTCTCCGAGAGTGCATTGTCGGTAGGTGATTCCATAACCTCGAACCCGAGATCGGTCACGGCGAGGGAGGAACCC
>QJVM01000175.1 GCA_003235715.1 Nitrospirota bacterium
ATTGATATTGTAGCGACCAATTAAATTGTCCGGGTTTTCGCCTTTGAATAGGTTGACACGTCGGTTATTTCTTTCATTAACCCTTGCCGTAATAATACCAATTCTACTGCCCTTCGTCCAGCGTCATCCTTTTGCTTTCGGGTGCATGACTCGGACAGCATAATCCGTTCAGCTTTCATCACCTCGTTGTAGAATCTGTGTCGATCAGGAAGTGTCCTATGTTTGCCTTCGAAGACCTCCCTGGCGGTCCTTCCACCCAGTACAGGGCGCGGCCTTTCCTCGTTAAGGTCGTGGATGGCAGCCTCTATCCTGCATTGCAGCGTGCTGTTGGAGTCGAAGCGCTTCATGGCCCGCTCAAAGCTTTTGATGTCACGGATAGACCTCTCCATCTTGCCGTTGAATGGAGGATAGCGAGCAGGACTCTTCATATTGATAACGCCATACTCTTCGAGGAGCTTATGGACCCTCTCCTCATGGAAGATCGAGTCTCCGTCATGCTTGAGGACCAGCGGCGCACCGTGTTTATCAAACGCTTCACGAAGGTAATCGTATACGTCATCTGAGTTCGCCGGTCCTTTCACCAGCCGTTTGTTGACCTTGTAGCGAGAGCATTCGTCCTGCAAAACGAGCAGTTCCCTTTTTCCGCCGTAATCGCGGAACCCGGCCCCGTCCTCACTCCACATAACGCCGGGGGCGGTTATCTCGTAACGTCTGGGCTTGTCCTTGGGAGGTTTACGGTCCCTGATGTCTTCAATGATCCTTGAGATCGTGGTCGGACTGTAATCCCCCAAGCCTTCGCGTCTGCACCAGTCGGCGAGAGTCCTCGGTCCCCACTGCCTGTAATGCTCGATATAACAGTTTCGGATTTTAAGGCGGATCCGGGCAGGCACGGCAGAAGGACGACCTGGCTTCCTGTTCCGCACCGGCCTTTCCCCTTCAAGACGCTCGATATAGCGTTTGAGGCTTTCGTATTTCATTCCCATGACCTCAGCCATCACCGTTCTGCTCCACCTCTGCCCCAGTCCGGTCCGCAACAGCTCTCTCCGTGCTTCTCGGGTTCCCGAGGCCTTTGCGCCTCTTTTTTTTCCCAGGGCGTTTCGGCTTCTGTCGTTTCTCGGAAAGCTCCTCCCCGTTCAACAGCTTCTTGTGGATGTCCACGAAAGTCATGGCGATTTCGTACTTCTGCTTCCAGCGGTCCAACTCCTTCTCCAGCGAGGCCTTCTCTTTCTTCACGGCTTCTGCTTCCGCCTGCTCTTTCGACTTGCCCTTGCATCCAGGACTCTTCGGGGTAAGCGCTTCCATGGCAGCCTGGTCCGCCTTGTCCGTCGCCGTCTTCAAACTCTGACGGCTCACGCCAAAGCTCCGGCAAAGCGCCTTGATCGGGACCTTCCCCTCCCTCGCCATCTGAACCACACGGTAACGCGCCTCCCCGTTTAAGTCCTTCCACTTCATCAATCCTCTCCTCCCGCAGATACCTGCCTTGCTCATCCACGCTGAACGGAGCACCCAAACGGATCACTTCATGCACATCATCTCCCAGTTTGACCTCGATCTCTTCGCCTTTTCGGATGACCCGTACATCTGTCTCGCCAAGTTTACCAAGAAGGTATAGGGGAGGTCGAGTCTCTTGGCCAAGGGCCAGTTGCAGGGCGTTTTCCCTGCATCCCTGCTTGAGCGCTTCCTCCACATCGTCGGCCACTCCATAGAAGCGGTCGGCCGGACAAAGCCCCTCTATGCCCTGGTGGGGCCGCTGGTGGTTGTAATAGCCGATCCAATGATCGAGTCTCTGTGAGGCGTCGGCAAAGGAAGCAAAGTAGGCGTCCTCCAAAAACTCAGTCCATATGGTTTTCCAGAACCGCTCGATCTTGCCCAGGGTCATGGGGTGATGAGGGGCCGAGCGAACGTGCGATACGCCCTGTCGCTTCAGCACCTTCTGGAATTGGGTCTCACCACGCCAGGCCGCAAACTGGCGGCCATTGTCAGAGAGTATCTCCCGGGGAGCTCCCCACTGGCCTATAGCGCCCTTGACCACTTCGAGCACAGCCTGTGAGCTCTGTTGGCGGAATAGGCCATGGCCGACGATATAACGGGAATGGTCGTCGATCATGCCCACCAAATAGACCGGATACATCCGCTTAAGATTGAATGTAAATATATCGATCTGCCATAATGAGTTCGGGATTTCTTTCTCAAAACGCCGGCTCTTCAGAGGCCTCCGATTCTTTTGAACCGGCGGGTTGCTCAGTCCGGCATCATTTAACACCCTCCGTACGGTCTCGGCGCTGACTCCAATACCTTGGCCATGGCGTAGCTCGTCACGGATTCTCCTCACTCCTGCCTCTGGACTATCACGTCGCATCCGTTCGATACGCTTCTCAAGATCACTGCAGATTTTACGGGTCCCGGGATTCGTGGCCTGACGGACCAACGCCCCCTCACCACCTTCCAGGTACAGCTTGCGCCATTTTCCAAGAGCCGAGCTGCTAACCCCGATCAGCTCACATACCTCCGAGGCTGAAATCCCCGCTTTCAGTGCATCGATCGCGAGAAGTTTGACCTCCACCGGAGTTACCTTCCGCTTTTTCGGATGTTTAACGGTTGCGGTAGTCTCGGCCTCCCGTGCGGGCTTTGATCTCTTTTTACGCTTTCGAAAAAATGACATGTGTCCCTCCTTTTACCGGAACATGGCCGGTATTTTGGTTAAGGACGTGTCAAGATATTTCAGGTGGGAAATCTGGACAAATATTGGTGGACGCTACAAGTATGCCAGGTACCGCGTGTTTCTGTGGCTACCGGATGATGCGACAGGTTCGTTTGCCCGGTTG
>QJVM01000081.1 GCA_003235715.1 Nitrospirota bacterium
TCTTTTAAGGTCAAGCCCCGAAGGGGGCGGGTGATTGTGCGTCCTCACGGTCTTCCCGGACCGGCCGCGCCAGGAACACTTACGGCACGGATACCCCGAAAGGAACGGCCGGCTTTGGCTCCCCGCGCTGGGCAGCAGAACTCTCTGCTGCCGGGGATTATTGCCGCCCGTAGACCGTCCGGGCCCAGGCTTATGGACATTTTTGATGTTGATTTCCTGTCCCGTTCACGGAACAGGAAAACCATATGATTGAAGGAGCTTGAAATCTTATGAAGCGGTTTTTCGGTCGTTTCAGAATTATTGCAGCCACCATGCTGCTTCTGTTGACACCGGTCATCGGTGTATCCGCCGAGGAACTGGTCACGCTCAACCTCGGGCACGTGGGACATGACCACCAGATTGCCATCTACGTGGGGGCTGACCAGGGAAGAGACCTCGAGGCACTTTACGGGGTGTACCTGGCCCCGCTGAAGGACCGTGAGGTCTACGAGCTCTTTGATCAAGGCCGAAAGGTGGCCAGAGTGCATTTCATCAGGGTGGAAGGCGGCTCCGGAATGCCGGCCGCCATGGAACGGGGGGACATAGAAGTCGGCCTCGGAGGCCTTGGACCGGTAGCCAAGTTTATCGACAAAGGGGCTCCTTTCAAGGTCCTGGCCCCCCTCAATAACGACGGAGACTCCCTGATCCTGCGGCCAGACTATCCCGCGGACTCCTGGGATCAATTCGTGAGCCGGGTACGGGACTCGGATAAACCGGTCAAGATTGGCTATAAGGCGCCCATGGCCGTGGCCTATATGATTCTGACGAAGGCGCTGGCCGAGGAAGGCATCCGCTTTGGACAGGACCCTGTGGGTCCGGACGGCAAACCCGTTCAGGTCATTACGGTCAATCTTCAGGGTTCGTCCAACATGGTTTCCTCCCTGGAAAGCGGCATTGTCGATGGCGTCGTGGCCAACGAGCCAGACCCGGCCCGCCTTGTCCACAGGAACGTGGGGAAGAAGGTCGCGGATCTTTCCGCGTTGCCGCCCAAAGGCAAGTGGGAAGGTCATCCCTGCTGTATTGTCGCAGCCACTGACTCGGTGCTCCGGACCAAGCGGGAAGCTGTGAAGTCCCTTCTTAAAGTTATCATGGCCGGAGCGGACCTCATGGCGCAAAACCCGGAACTCGCCTATGCGGCTGAAAGTCGTTGGACCAAGACCCCGGATGCCGTGGCTCGAAAGAGTGTGCCCTCCGTCAGCTACATCAGACGGCCGGACGAGCAGTGGCTGAAGGCAGTGGACACCTGGGTGGGGCTGATGATATCGATGAAACACTTCAGGGAAGATACGCTGAAAAAAGCACCCGAAGAGGTTCGAAACGACATCCTCGACCTTGGGCCGGTGAACGAGGCTCTGGCGGGCATGCACCTGCAGTCAGACCGATGATCGGCTCTCGGCTATGAGCGACTTATGGGCGCACCCTTATGAGACAACAGTCCTTGAAGCCTGAGCAGGCCGACTCCCTGACCCTGCGCCTTGCGCTGGGCTCCATACTGCCGGCGCTTCTGTTTGTGGCGTGGTGGATGGGCATCCAAAGCGGAAGCGCGGTGATTCCCACGTTTGGCGAGGTCTGGCACGTGCTTACCCACCCCTTTGAGGAGCCGGAGGAACTGAACTCCCGATCCCTGGCCTTTTCCGTCCTGCTGACCCTAATCAGGCTTGGCCTCGGGTACGGACTGGCGGTCCTGACGGCGGTCCCTCTGGGGATTCTGTCAGGCCGTCACCGCCTCGTGGAGTACGTGATTCATCCCCTAGTGGAACTTGCTCGACCCATCAATCCGGTCGTCCTGCTGCCCATTATCACGGTCCTTCTCGGCATCTCGTCCCTGGCCACGGTTTTTTTCGGGCAGATCGATGCGTGGCGCTACGATGTCCTGGATCAGGTCCAGCTGGCCATGATTCTGATTCTCTGGTACGGAGCCTTCTTCCCCATCTATCTGAGCACGGTACACAGTGTTCGAAATCTGCGCATCTCTCACTTGGAGACCATGCACCTGCTGGGTGCCGGACGCTGGCACCTGCTCCGCTGGGTCATCATTCCGTATACCCTCCCGGCCCTGGCCAATGGGATGAGGATCGCTCTGGGAATAAGCTGGCTTGTCATCATCGCCGCGGAGATATTCCCCGGCACCAGAAGCGGTCTTGGATACATGCTCTGTACCGCCTGTAAAACCTCTGACTACGAGTACACCTTTGCAGCGATCATCGTCATCGGCACCATTGGGCTCCTGCTGAACGAGGGATTCAGGCGTTTTGAGCGCCAGGTGAGCCACTGGCGCGCAGTGGAGAAATAGGGGCCGTGTCTGGAGACAACCTTCTCCAACTGAGGGGCGTTACCAAGTCTTATTTGACGCGCTCCCGGGAAGAGATCCACGCGCTGGCGGATGTCACCCTCGACGTTGAAAGAGAGAGGTTCCTGGCTGTCGTGGGTCCCACAGGTTGCGGCAAAACCACGCTGCTCCGTCTGATCGCCGGACTGGAAGTTCCGGATCAGGGGACGATTGAGATCGGCCTGACACCAAAGAAGACGGCCTCCCCCTGTGCCTACCTGACACAGGAACATTCGCTTTTTCCGTGGCTGCCTGTCCGGAAAAATATCGAGATCCCCATGATTGTGAGGGGTGTCTATCCACAGAGCGCACGCAGGATGGCGGAAGAGGTGGCGGCCTCTCTGGGTTTAGGCGACTATCTCGGACTTTACCCTCATGAACTTTCCGGTGGCCTCCAGCAGAGAACCGCCATGGCCCGATTACTGACCACCGAGGCCTCCGTATGGCTGATGGACGAGCCCTTTTCCTCCCTGGACGAAAAAACCCGCCATGCGCTTCAGCACCTCCTTCTCGACATTCAGAAACAGCGCCGGATAACGGTGATATTCGTGACCCACACCATTGATGAGGCCGTGTATCTTGCAGACCAGGTCCTTGTGCTCTCGGCCAATCCGGGCCGCATTGTGGGAAGCTTTCAGCTCTCTTCGCCGAAGCCGAGAAATCGTATGTCCGAGGATTTTGGATTCCGGATCGAACAGGTGCGGCAAATCATAGAGAGGGTTCTGGCGTGACGGCATGGAGATGGGAACCCGGGGCCCTTATCCGAAATCTCATGAGGCGGGATGCCGACTAAGAGCCTGAGGCTCCGGCCGAACGTGTAAAACGATGATTGAGGCCTTCGCAGAACTTCAGGAACTATCCTCATGGCTCCTTCTGGCCGCCGCCATTCTTTACATCCTGGTGATTGGCGAAAGCCGGTACGCCAAGTACTACTTCTGGGCAGGGCTGCTGATTCATGGTGTCAATTTCCTGATGCGGGGCCTTGACCTGGGCTGGGTGCCCCTCGCGGAAAAGCACGACACCATCTCCTTCATCGGCTTCTCGCTCGCCCTCTCCTTGGCCTATGCAGAAAGAAAGACACGAAACGACCGCCTTCTCCTTTTTGGGACGCCCCTCGTCGTGGCGTTCCTGTTCATCTCCTTTCTCAGCCGGCGTCAGGACGAAATATCGCCTTTCCTGAACTCCACGTGGTTCTTCCTGCACTCCGTGACCTATTTCGGAAGCCTGGGTATGCTGGGAGCCGGCATGGTGGCCGGCGGCCTCTTTCTCCATGGCCGTGTCTCAGAGCTGGAACAGATGCAATATCGGATGCTGCTTTACGGCTGGATCATCTATACGGTCGCCCTCGTCCTGGGCAGTATCTGGTTTTTTGTGGCTTACGGAACCTATTGGCTCTGGACGTCGAAGGAACTCTGGTCCACCCTGACCTGGTTTTACCTTGGAATGTACGCCCATGCGCGTCTCATGCCCCGATTCCGGGGCTGGCCGGCCGCGGCCATGGGAACGCTGGGATTCGCGTTTGCGCTGTTTACGTATTTTGGAGTGGGCACGGTCATTCCAAGTCCCCCCACAGCCTTCTGAGACGCTATGTTAAATACTCTTTATCGATTTCTGGTCTCTCTTTCCACCGTGTTCTGGTCCTTTGCCCTGCTTCTGGGACTCATGCTGGTAGGCTCCCTCATGCTCCCGGAAAACCTGGCATTCTTTTCAGGAATCGACGATGAACCCCTTTTCAGGTGGCTCCTCGCCAACGCTGAAATCACGAAGGTATGGTGGATCTGGGCCCTTGTGGCCGGAATCGCGTGGTTGGGTCTGAGTACTGTGTTGTGTACGCTCGACTTTCTCCGCACGAGACTTAGTCGCGTACGCTTCCTCCTTCGCGTCACACCCCAGGTGATGCACCTTGGGGTGCTTTTTGTGATGTTGGGGCATCTGCTCACCGGTTCGTACGGATTCAAGACCGATTACATGGTGCGCAAGGGAGACCCGATCGAGCCTCTGGAGAACATCCGGCTAACTCTGGAAAACCTGGACCTTACTCTCGACGAATTGGGGCTGGCGGCGGACTGGCGTGCCGACCTTCGGCTGGAGGAGCAGGGCCAAAGCGTCACCCGCCAGATCCGACCGGCCGGCCCGGTGTACTTCGGCGGCCTTGGCTTCTACTTCAAATCCGTGGCCATGGAAGAAGAACCCGTGGCCGTCCTGCGCATATGTCGCGACCCCGGAGCCCCTTGGGCCCTGGCCGGTGGAATCCTCCTCATCATGGGGGGAACAGCCTTTCTGTACGCACGATTCCGCAAGTCAGAAGCCTGATGGCCTATCCCGCCGGGGACAGGGTTCCCGGTTTCAACAGAGCCTGGATTTCCTTCCGTAATTCCTCTTCCGAGTAATAGTTCTTATGTTTCCGGACGATTCGGCCGCTCGTGTCGAGGACAAACGTTACGGGAACATTCTTGATTCCACCGAAGTCATGAAGCACCCGCTCATTGGCTTCAAGCAGTGCAAAGGTGAGGTTGTTCCGGTCTCCGTAATCCTCGGGAATATCATCGGTGGCCACGGCGAGAGCCGTAAACCCCTCCTCTCCGAGTTCACGCCAGACCTTTTCATAAATCTTTAACTGGTCCTTGCATGGCCCGCACCAACTCGCCCAGAAATTCAGCAGGACAACGTGGCCTGGAAAATCCGTAAGCTGAATCATCTGCCCGGAAAGGTCTGCCAGAGCAAGCCGCGGGGCCATCTGACCGACCGCAGGGGGTCGTTGCTCAAAGGGGGTGCGGGTCAGGGCGAACCAGCCTGCCGTGACCGCAGCCAGGACCAGTACCCCCAAAAGAATCCATTTCTTGTTGCTCATATCGATGTTCCATGCCTCCTTCCCATCCTCCAGGCCATTTGCCTGCCTGGGGGTTCACATCATTACTCTATTATTGCCGCTCCCGGGCCAACACGCCAACTTGCTGCAAAATTGAAGTATTTTTCACGTTCATCTTTCCTTCAGTCCGCGTCGTCCCCTGCCCTTGGCCCGGTCGTCCGTTTCCATGTCGTGCCATGCCGATGCCCGAAGTACGGAATCTCTTGAAAAAGGTTCAAAGGAGAGTAAGATCAAATCAGGACATCATGCCAGCCGCTTTGGGAGGGAAAGGAGGTGGCAAACCATGGTACGTCTAAAGATTGCTCCCGACATTGAATTCAACCTGGAACTGGAACTGAAGGGGATTACCATGAACTCGCGTGACCACGATGTCCAACAGCACAAGAAGGAGGTTTACGACGCTTTCGTCGCCCGGCTGCGAAAGGCCTTTGCGGAGGATGAGATGAGAATCGATACCTTTGAATTCGCGCTGGATACGGCGGAGGTTCTTGAAACTGTTGGGTAACGTCCTGTTCCCAAACGGCGCAGATGGTCCTACTCCAAGCCCGGAAACGGGCTTCTTCATGTCCTGAACCCACGACCGGAAGCCCGGCTCAGGAATCCAGGCTATGGGCGGGCAGCCTCTCCCGAAGTTTTTTCACAGCTTCATCCACCTGCGACCGGACTCGGGAATCCACGGTTACGGTTACCGGATAGACAGGGTCGTCGACACGCGGGTAGGAGCCGATGGAAACACCGGGGCACTCCTTTTGTATCTCGTCCAGGATCTGGGCCACTTCTGTTTCTCCGGACCGAAGGTAAAGGCTTGCCGAATAACAGGCCCCGCCGACAAGGACCGAACGCATAGCCTCGAACTTGTCCCGAAGAAACGACGGAATCCCGGGCAGCACAAAGACGTTTCTTACGAGCACCGGCGGGAATTTCAACCCCGGCTTCTGAATGAGTATGGCGCCTTCCGGCAGGTCCGCCATCTTCAAGGCCGCGGCATTCGTCCTCTCGCCGTACCATGTTCGGATGCCGGCGGCCAGTTCCTCATGCCGGGTGACCGGGAGGCCAAACGCCCGGGCCACCCCGGCCATGGTGACGTCATCGTGGGTGGGGCCCACGCCCCCCGTCGTGACCACCACATCATAGGCGCCGGAGAACTCGGCCACGGCCCGGGCAATGACCTCGACATCGTCCGGTATCACAAGCACCCGTTCCACGGCGACCCCCATGCCATACAAAGCTGAGGAGAGGAACACGAGATTCTCATCCCGGACCTTTCCCGAGAGGATCTCGTTGCCGATAATAATGATTCCCGCCGAGGCGGCTCGAATTCGAGGAAGGGATTCGGTCATATAATACCCTGCCCACGGATGATGGCCATCAGGGCCTCTGAGCTGAAGAACACGAGACACGAACCAGCCGGGAGGTCCACGGAGTCCTCAAGAGGCCCACCACGGGTCGTCTTCAGGACGCCGGAGACCGTGATTTCCCTGTCAGGTCGACACCGCATTGTCAAATCCAGCCCTGCCCTGATACAGATTCCTCACCCTGTCCACCACGGGAGGGTGAGAATAATAAAACCAGGCATACAGGGGGTGCGGGTGCAGATTGGACAGATTCTGCACCGCAAGCTTCACGAGAGCCGATGCCAGTTTCCGGGGCTGGCCCGTCAGCTCCCAGGCAAAACGGTCAGCCATCCGTTCATGCCGACGTGACAGATACGTCGATACCGGGGTCAATGGAAACGTGAGGAGAGAGCCCACGAACCCGACAAGCACAACCCGTCCGAAGAAGGACAGTTCTTCCAGTCCCACCAGCGCGGGGAGTCCGTCCCACTGGAGCGCCCGGAACCCGATGTAGAGAAAGGCCAGGGAGAGAACCTGCGTCATCGCCAGTCGCTTCAGCAGATGACGTTTCTTCCAGTGCCCGGCTTCGTGGGCCAGAACGGCCACAATCTCGTCCCCGTTCATCTGCTCCAGCAGGGTGTCAAACAGAACGATCCGCTTCACCCTGCCAATCCCTGTGAAGTAGGCGTTGGAGTGACGGCTCCGCCTCGAAGCGTCCACCTGAAAGACCCGGCTCACTTTGAGGCCGGCCTTTCCCAGAACGTTCCGGATCCGGTCCTCAAGACCTTCGGCCCGGAGCGGTTCGAACCTGAAAAACAGCGGTTCAATAACGTAAGGCGATACGTACATGAGAAAGATGCTGACCGTCAGGAAGAATCCCCAGACCCACAACCACCAGAACTTGGGACTCCAGGTCACCAGACCCAGGGCCCCGAAGATGAGCAGACCGCCAATGAGGCTCGAAAGAAGAAACGTCTTCAGTAAATCCGTGGACCAGGTGCGCAAGGTCATGGTGTTGAATCCGTATCTTTTCTCAATTACGAAGTTCCGGTACAGGCTGAAGGGCACACCCAGAAGACTTTCTGCATAGAGCAGACCCAGGAAGAAGATACCCCCCTTCACATGAAACGTAGCGCTCAGGGAATTCACCCAGGTGTCGTATCCCGACAGGAGACCTCCAAATAGGAAGAACACGAGGACCATTCCATCCAGAAGAGATTCCCAGGTCTCCATGCGGCTCGTCTCAAGCACATACCTGGACGTTTTGGCCAGGAGGTCCGCCTGGATATGGCCTTCGAATTCCGGAGGAATCTCCTGCCCGTGAAGCCTTAAATGGTTAAGGTTCAAAGCCTTTAACAGTCCCCGCATGACAAGCACCCCTAGATAAAGAAAAAACACAAACAAGACCGTTGACATCTATCCTTTCTTCCCGCCAAAACCCCTCAAAATCGGCTTTCAGTTGGCCCGTGGCATCAACTCATTGCCCCGGGCAGAGTTCACATCCTTCCATCGAGTCATGATTTCGTCCGCCCGAATCCGGATGTCTCGGTCGGTAATTTCCGCCTTAAGGGGTATGGGATTGCACCCTCCTTCCCGTCCCAGCGTCGAGGCCGGAATGGGGGTGTCGCAATACAGGCAGATCACGTTTCCTGCTTTCTGGCCATATCCATCAGGCGGACAGATTTCGCAGGCATCAAGACAGACCGCAAGCGTCTCATCAGGTCTCTGTAGAATGAGGATTCTGATGACTTCACCCTCCGTCCCCGTCAGTTGAAACTTGTGAATTCGGCCATCTCTCAAGTTCATGGTCGGATCCTTTAAGGGAATGATAACCAAACCCTTGTCCACGACCACAGGTTTGGCCATAGGAACATATCTATCCAGAGTCTTTTCACTCCCCCGAACGAACCAGACCAGCACCACCGCGAGAAGAAAGGCCGCCATCATAAGGGCCTGTCGGCGTCGGTCAGCGAGACGACTCGCCTTGTGTAACCGTCGTTCAGCACCGGACCACCAAGCCTCGGGAGCCTCAACGGGGGTGCGCAAAAGTCGTTGTACGAACAGTCCCGATGGGGTGAGCAGAAGAATGAAGGTCATGATAAGGCCAAAATTGGAACCGAAGAAGAATCCAATGAAGTTCCACGCCGTCACACGAAGGAGCGGATGGTCCGGAACGAGCAAAATGGTAAACGTATGGTGGACCACATCGTGCACAAACTTCATGACCACAGTCTGCATCGCCGGGATCAAGGAATATTCCGACATGCCCCCCGTCCCCCCGAAAATCAACTTGAGCGTACCAAGGAAGAGAAGAAACTGGGGCACCCATAAATAGGCTTGTAGCTTCTGGTCAAACAAACGTCGTCTGAACACCCAAAAAAGAAGTACGATGCATGCCACTCCCAGCAAGGTCGACAGAGCAACCCCGGAGAAATTCTCAAGCACAGTCCCCCTTGAATGCAGAAACAGAAAAGCCCCCCCGAAATTCGGAACACAGAAAAGAAAGCCTCCAACAAACGCCGGAATAAACCCGAAACCCGGCGGTATCCTCTCCAACATCCGGGCCGGAAAGACAGGAGTTCCAGAGGCGTGATAAATCGCCAGTAC
>QJVM01000152.1 GCA_003235715.1 Nitrospirota bacterium
GTCGGCTGCTTACCATCTGCAGCTGGTGCAAGAAGATAGATGTTCCAAAAAAAGGGTGGATGGAGTTGGAGGATGCGATACGGGCAGACAAAATACTTCTGGACGTTTCGCGTTAGGTACAACATGGAAGGACAACCTCAACTTACCCGGTGGGCCTTCTCTGCTATTCCTTGGTATTTGGCGAAGGTCGAGTCGGATCAGTTTGCACCTATTCCTCTTGCTTTTACTCCTTTTGGCATGTTGGACTGGCACGCTGAAAGACCTCACGGAGGGATGTGTAACCTGGACAACATCCCTGCAAGGAACTATTTCCGCTTCATCACCCCCTAAGGGACGCCACGAACTTCGCCCAACCAAACGTAAAAAGTTTGCCATCCCGAAGGAGCCCGTGGCATTGTATGCCATTCCATCTCCCACGCCATGAACCCGTTCGTCAAGCACCCCGGCCCTGATTGCGAAGACCCGCGAGCATGAAACATCAAACCATCGAACCGTCGACCTCCCAAACAGCCAACGACGATCCATACGGATCCCTTGACCCTTGCCTGTTCGAGGATCGGGAATATGGGGTCCGGGTGTATCAGGCCAACTGTCTCGTGTTTCTGGATCAGGTCATCGCGACTTGTCCGGATGGCCTATTTGACCTGATCTTCGCTGACCCGCCCTACTTTCTCTCCAATGGCGGAGTGACCTGTCATGCTGGAAGGATGGTCAAGGTGGACAAGGGCCAGTGGGACAAGTCGCAGGGGGCCGATCTGAACCATGAGTTCAATACAGCATGGCTGTCCCGCTGTCAGAAGGTATTGAAGCCCAACGGAACGATCTGGGTTTCCGGAACCCACCACGTCATCCACAGCGTGGGATTTGCCATGCAGCAGCTGGGGATGAAGGTCCTGAACGACATCACATGGGAAAAGCCGAACCCGCCACCGAACCTCTCCTGCCGTTATTTCACTCACTCCACCGAAACCATCATATGGGCGGCCAGGAATGAGAAGTCGCGGCACGTGTTCAACTATGAGGAGATGAAAGGTCTGAACGCCGGGAAACAGATGAAGACGGTCTGGACCCTGCCGGCGCCGGGTGCGGACGAAAAGACCTTTGGAAAGCATCCCACACAAAAACCGGTAGCTCTTCTAGAGCGCATCATCCGGGCCAGCACAACGGCGGGCGACCTGATGCTGGATCCCTTTGCGGGAAGCGGCACTACCGGCGTGGCGGCCATACGGACCGGACGACAGTTCATAGGACTCGAACTGGAACCAAAGTTTCTGCGGCTTTGTGTGAAACGCCTGAAACAAGCCGTCCAATCCATGGAACCGGGCCCTAATTCGGGCTCGCGCCGTGAAGGCCACGCGCCGGAGACAGTATCATAAGACGCCTTGACGAAAACCCTCTGCCCCGCGGCCCGGCCCTTCGCATCGATTCCTGTACATGACTGTTTCCCGAGGATAAAATATCCCTCACATGCATCGGTCAGCTTGGCCTGACCCAAAGAAGACGTCTGTTTACGGCAGAGGGAAGGAGAGACGATGGCATCCCGACAACCTATCGTCCGGCAGGTGGCCTGGATCTCGTTCCTGCCTCAGGTCATCGTACTGGCTGGTTTCATCATGCTGATGGTGGCCGCCGAAGCACCAGGGCCGGTGGTGAAGGGAGCCCTCCTGTACCTCGTCGTTGCGATCGCGCTCCGTAAACTCATACCCAGAGCCCACCGCCGGGGAGTAAAACTCATCAGAAAGAAGGCCTTCGGCGCGGCCATCCCGGCCTTCGAGAACAGCCTGGAGTTTTTCAGCCGTCACCGATGGCTGGACGATTACCGCTACCTGACGCTGCTCTCCTCTTCCCGCATCAGCTACAGGGAGATGGCCATGCTGAACCTCGCCTACTGCCACGGACAGACTGGAAACGGGGAACGTGCACAGCAGATATACCAGGAGACGCTGGCTGAGTTCCCGGACAGCGAGATGGCCGAGGCGGCCCTCAGAATGTTCAACTCGGCCGCAAGGGGCGCCGGATAGCCCCGGACGATAGAAGCCGCTTAGGGTTTTCTTACGGCTTATAATAGTTTCAGGAATCCGGGTGGGAGCCCCCGCCCTGGGAGAGCATGTGATCACAGATGAGGAGGGACCGGACCATGAGAATCATGAACCGATACTCCGCAATACTTGCCATCCTGCTGGGATGTTTGCTGTTTGTACCATCTGGGTCGCAGGCGGACACCGCCGTGCAGGAGGACAGGGCTGCCGCGGATGAGGTGAAGCAGGAACTACGCGAGGCGGCCAGCGCCATACAGCGTTACGCGGCAGACCAGCGGCAGGAGGCCCTGAAGAAGGCCGAGGAACTCCTGAACGACCTGGACCGCCGGATAGAACAGACTGAGCAGCAACTGGATGAAAAGTGGGATGAGATGAGCACGACCGCACGTGAGCGGGCGCGGGAAACACTCAAGACCCTGCGTCAAAGTCGCACGGAGCTGGCCGAGTGGTACGGCGGGCTGAAACATAGCTCGGACGGGGCCTGGGAGCAGATGAAGAAGGGATTTTCGGATGCCTACAGGGACCTTGGCGAAGCCTGGCAGAAGGCGCGGAAAGAGTTCGAGAAGGAAGAGTGAGAAAACGGTCATGGCCCGGCTCATATCCGAACCCTCGCGTATCAAGGCAAGCGGCACGAAAGAAAAGATCATCAGGGAATATATCGGGGCGGTGAATACCGGAACCCGGGCGGTGAGCATTGCCCGGATGAGTAGCCCAGCCGGTTGGGAAGAGCCCGGCCAGACCCCCGAATTCGACGAATATACGCTGGTTCTGGAGGGCTGTCTGCGCGTGGAGACCCGGAGCGAAACCTTTGACGTCTGCGCGGGCCAGGCCATTATCGTGGGGAAGAACGAATGGGTCCGTTACAGCACACCCGGTTCGGAGGGCGCCGAATACGTAGCCATCTGTCTCCCCGCCTTCCACCCCGACACGGTCCACCGGGATGCACAGGATCCGCCCTAAGACTTCGGACGGTTACACATAAGCGCAGCGGATGAACCTGGCCCCGGGCCTGATCTGCCATGGAGTCACGAGATACCCCCTTCAACACCCGCGCCCCTTCGACCGTGAGGCTCCGATTTTACGGTCCTCTGGATCAGATCAAGTCCCGGAAGGGCGTCGGGCCGGAATACAGGGCTCCGTGCATTGACCCGCGCTCGGTCAAGGATCTCATCGAGGCGGAAGGTGTCCCGCACACAGAGGTGGCCATGGTCCTGGTCGATGGAACAGCGGTCGGGCTGGACCAGGTCCTCAGAGGCGGTGAGCGGGTCAGCGTCTTCCCGATGTTTATGCGTCTTGGGGAAAAATCCGTTTTCGACCGCCCCGGACGGGCCATAGAGCACAGGGCCTTTGTCGCCGATGTTCACCTGGGGAAACTGGCCCGCCGGCTCCGCCTTCTGGGAATGGATTGCGCCTGGGGAAACAGCCTCACCGATGAGGAGATTGCGGAACTTGGTTTCCGGGAATCTCGCACCGTTCTCACGCGGGACCGCCAGTTGCTCATGAGGCGGCAGGTGGTTTCAGGCATCTTCATCCAGTCGACGAGAACCCAGGAACAGGTCCATCAGGTCCTCGAAAGGCTGTTCCCCCTTCCCCTTATCCGCCCATACACAAGATGCCTTGACTGCAACGGCCTCCTCAAGGACGTTCCTCCTATGGACGTGACGGAACTGCTTCCCCCGCGCACCCGTCCGCATGTCGCTTCATGCATCCGATGCACGAAATGCGGAAAGGCCTACTGGAAGGGGGCACACTGGAAAGCTATAGAGGAGTGGGTTGCCCGGACCCTGAAACACGCCGAGACTCTTCGTGCCTGGGAGAGCGAACCCCCGCCGGTCAACCCCGCCGGCGAAGCCGATTAACCCTTCTGAGGTCCCGCTGGCTCTGAGCCTTTCCGTCCTCCCCTCCAGGTGTACCGGCTGATCTCCCATATGATTCGTTTCAGACCCCCGAGCGTATCCGTCAGTCAGGTCCGCGCCCTGGGTCACGCCCCGACGCCCTGAATCTGGCGGCTAGGTACGTCCGGGTCCGGTGCGTTTCTTCCTGGTGGAAGCCTTGGGTTTCCCCGCGGTCACGGGCGTTTCTTCGGCAACGCGTCCCTCTCCCAGGAGACGAGACTTCATGACTGCGCCGCTTCCGTAGCGGCTGCGTATGTCATCCACAGCCCGGTTCAACCGCTCGATGCGATTGTCCTCCGGTGCCGGTTCAAGCAGGGAAAGCTGGGCTGTGCCCGGCTTGTCGGTCAGAGACGAAACGCTGATGCCGAGCAGGCGTACGGGCCGGCGACCCACCTGTGTCTTTGAAAGAAGGGATACCGCCTCCCTGTACAGACGGCCGCCGTCGTCCGTTGCGTCACCGTGCGTTACGGACCTCGTAATCAACCGGAAGTCACTGTACTTTACCTTGAGGGTGATGGTGCGCCCCCGGAGACCCAGACGCCGTAGCCTTGCCGCCACGCGTTCGGCCAAATCCAGGAGTTCCACCTGGGCGGTCTCGAGGTCGGTTATGTCTGTTTCGTAGGTATCCTCATGACCGATGGATTTGGTCTCAGAGTCCGGTATGACCTCCCGGTCGTCCAGCCCCTGGGCCAGAAGATGAAAATGAGCCCCCATCTCCCCGAAGCGGCGGACCAGCACGTCCCGGTCCATCAGGCGCAGCTGCCCGATGGTGCCAATGTTCATCTTCCGGAAGATCTCTTCCGTCTTACGCCCAAGCCCCCAGATGCGGTTGATGGGAAGCGGGTCAAGGAACTCCTGAATCCGGTCGGCCGGGACCACGGTGAGTCCGTCCGGCTTCTCGAGGTCCGAGGCAATCTTTGCGAGAAACTTGTTGGGGGCGACTCCCGCGGATACCGTCAGTTCGGTCCGCGCGAGGACTTCGTCCTTGATGCGCCTCGCTATGGAAACGGCCGGCCCGAAGAGAGACTGGCTGGCCGTGACGTCGAGAAAGGCCTCATCCAGGGACAGCGGCTCCACCAGCGGCGTATAACGGGCAAAGATATCGAAGATCGTATCCGAGACCTCGGCATAACGGGCCATCCGAACGGGCATCACTACGGCCTGCGGACAGCGGCGGAGAGCCTCGGCCATGGGCATGGCCGAATGGACCCCGAACTTCCTGACCTCGTAGGAGGCCGCCGAGACGACCCCGCGGCGAAGGGAACCGCCCACGATCACAGGCTTGCCCCTCAGTTCCGGGTGATCCCTCTGTTCAACGGACGCGTAGAAGGCGTCCATATCCAGGTGAATGATTGAACGGCCCGACGTGACCGGAAGGGTATCAGGGTCAGAGGACACGGGAGGGGGTGGACGGCCCGCTGGCCAGTCCGGCCCGGATACGTTCCGCAAGGTGTGAATGTCTTATGGAGACCTTGTCGTTGCGGACCCCTATGGCCAGGGCCTTCCGGCTTCCAACAAAGACGGCCAGGCGCCGGGCGCGCGTTAGGGCGGTATAGATGAGGTTCCGCTGAAGCATGATGTAGTGCTGGGTGTGAAGAACCACCACCACGGCAGGAAACTCGCTGCCCTGGGACTTGTGTACCGAGCAGGCATAGGCCAGAGCGATTTCATCGAGGTCCTCAGGTTCGTACTCCACGAGTCTCGTGTCGAACCGGATGCGGATGATGTTCTCCTGGAGGTCCAAGGCCTCGATCATCCCGATATCCCCGTTATACACATCGCGATCATAGTTGTTAACCATCTGCATGACCTTGTCACCCACCCGGAAATGGGCAGCCCCTTTGGTGACCGAGGCCCCGTCGGGATTCAGGGCCTGCTGCAAAAGGCGATTCAGCTCGATAACGCCCGCGCTGCCTCGGCGCATGGGGCAGAGGATCTGGATATCCCGTAACGGATCCAGACCATAATGGCCCGGCAGGCGCTGGGTGACCAGGGAGACCACCAACTGACCGAGCTTTTCAGGGTCATCCTCCTCCAGGAAGAAACAGTCGCTCTCAGGATGATCGAATACAGGGCTCTGCCCCCTGTTGATCCGATGGGCATTCATGATGATCATGGAACTCTCGGCCTGGCGGAAGATATCGGTGAGGGCCACGCAGGGGACGGGGCCTGATTCGATCATCTCTCGAAGCACGGTTCCGGGACCCACAGAAGGCAGTTGATCCGTATCGCCCACAAAGATCACCCGGGTGCCTGAAGCCAGGGCCTTGAGCAGATGGCTCAGAAGAACCAGATCCATCATCGAGGTCTCATCCACCACCACCAGGTCGGCCTCGATGGGATTGGCCTCGTTCCGGGTAAAGCGTCCCTGCCGGAATTCCAGCAAACGGTGGATGGTTCGGGCCGGTTGGCCGCAAAGGTCGGAAAGCCTCCGTGCGGCCCGGCCCGTGGGCGCGGCCAGTTCCACCCGCATACCCCGATTGGCAAAAAAGCCCGCTATGCTTCGCACAAGGGTCGATTTGCCGCACCCCGGGTTTCCCGTAATCACGAGGAGTCGTTCGCGAAGGGCCATAAGAATGGCCTTTTTCTGGCTTTCGCCGAGCACCAGCCCGCTGCGGGCCTGAACCCACTCGAGAGCCAACCGGTCGTTCAGTTCCACAGGGCTCTCCGGCGGTGCGAGCAGGCCGACCAGCCCTTCAGCCACCTCCACCTCGGCCCGGGCCAGGTGGGCCAGGTAAACGTGACCGTCATGCAGGGAGACCCGGCCCTGCATGAGAAGGGTCGCAAGCCCCGCCTCCGCTCCCTCCACTGAAATTCCAAGCATGGCCGCGGCCCCACGAAGCAGGTCTTCCCGGGGAAAGCAGACATGCCCCTGCTGGGAAAGTTCCAGGAGATGATACGCCACCCCTTCGGCGGCCCGACCCACGGAATCGTGCGGGATGCCAAGCCTGCCGGCAATGGCGTCTGCGGTCCGAAACCCCATTCCATAAACCTCGGAGGCGAGCCGGTAGGGATTCTCACGAAGAATCCGGAGGGATTGGTCGCCGTAATTCCGGAATATCCTGAGGGCGTGGGCGGTGGAGACCCCGTGCTCCTGAAGAAAAAGCACCACCTTCTTCGTCTCACGCTGTTCGATCCAGGCCTTCTTGATTCTCTCGAGTCTCACCTGGCCAATGCCTTCCACCTCCCGCAGCCGCTCAGGCGACTTGTCCAGAATGTCGATGGAATGCGTGCCGAACCGGTCAACGATTCTATTGGCATACGTCGGCCCAATCCCGTGGATCATGCCGGAGCCGAGGTACTTCCGTATTCCCTCTTCCGTAACCGGAAGAATACTCTCAAAGGACTCTACGGAAAACTGCCTTCCGAACCTGCGGTCCTCGACCCAACGCCCCAGAAATTTGAGGCTTTCACCCGGTTTCACCGCAAAGGGGCCCACAGCCGTGATCAGGTCCCTGTTCCCGTCGGCCCGAATCCTGGCAACCGTGAAGTCCCCTTCAGAATTTTCGAAGAGAATCTTCTCGACGGTGCCGCTGAGCGTTTCCGGATAGCTCATGCCGAAAGATTCCTTTCTCAGAGTGCGGGTGGCGGTCCGGGGCGTTCGACCTCGAAGGAGGTCCGGGAAAGGTGGCCCAACCCTGGCAGGAAGGCGACGGAGACCAGGCACATGAGCCCCCCCAAAGTAACCGCCGCACGTACGCCAAAAGCCTGCGAAAGGGCGCCCATGAGGAGGGAGCCGATGGGGAACATGCCCAGAAAAAGCGTCGTGTAGATGCTCATGACCCGGCCCCGGAGATGATCAGGAACTTTCCTCTGAATAGTCACGTTGATGGAGGAAATCACCACGACAGCGGCAAACCCCGTGAAAAAGAGAAGCGGCATGGAAATCGGAAGGAGCAGGGAGCGGGAAAAAGCAATCATGCCGCCTGCAAACACGAGACCGGCCAGACGGATAACCGTCCCCCCCGTACCGGAGACCCGGAAAGCAAGCCATACCGCGCCCAGCAGGGCGCCAAAACCCACGCAGGACATCATCAGGCCGTAACCCTGTGAGTCCACCTGCAGGATGTCACGGGCAAAAACAGGCAGAAGCGTCGCATAGGGAAGTCCGAACAGGCTGAATACGCTAACGAGAACCATCAGGGCCAGGACACTCGGGTCCTGCCGGAGATAGGCAAAACCCTCGTTCATGCGGGCGAAGACGCCGGCGTGGTCCGTTTTCGTGCTGCCGTTGGTTCGTGGCCGAACCAGGTAGAGGGCCAGGAGGCTGGCTCCAAAACTGAGCGAATTCAGAAAGAAACAGACATGCAGGCCCACCCAGCCGATCACAAACCCCGCGATGGCCGGACCAATCATACGGGCCGCATTGAAGGCCGCTGCGTTCAAGGCAATGGCATGGGGCAGGCTGGCCGGCTCCACGAGGTCGATGATGAAGGACTGACGAACCGGAATGTCCAGAGAATTCACAATGCCCAGAAGGCTCACGAGAAGGAGAATCTGCCAGATATTCACCCCCCCCATCCACGTAAGCACCCCCAGCGCTGCAGCCGGAAACACCGAAAGGCCCTGCGTAAAGAGGAGAAGGGACCGTTTCTCGAAACGGTCTGCCAGAACCCCCCCGAACAGGGTGAGAAAAAGAAGCGGCAGGGAGCCGGCTGCACTTACAACTCCGAGATAGAAGGGGGAATCCGTGATCCTCAGGACCAGCCACCCCTGGGCGGCAGCCTGCATCCAAGTCCCGCTCAGAGAGACCAGGTGGCCTGTCCAGTACATTCTGAAGTTTCTGTATTTAAAGGCGGAAAAACGTCCAACCGAAGCCGTGGCTGACATCGGGCTATTTTAGCAGGACGCCCGAAATCTCTCCGGTAAACCACCGGACGCATGAACGGGGATTCTTACAAACAGGTCGAAACGCCAACCCCGTTGGCGGAATATCATGGCGTTACCAGTCTCACTCTACAATGCACTGCAAATTGACATCTAGCGTCATAATTACGACAAAGACCCAGGGCAATGTGTACGGCTTTATGACACAAACCTTCTCTTCCTGACAAACGGAACCGGCACCGCAAGTGATTATAACCGTTTGTTTTAATACATAAAATGTTAACATTCGACCCTCCTGATGATTAAAATCCGGCTACGCCTACGGGCTGCATCCGCGCCCTCCAAAACAGGCCTGAACCTTGCAGATAGGCGGATACTGCATAAATCTAGCGCCAGAGTAGGGACGGAGGGTACCT
>QJVM01000155.1 GCA_003235715.1 Nitrospirota bacterium
AATTTAAAGAGTCTTATTTTACCCCATCGAGAGCCCCTGTTTGGCCCGGGACACAGGCACAGGAAGAACATTCGGTCACAGTTCGGAATCCTGCAGCGGAAGTCATGAGTTGGGGCCGTGTGCTATGATTCGTTTTAGTACGGTTTCAAGCCGTGTCCCGCCCTGAAACGACAATCACAGGAGGTGCCCCCCATGACCTATACCCTTGATTTCACAGGGGTCCATCCTGACGCGGTAGAACGTATTCGTCCGTTTTTTCAGAGTTTGGTCGAAGGCTATGCGGAACGGCTTCACAGTCTGCATCTGGTGGGCAGTGCGGTATCCGGGGAGTACAGCACCGAGTACTCGGATGTGAACTCTGTGATCATCCTCAAGAAGATGGACCTTGATTTTCTTGAACTGATCGCTCCCGTGGGCAAAACCTTCGGCAAGAAACGCGTCAAGGCGCCATTGATCATGACCCCGGAGTACATCCGGACCTCCCTGGACGTTTTCCCCATTGAGTTCCGAGAGATGGCCCAGATTCACAAGACGGTCTACGGCGACGACGCCCTCAAGAATCTGAAGGTAGAGTCCAGCGACCTCCGGCATCAGTGCGAGCGGGATCTGAAGGCCAAACTCATCGGTCTCCGGCAGGGATATCTTCGTTCGCTGGGCGAACCCAAGGTTCTCTCGGAAGAGTTCATGCACGCCATATCCGGTTACGCGCCCCTTTTCAGAGCTATCCTGTTCCTCGTGACCACAGAGTCGCCCCCGCTCGACCTCCGGGAGGTCCTGACCAAACTGGAAGAGGCGACAGGCATACCGACCGCCGGGTACCAGCGTGTGCTGACCTTGAAGAAAACACGGCCGCGCCTCAAAGCGGAAGAACTCAACGGCCTATTCGAGGACTATTACCGAACGACTGAACGCCTCAGCCGGTTCATCGATGAACGTACTGTATAGAAACTTACCTCTCGTCTTCCTGCTCGCGGCCTTTCTGAACCTGGTGCCCGCTCCCGGACGGGCCGAGCAACCGAATCTCCCGAACCGGCCGCACGCATACGTCATGGATCTGGCGGGCGTGATCTTGCAGGCCGACGAGCAGAGATTGAACGTCTATCTTTCCGAACTCGAGAGAAAGACGGGTGCCCAGATGGTGGTTCTCGTCCTGCCCTCCCTCGAAGGCCGGAGCATCGAAGAATTCTCCATCGAAACAGCGCACGACCGATGGGCTCTCGGTCAGAAGGGAAAGGATAACGGCCTGCTCATCACCGTGGCGATTGCAGACCGGAAATACCGTATTGAGGTCGGCTACGGACTGGAAGGGGTTCTGCCCGACAGCCTTGTAGGCAGTATGGGCCGCGATTACCTGGTTCCTTTTTTCCGCCAGGGCGACTATGCCGGGGGCATCACGGCCGTCGTGTCGGCCATGGCCCCGGTGATCGCGGCGCAGGCCGGGGTGACGCTGGAGGCTTCCCCGCCTGCTGCTGAGCACCCCGCCCGAGGCCCGGCCCGAAGCCCCTCCCTCCTCAGCAGTTTGTTTTCGATCGTGGTTCTGGTCATGGTGATGTTGTGTATCATCCGAAATCCCGGACTCGCCCTGGCCTTTCTGGTGGGCTCGGCCATGGGGGGACACCGGAGGTCCGGCTTCGGACACGGGCCTTTTGCGGGAGGAGGAGGCGGATTTGGAGGAGGTTTCGGTGGGGGCGGCGGCGGAGGTTTCGGCGGGGGCGGTGCTTCCGGCGGCTGGTAAACGGTAAAATCACATACTCAAAAAATCATTGCCGCGGTTTTTTTCAGGAGGGTCACATGTCCAAGGGAGTACGTATTCTTCTGATCGTTCTGGGTGTTCTGGTGCTGCTGGGCCTTCTGGTCGGGGGATGGGCCATTGGGAATTACAACAAGGCCGTGGCCATGGACGAGAAGGTCAAAGCATCCTGGGCCCAGGTCGAGAACCAACTCAAACGCCGATACGACCTCATCCCGAACCTGGTGGAGACGGTGAAAGGGTATGCCAGCCATGAGAAGGAACTGTTCGAGAATATCGCCCGGTATCGTACCCAGTATTTCCAGGCCAAGGCTCCTGGGGAAAAGATGGAGGCCTCGAACCAGCTGGAAACGGTGCTCTCCCGGCTTCTCGTCCTCAGGGAGACCTATCCCGAATTGAAGGCGAACGAATCGTTCCTTAAACTGCAGGACAGCCTCGAAGGAACAGAGAACCGCATCGCCGTGGAGAGAAAACGCTACAATGATTCGGTGCAGATTCTGAACACCTACCGACGCACCTTCATGGGCCGTTTCTTCGCGGCCCTGGCGGGAGTCGAAAAGGCCGATTATTTTGAGACGCCCGAGGCCGAACAGTCGGCGCCAAAGGTCAAGTTCTGAATCCTCAGGCCGCAAGGCCCGGTGACGATAAGATTTCTATGACCGCCTTCTTAAGTCTGATCGGACGCGAAACCCTGGCCTTCCTCGAGAGGGGGGGGCGGATGGGGATATTTCTGGTCGCGAGCCTCGCCAGCGTGGTGAAGCCCCCGTTCAAGCTGGACCCGGTGATACGCCAGGTTCATTTCATCGGCGCCAAATCCGTGTTCGTCATCGTTTTCACAGCCGCCTTCACGGGCATGGTCCTGGGCCTTCAGGGCTACTATACGCTCAGAAAATTCGGGTCCGAGGGACTCCTCGGGTCGGCCGTGGCCCTGAGCCTGCTCCGGGAACTTGGACCGGTGCTCACCGCCCTGATGGTCATCGGCCGGGCAGGGTCCGCCATATGCGCCGAGATCGGGATCATGAGGAATTCGGAACAGATTGATGCGCTGGAGTGTATGGCCATCGATCCCTACAAGTACCTGATGGCCCCCAAGTTCGTGGGCGGCATCCTCGCGGTCCCGCTCTTGACCTTCATCTTCGATGTCGTCGGCATCGGGGGAGGCTATATGGCCGGAGTGCTCATGCTCAAGGTCAACTCAGGCAGTTTTTTCGAAGGCATGTATTCCAGCGTGGCCTGGCAGGACGTGGAGATGGGAATCGTAAAGTCATTTGTCTTCGGCCTTCTGATCATCTGGATCAGCGCGGTCAAAGGCTATTATGTTCATATGGAAAAGGACGGAGGTTTTGGAGCAGAAGGCGTGAGCCGAACCACGACGAATGCCGTGGTCATGGCCTCGATCATGATCCTCGTATGGGACTATCTGATCAGCGCCATTCTCCTCTGACCTCGACCGAATTCAGCAGAAGCGGATACCCCCCATGACCGGGACATCTTCACAGAACTCGCTGGACATCGAACTGATAGGGGTTGAAAAGTCTTTCGGGCCCCAGAAGGTCCTCGATGCCGTAGACCTGCCGGTGGCCAAGGGGAAAACCACGGTCATCGTGGGCGGAAGCGGCCAGGGCAAGAGTGTCATCATGAAACACATGCTGGGTCTGGTCGAGCCGGACCAGGGAGAGGTGAGGGTCTTTGGGAGAGATATCTCCCGGGTGAAAAAGAAGGAACTCCAGGAAATCCGTATGCATTTCGGGGTCCTCTTCCAGAATGTGGCGCTCTTTGATTCCATGACCTGTTTCGACAACGTGGCCATGCCCCTGCGCGAAAGGACAAGGCTCACGGGTACGGAAATCCGTAAAACGGTCATGGACAAACTCGAAATGATGGACCTTCCGGGCATCGAGCACAAGTTCCCCCCCCAGTTGAGCGGAGGGATGAAGAAACGCGTGGGACTGGCCCGCGCCCTGGTTCTGGATCCGAAGGTCGTCTTTTTCGACGAGCCCACCACGGGACTGGATGTGCACAAGAGTAACGAAATCTACCGCCTCTTCTACAAAACGCAGAGCCAGCTCAAATATACGGCCGTGATCGTGAGCCATGACGTGCCGAAGATTTTCAAACTCTGCGAATTCGTTGCCCTGCTGGCCAACAAGAAGATCCAGGGGTGCATCCCACCGGACGAGTTCCAGCGGTCGGAAAACCCCTACATCCGGGCTTTTGTGGAAACAACCATGGGGACAATCTATTCCAGTGAAAGAGAGGAATCTGACCTGTATGAATTTGAAGAGGATTAATATAGAAATTGCTGTCGGAGTTTTCATGGTGTTGGGATTTCTTTGTTTTGCCTATATTTCCGTCCGACTCGGGGACATCGGCCTGTTTGGTGACAATACGTATAAGGTTCGGGCTCAATTCACCTCCATCTCGGGGCTGAAGACGGGCGGATCGGTGGAGATAGGCGGGGTGTCGGTGGGCAAGGTGGCCAAGGTCACGCTGAACCCTGAGAATTACGAGGCCGAGGTGGAACTGGCCATCAACCGCTCGGTAAAACTCCAGGACGACTGCATTGCCTCGGTCCGGACAGCCGGAATCATCGGGGATCGTTATGTCAACATCACACCCGGTGGTTCGGAGACGTTTCTTGGGGATGGGGACGAAATCGCGGAAACCGAATCGGCCATCAACCTCGAAGAACTGGTCAGCAAATACATCTTTGAGAGCAAATAGGCGGAACGCTTCATGACCCGACGCATCGGTTGCCGGTCATCCTGCGGCTGTCTTCTTCTGGTCGTGGTCCTTGGGATCTTCGGTCTGGCCCAGCCCGCCCGGGCCGAGGCAGAGACCGCCGTCGAGGAAGACATCAGCCTCGAAGACCCGTTCGCCGATGCCTTCGAGGAGGAGGCCCCCCCGGTCTACGACCCCCTGGAGCCCATGAACCGGAGCCTGTTCTGGGTTAACGACAAGCTCTACGTTTTCCTCCTGAAGCCTGTGGCCCGCGTATACCGGGTTGTTCCCGAGCGGGTCAGGGTATCTGTGTCAAACGCCTTCTCCAATATCACCGCGCCGGTCCGGATGGTCAATGCCCTCCTCCAGTTCCGGGGCGAGACCTTCTGGAATGAGCTGGCGCGTTTCGAAATCAACACGACCGTTGGTCTCTGCGGCCTCTTTGACCCGGCACGCAATGTTTTTTCGCTCGAAAAGCGCGAAGAGGACTTCGGGCAGACCCTGGGACACCATGGAATGCCGCCCGGGCCCTATCTTTTCCTCCCCTTTTTCGGACCGTCGAACATTCGGGATGCGGCGGGCACCGGGGTGGACTTTTTTCTGAACCCGGTCACCTATCTGACCTGGGACTGGACCTTCCTGGAGCAGGCTGGACTCAAGACAGGAGAAGGCATCAACACCCTTTCTCTGGACAAGGATACCTACGAAGCCATCAAGAGGGATTCTCTCGACCCCTACCTGTTTATCCGGAATGCCTATGCCCAGCACCGAGAGGGGTATATCAGGAAGTAGCGGAAGGACCTGTTTCCCTGTTCCGTCAGGAATTTCCGCTGCTAGCGGAACGCGGAGGCGGGGCCGGATGCTAAGATAGGATGCCCCTCGAAAACTGCACGTAAGCGGCACGGCCCGGGGAGCAGTCGGAAAGATGCGGAGGTTGTTCCATGAAACAAGGAATCATCGTTGCCTGTCTTTGTCTCACCTTGTTCGTCGGTTTACAGGGGTTGGCCAACGCGGGACCCAAGGACGATGTCCAGGGCTCCGTGGACGCCATTCTTGAGATCCTGCGAAACAAGACTCTGCCCAAAGAGGAGTCTCGAAAGAAGATATCGGAAGTGATCCATGCCCGATTCGATTTCGAGGGCATGGCCCAGCGCACCCTCGCCACCAACTGGAAAAGCGCCACGGTCGAGCAGAGAAGGCGGTTTACGGACCTTTTTGCCGAGATTCTGGAACAAACGTATATGGGACGGATCGAAGCCTATACGGATGAGAAGGTGGAATACGGCGATGTCAAGACCAAGGGGAAATCCGCTCTGGTGGAGACCTCCATCGTGACGAGTTCCGTCACGATTCCGATTCATTACAAACTGACTCAGGAGGGTCCGGAGTGGAAGGTCTACGATGTCGTGATCGAGGAAGTAAGCCTGGTCCGGAACTACCGGGACACCTACCGTGAAATAGTGAAAAAGGACGGCTTTGACGGCCTTTTTGCAAAGATGGAGGAAAAGATATCTGAAATGAAGAGCGGAAGGGAACAGGGCTGAAGGAATGACCGACTTGCCGGAAAACGTCTGCCTGCGGGTCAAAGGGGAACTTGCGGCCTTTCGATTCCTCAATGATGAGGACATGGAAGACCTGCCCTGTTATTTCGGAATTCGTGAAATCCCGGCAGGAACGACCATATGGAAGGAAGGTGATCCCTGCGATTACATGGCTTTCATCATCGCCGGCAGACTCGAGGTTAAGAAGGAAACCGAGTTTGCGGGCAAGCAGGTGCTTGTGGGCGTCTACAGCAAGGGAGCGATTGCAGGGGAACTCTGCATCCTTGAAGGGCACCCCAGAGAGGTCACGGCGGTTGCCCTCGAGGACACAACGCTCATCGTACTCACGCGGACCAATTTCGATCGTCTGGTCTGGGAGCGCCCCGCCCTTGGGGTCAAGTTTATGAAAGGCATCCTGCTCACCGTCTCCAAGCGCCTCCGTAGGTCCTTTGACCGCCTGGCCGCCATCTTCTGAACACGTTCCGAGAAAGAAAGCCCTTCAGCCCAACGACCGCAGGGCTCTGAAGGGAACCGGCGATGATCCTATGCGGGCCGGATGGCCTTCAAATGCATCTGAAGGGACTGCCGGCCTTCCCATTCGTTGACCTTCGGCACGAAAGCCACGTCAAGTTTCTCTCCCCCGTTCAGGGCATCAAAACCCTTGTCGCCGGCATCGAAGAATATGGCGTCGAGAAAGTTGGGCCCTCCGGAGAGGCGCATTTTCAGATGATTACGGCCTACAAGTCGCGAGGAGGCCACGGCCAGGCCCTTGCATCCGAGCAACGGGGTCTCGTTCCCAAACCCCGTGGGTTCGAGAGATTCCAGTTCCCTGACCAGATCGAGGTTCAGTTCCCCAGCGCCAACCCCGGCGTCTATGCTCAGAGGCGGATTCAGGTCTTCCGGTTTCACGCGAGCGCGGAATACCTCGGACAGGCGCATCCGCAGGTCTTGAACCCGGTCGGTCCCAAGCCTTATCCCCGCGGCCTGGTGATGCCCCCCGAAGCCATCGAGGATATCAGAGCAGGTTTCCAGGGCCGATGTGAGATCGAAGGGAGGAATACTGCGGCCGGAGCCCTTGGCCAGTCCGTCCTGGACCGCAAGCAGAAAGACAGGGCGTCCCAACCTTCCCACAAGCCGCGCCGCCGCGATGCCGAGCACGCCCGGGTGCCACCCCTCGGAGCCAAGAACCATAACGTCGGAAATCCCCTCGGATTCGGCCATGGCCCGAGCCTCGGCAAAGACAGCGGCATCGAGTTTCTGTCGCGCCCGGTTTGCCTCTTCCAGGTAACCGGCCAGACCCTCGGCCTCCGTGGGGTCTTCGGTCTTGAGCAGACGGACCACCGGATGCGCATCACCCATTCGGCCTGCCGCGTTCAGCCTCGGGGCCAGAACATAGCTCAGTCGGGTACTCGTTAGCCCGGAAGGATCCAGTCCGGCCGCCCTGCACAGGGCCGCAAGACCCGGTCGCGGCGAGGTTCTCATGACCTCAAGCCCAGCCCGTACCAATATCCGATTCTCATCGCGAAGCGGCACAATGTCCGCCACCGTGCCAAGAGCCACCAGGTCTAGATACCCCGTCGAGGCTTCCCGCCCGAGAAGCACCTCGGCCATCTTGTAGGCCACCCCAACCCCCGCCAGGGCCGTAAAGGGATAGCGGGCATCGTTTCGATGGGGGTCGACCACAGCCAGAGCACCGGGAAGAACCCCGGTCTGTTGATGATGGTCCGTGATGATCAGGTCCAGTCCCAGAGAGGCGGCCGCCCTCGCCTCTTCCACGGCCGTGATCCCGCAGTCCACCGTGACGACCAGCGTATTCCCCTCGTCTGCGGCCTTCTCTAGAAAAGAGACCTTGAGCCCATATCCGTCCGTCAGCCGGTGTGGAATGACATATCGACATGAAACTCCGAGCCGCTCGAGCACATCCGTCAGAAGGGCCGCAGAGGTCAGACCGTCCACATCGTAATCCCCGACCACGAGGACTGACTCTCCCCGTCGGGCCGCCTCGCGGATACGGTCGCAGGCCACCTCCATATCAGGGAGATCCAGGGGGTCGTGAAGGTCTGCCAGGTCAGGCTCAAGAAAACGGCTCACCTGCTCGGGGGTACGAATTCCGCGCCCCACAAGAATCTGGGCCATGACCCTGGAAATAGAAAAACGTGAGGACAGAAAATGGAGGTATTCCGGGTTGGTCCGCGAAACGGTCCAGGGACGATGTCGATCGAAGAAATCAGACATGGACGGGATACCCCTCATGGCCGACGGAACGCTTCAACGAGCCCAACGGCGTCTTACGGTCGTTCCGCCCTCCGTGGCCCCGGGGTAAAGGAGGCCCCGTCGGGACGGGAACCCCAGCCTGTTGAAGCCTGCACAGGCGGTCCGGCTTATCCCGAAGGAATCCCCTGAAAACCGTGAAGCAGCCCGGAGAACGCGCTCAGGACTTTCGCCCCTTCACTCGCCGCTCCCAGACGAGCACGACAGGGCTTGCAACAAATACGGAGGAGAAGGTTCCGATGAGGATACCGAGGATCATGGCAAAAGAGAAGTCGTGGAGGACTTCGCCGCCAAACACAAAGAGAGCCCCGGCCGCCAGCAGGGTCGTCAACGATGTCACGAGGGTTCGAGAGAGAACCTCATTGACGCTGAGATTCATAACGTCCATCATGGTCGCCCCTCGCCTGCGCTTCCCGAGATTCTCACGGATTCGGTCGAAAACCACCACGGTGTCGGTCAGAGAATATCCGGCAATGGTCATCAGAGCCGAAAGGAAGATCAGGTTAATCTCCTTCCCCATGATCTGGAAGATCCCCAGCACCGCCATCACATCATGGAACGTCGCCACGGTGGCCCCCACGCCGAACTTGAACTGAAAGCGCCACGCAATGTACATCAGGATGAAGACCGTGGCCATGATCACCGCCCAGAAGGCATCCGTCTTCAGCCGGGCGCCCACCTTGGGGCCGATCTCGGTCGTGGAATCCACCACAAAGGTGTTCCCCGGAAGCCCGCTGGAAAGGCTTTTCACGATATTCTCGGAAATGGCGCCCAGCGTCTCCTCCTGGCCTTTGACCCGGATCAGAACCTTGTTCACGTCGGGAAAGTCCTGAAGGTCCACGTCCTTCACGCCGGCCGAGTCCAGCACTGCTCGAATTTCCTGGAGGGTGACCGGCTTCTCGAACTTGAGCTGAACGGACGTCCCCCCCGCAAAATCGATTCCGAGATTCGCTTTTCCGGTGATGATCTGCGTCAGCGCAAATAACCCGAGAACGAAGAAAATACCCGAAACCACATAGGCAAAGTGGCGCTTGCCCAAAAAATCAATCTTGGTCTGTCCGACAATCGTGATCATATGCTGAGACTCGTGACCTCCTTCCGGCTGTGGACTATATCAAAGACCACCTTGGTGCCAATCAGAGCCGTGAAGAGGTTGATCGAGACACCGAGAAATAGCGTCACCGCGAACCCCTTGATGGGACCGGTTCCAAACTGGAAAAGGACCGCAGCCGTAATCAGCGTGGTGACATGGGAATCCACGATGGTGATAAAAGCCTTGTCATAACCTGAATCCACGGCGGCCCGAGGGGTCTTTCCGATCTGCAATTCCTCCCGCATTCTCTCGAACATGAGCACGTTACTGTCCACGGCCATCCCGATAGCCAGAATAACGCCTGCAATGCCCGGCATCGTGAGGGTCGCACGCAGCCACGCCAACGCCCCCAGAAGCAGGAAGATGTTGAGAACGAGAGCCAGGTCCGCAATCATTCCCGCCATGCGATAGTACACCAGCATGAACACCACCACGAGGATCATTCCGTACAGACCCGCCTTCTTGCCGGCCTCGATGGAATCCCGGCCCAGGGACGGACCCACCGTCACATTCTGAAGCATCTTGACCGGCGCCTGAAGCGCACCCGCCTTCAGAACAATGGCCAGGTCCTTGGCGGAGTCCATGGTAAAGCTGCCCGATATCTGAGCCCGTCCACCGGCAATCTTTTCCCGAATCACCGGAGCGGAATGGACGTTGTTGTCAAGAACGATGGCAAACCGCTTGTTGACGTTTTCTCCCGTGATTTCCTCGAAGAGTCGGGCCCCCTCCGCATTAAACTCAAGGGAGACATACGGTTCATTGAACCGGGAATCAATGCTGACGCGGGCGTCCGTCAGAAGGTCTCCCGTAATGCGAGACTCCTTCCGGACCAGGTACACCCGCTTGAAGGTCTCGCCCGTCTGTTCATTGACCTCCCGGCCAAACAGGATCTCGTCCTGAGCAGGGATCCGGTCACCGAATTCCTCGCGGATCCGGGCCTCGTCGGTCACCGCAATCGTAGGAGGCAATTCGGCCGCAACAGGGCTGTCTTCATCCAGCATTTTGAACTCGAGCAGGGCCACGCGGTTGATCAGGTCGATAGCTCTCTTGGGGTCTTTCACCCCGGGCAACTGCACCACGATCTCGTTGGCACCCTGACGATGAATGGTCGGTTCGGCCACGCCAAATTGATCGATTCGGTTACGAATCGTCTCCAGCGCCTGATCCACGGAATTGGATTTGATGGCCCGGACCTCGCTGGAACTGAGAGCATAGGTGAGCCCTTCGCCGGTGGTGAAGGATTTCTCGAAGACCGGATACTGATCGGACATGACCTTCTCGGCGGCATCCTGATTCTCGGATACGATGCGGATTTCGGTGTCCGTCCGCGTGACCTCGGCCTCGACGCCGTCCCTCTTCAAGGCATCGCTCACACTCCGGGTCAAGCGTTCCATGGTCACGTCGACCGCCTTGTCCCATTCCACCTCAAAGACAAGGTGCAATCCCCCCTGAAGGTCCAAACCAAGCACAATCCCGCGCGATGGCATGTTGTCCTTCCACCATTGCGGAAGCCGGTCATAAACCGGCGTGGCCGGCAGCAGGAACACCAGTGAAAGAAGTATTGAGGCGGCGATCAGTGCCAGCCGCCATGTGATGTTCTTCTTCATTCAGCCTCCTGGTTCATTTCCACGGGACCGCCGCCTCCGGGACGGCCGTCCCCACAGTTTCACGCATAGTTCAGCCCGGAGCACCTGACGGATCTCCGTCAAAGCCCCGGGGGCCACCTGCCATCAAGCTATGAAGGTCTGTCAACCGAAACAGAGAAAGGCGTACTGAATCAGTCCTCGCCGGCCCCCGTCCTCAGCCGGGCCACTGAAGCCCGGTCAAGTTTAACCTTGACGTTTTCCGCAATCTTGACCGTCACCGTCTTATCAGAAAGGCTGTCCACCAGACCATGCACGCCCCCGGCGGTTACGATCTTGTCACCCTTCTTGAGGTTGGCCAGCATCTCCCGCTGTTCTTTGGCCCGTTTCTGTTGCGGGCGAATAATCAGGAAATAAAAAATAACGAAAATGAGAATAAGAGGGAAAAACTGCATGAGGCCGCCGGCGGCTCCGGGCTGCCCTCCCGCATCCGGCGCGGGGGCCATTGCATAGGCAATATCGGTCAGCACAAATCACCTCCAAAAAAATTTGACTACTATACACCCTCAACTTCCGATTTGCAAGGGTAACGCCACGCAACTCATTGTTGTTTCAAAAAAAAACCGATTCCCCGGGGAATCGGTCCACAGCAAACGACGACCTGAGCGGTCACAGTCCCGCGAGTTCGGCCCTGCGCCTCTGATAAAAGTTTTCCACAGCCTCCCTATAGAAATCACTCGTGGCGCGGATTTCCGGAGCGATGCGGCTGTTATAGAGCTTCATTCCCTCTCGGATCTCGTCTCCCATGACGTCAAAAAAAGTATCGTTCCGGATGGAATCCTCCACCATACGAATATGGTAGAGAGCGATATCCGACATGATCGTGCGCGCCAGTCGGCGGGCCCGTTCAATCTCCTGGCCGGAGGTATCCTCATCCCTCCCTGCCTCCGGCCTTCCCGAAGACTCCTCCGGTGGGTTCACAGAAGCAATTCCGAGAGGAGGTGACCCTACGGCAGATTCGGACTCTTGGTGAGGTTCCAACGGAGGGTCCAGGCCAAAGTCTCCTGTCGGGGATTGACTCTCAAAATGCCCTGCCGGCCCGGGGACGGGGTCATTCCCCCAGCCGGAAAGCGGGTTTTCCAGCCGTAATGAATGCCCCTCCCCTTCTTCCGGGGCGTCTTCGTCACTTGGTGTTTGCCCAAAGCCCGAAAGTACGGAGCCCCGTTCCTCCGGGGCCGGAGCCTCCTCCGGAGGTTCCGGCCTTGTCATTTCCGGGTCAGGAGGGGGGAGCGGTTGGGCCGGTGCAGGTCCTCTGACGAGAAAGATGCCGCCACAAGCCGGACATCGAAACTTCATTCCGCCCCCCCCCACCTTCTCATCCTGAACCTTGAGCTTCTTTGTGCATTTAGGACAACGAACGAGCATGATGAAAGTCTCCTCTGGATTGAAATCGAAGGGTCCGGCCCGCACCCACAAATGGGGGCCAGACCCGGGGACATCAGCACCTCACTGCCCTCTTCTATCGGCTATTCGGGGGCCGGACTGAAGGTCGCCGCCAGACAACGAGCCTGATTTGACAAACCTGCCCCGGGCCCGGAACAATGCCTCATGTCAGAACCTCTTCGGCGTGAGAAGGATGCCCAGCCGGGGCGGGTTTCCCTCGAAAACGGAACCTTCCGGTTTTCCTGCCGTCCCGAAAACCCCTGCTTCAACAAGTGCTGCCTCAATCCGGACCTCGAGCTTTATCCCTACGATATCGTTCGGTTGAGCGGCCATCTCGGCCTCACCTCGGACGTCTTTCTGAAAACCTACACGTTCAACAAGAAACGGTCAAACCCCTATTTTCCGTCGGTCATGCTGACGATGAGCAGGGAGCCCGGGCGGCCCTGCCCCTTTCTTTCGCCGAAAGGCTGCCAGGTCTATGACGATCGGCCCGATGCCTGCCGGATGTTCCCGTTGGAGCGAGGAGTTTCGGTGGTTCCCTTTTCCGATGCCCCACCGCAGGAGCAGTACTGGTTGCAGCGCGTTCCCCACTGCCTGGGTCACGGTCTGGGAGACGAAAAGAGCGTGGCCCTATGGTGTGAGGAACAGGGACTGGACCCGTATAACCGGATGGGGCTGCTTTGGACCGAGATGAGCCTCCTTTTCAGGAGAAACCCCTGGGGGCCTGATGGGGCTGAAGGACGTCTCTTCCGGATGGCCTATATGGCCTGCTACAACGTGGACCAGTTCAAAAGTTTCGTCTTCGAGTCGTCCTTCCTTCAACGTTACCGACTTCATGAAAACTGGGAGGAGCGCCTCGCAGGAAACCGGGAAGATCTCCTTGAATTCGGTTTTGACTGGTTGAAATACTTCATGTTCAACGCACGGCCCCGCCTCTTCACACCGGCCTGACGCCGGCCGCCGCACCCCGACCAGAAGCGAAACTCCATCCAAGCCTCTTCGAGGGCCTCTCCTTCTGGACCCTTGCTCTCAGAGTGCGCTCCGGACCCGGGCCACCAGCCGCCCCAGTTCAGGGCAGGAAACCTCCAGGAGGTCTTTCTCAACGAGGGAAACGGCCGGTTCCATGAAACGAAGGAAGCGCTTTTTGTTTCGGACATTGGAAAGAAAAGCATAGGCCCCGAGCGCCTGCATATGACGCTGTATCCTGCAGGCCGGCAGGCTCTGCATAAATTCGACAGGGTCAAAGCCCTTATGCTCCTTGCGCAGAAACAGATACTGATTCACCAGAGACTCCCGCAGGCCCTGCGGAAGGCTGACATAGGGGTCCCAAAGGAGCGAGGCCAGGTCATAGGCCGGAGGACCGATACGGGCTCCCTGGTAATCAATCAGCACCGGTTCCCCGGACCCTGGCAGCATGACGTTCTGTGACTGGAAATCCCGATGTACCACGGAAGGACGAAAAGCTGCGGCCGCACGGGCCAGATCATCCAGCTCATCGGAAAGTGCCAACTCGTTGTCGAGGGCCAGTTTCATATGTCGGTTTATGAATTCTGAAAGAAAATAAGAGGACTCCCACCTGAAATGTGCGAAATCAAAGGCGCGGAAGTCTGTCCTCCCCTTCTCTGGTTCCGCCCCAAGAGGAAGTCCATGCACCAAGGCCATGGTCCGAAGCACTTGCTCGTAAATGCGCTGCACCTCGACCACCGGACGGCGACACTTCATCCAGGTGTACAACGAAACGTCCCCCAGGTCCTCGAAAGCCGCCAGCCCGGCGCTCTTATCAAGACCCAGAAGTTGAGGAACCCGAACCCCGTGTCGGGCGAAAAACTCTGTATACCGGATATGCCTATTGAAATCGGGGTCCGTGGCATCGCAACAGGCAAGAACACAGGTTCGCCCGACCTGTTCGGCTCGCATATAGCGTCTTGGAGAACCGCCAAATCCGATCTCCCGGAACCGGGCATGCTCCATCCCAAGCTCGGACAACAGGGGCGACCCGGAGACTTCTTCGGGACTCCGGTCCTTGTCCCCAAGGAGAGAAACCCTCACTTCATAATCCGGGCCCACAAGCGCTTCTCGGACAGACCTGTCGGAAGGCACTATGGCCCCGGGAAGCAGGATCACATCCTGCAGCACGGCCCCCCGTCCCACCGTCGCGCCCTCCTCCATGACCACATGTCCCTTCAGAACCGCACCGTCACAGCCACTCGAGCCGGGATGCAGGTAGACAGACTCACCCTCTCGATCCAGCAGGTGAAAAACCGCGCGGGCATAGTTCTCTGCCGTGCCCAGGTCGCTCCAGAACAAGCCGTCTAGCTTGAGGGTGCCTATGCGCTGGCCGTGAGCGAGGGCATGCAACCATGAGGGCACCACGTGGGACACACCGGCGGGGAGGTAATCCAGGAACATGGGTTCGTAGGCCGCGATCCCGGTAAATGCAACCACCGAGGCCGTTTCACTTCCGGAAGGTTTGCCCCCGTCGACCAGCCCCGCCAGGAAACCGTCCGTGTCCACCCTGAGCCGGTTGTAGGCAGGACAATCGTGCACAACCAGGGTCACCAGGTTGCCGGAACGGGCATGGTGGCGGATCAGGAGACTGACGTCAAGGTCACAAAGAACGTCGCCGTTATAGACGATAAACGGTGCCGAACGAAGGAAGTCAGCCGCATTGATGAGACCGCCCCCCGTCCCGAGCAGGGCCGTTTCCCGGAACAGGCGGACGTGAGGCCTGAAGTGTGAGCGGCTCACCCAGTTTTCCAGTCGCTCGGCAAGGTGATGCGTATTGATGCCGACCTCGCGGACGCCTGCCCCCACAAGTCTGGTCATCACACGTTCAATTACCGGCAGCCCAAGCACGGGCATCAGAGGCTTGGGCAGATGCCGGGTAATCGGAAGGAGTCGCTCGCCGTGTCCTGCGGATGGGATAAAGGCACGAAACAAGGGCATCATAGGTCGAGGCAACGATCCCGCACCGTTCAGTAAAGGAAATGTCTTGAGGCAGTCCGTTTCATAAACGCGGCGACCTCGGACTTCCAGCCGCGTTCCATTTCCCGTAAGTGCCGTCCCGATTCAAGGTCGCTGCGAAACCCGTCGGACCCTGCCAGGATATCGATGGGAAGTTTCTTGTTTTCATATTCATACGGCGGGCGCTTCCAGCGAAACTGACGGGGATAGAGGTCCATGACCGCCCGGAGCACCGCCGCCCCCGTGAGAAAAGGCCGGAACCGCGTTCGGTCCAGGACGTGAATCTGGGCTCCACCACAGAGCCTTCCCGCGTGTTTCTGAAACGTAGGCTGGAAAAACAAGGGTCTGAAATGGACCGCGGGCAATCTGAAGTCCCGGAGACGGGAAACGAGACGTTCCGTCTCTATAAATGGAGCTCCGAAGATTTCGAAAGGTCTGGTGGTACCGCGCCCTTCGCTCAGGTTCGTACCCTCGAGCAAACACATGCCAGGGTAAACAAAGGCGGTATCCACCGTGGGCATGTTCGGGGAAGGCAGGCACCAGGGGAGTCCGGTCGCTTCAAAGTCATAAGACCTCTTCCACCCGTTCATCCCGATCACAAACATTTGCAGATCCGGGTGAAACGTGTCCCTCAAGTACCCCGCGACCTCGCCCATAGTCATGGCATGCCGGACCGGAAGCCTCCGGCGCCCCACAAAGGACGCCCATCCTTCCTCCAGTACAGGGCCCTCTGCGTGAATACCGCCGATGGGATTGGGTCGGTCCAGAACGACCAGGGCCTTACCCGCCTTGGCCAACGCGTCCATGCAAAGGTCCAGAGTCCAGATAAACGTGTAATACCGCGCACCCACATCCTGAAGGTCCACCGCCAGAACGTCGATGGACTCCAGCATGGCCGCGGTCGGCGTTCGGGTCTTCCCATAGAGACTGAACACCGGCACCCCCAAAAGACGGTCCCGGTATCCCGTCCATTCGATCATGTTGTCCTGAGTCTGGCCCAGAAATCCGTGCTGGGGACCGAACAGGGCCGTGAGGCACACCACACGCGTCCTTGAGAAACGCTCCCGGGCGTGGCCATACCGGGCATCGATCGATGCGGGATGCGCAAGAAGACCAACACGCGCTCCCCTGAGACTCTGAGGCCAGGCGGAAGGGAACCGGTCCAGACCAGTCTCTACGTGCTGTGGCATGAAGGGCGAACCCGGACACTGCGGATTCCGGATGTTGTCCTATTCATATTCGACGAGATCACGATAACGATACACTTCCGAAAGCACAACGTCCACGAATGCTTCATCATGCCCGAACTTGGCCAGCATCTTGTCCCGAAGCGAACCGTCCTCGGGCCCCAGATAGGAGGTCTTCCGGTGCAGGGCGGCATCAGAGAAATCCACAGCGGAGATGATTCGGGCGATATCGACAACCTCCCTCAGCGTCTCCGGTCCCATATCGTCCGGAATTTCATCGCACCGGATACCGTAGGTTCCGCCTCCCCCCATCTCATGGTGCAGCCCGGCGATCAGGGCCGAAAAGAGATGGACATCCTTGAGCAGGGCAAATCCCTTCTCGGCATGCTCGGTGATCCGCCGATACTCTTCCGGGCTTACGTCGTGCCCGTCGAAGAGTTGAGCCGGAAGGAGGATCTTTCCATAGTCGTGGAGCAGTCCGCCGTAAAAAGCGGCACGAGAATCCCGTCCGGTCTGGCGGGCCACCCGGTCAGCCGCCAGGGCCACGCGACACGTGTGAGACTTGACCGTGGGGTCAAACCGGTTCAGGGCATTGAGGTAGTCGTGGCACGTGTCGGCAATATGGCCTCGGTTACCGTAAACCTCGAAGCGGCCTTCGATGAGTTCCGATAGGGTCATTCCGTTCTTGAGGGGTCTCCGGCCCGGCGTCTTTGTCTCTTCCATGCCCGGGCTTTCATTTTGCTATAATCGGTCTCACAAACCGGACGGGGACTCCTCGTCCGTCAATCCCGGAGCCCCGTCCCGCATCCCTCATTGCATGAAGACACCGACTTTCAACCGGACCGTCTTCCGCGAACTGGTTTACACGTTTTCGCTGACCCTGGTTCTTTCCAGCACGGTGCTGCTCTTTGAAAGCCTGTACCGGATCATGAAGATGAGTCAGGGAGTCCCCATGCGCGAGGTCGTGAAACTCATCGTGTGGATTCAGCCGTCGTTTCTCGTTCTGGGAATACCGATGTCCCTCTTGATTGCCGTCCTGGTGGTCTATGGACGCATGACCATGGACAACGAGACCATTGCCCTCTCCGCCCTTGGAACTCCGTTTTCAATCATAGCACGCCCCGCCGTAGGTTTCAGTGCCCTGTGCCTTGTCCTGGCCCTCGGTGTAAGCCTGTATTTCTTCCCCCTCGGCAACCGCCTCTTCCGCGAAACCCTGTACGAAGCCATGACGAGTCACCTGTCCATCGATCCGGGCGTTATTAACGACCAGTTTCCAAACCTTCTCCTCCAGGCCAATATCAAGCATGACGATCGGACCTTCGGGGAACTCTTTCTGTATAACACAAAGGACCCGGAACGTCCCGTGGTCGTGACGGCACGCAGAGGCGAGGTGTATTCGGATCCCCAACGGGGAGTCTTCCAGTTTGTGCTTGAGGATGGGGACGTCCATGTGAACACCTCCGGGACGTCGTATACCTATCTGACCTTTGGTCGGTATTTCATGGAATTCAGTCTTGCCGGAGCCGGTGTGGCCTATGGCGGGACAGAAATGTTTATTCCGGAACTCTGGAAGGCCGCTACACGAGGGCCGGAAGACAAACGGCAAAGCCGCCTGACCCAGTTCCACAAACGTCTGGCCCTTCCCGTTTCCTGTCTGCTTCTGGGCTATCTGGCCCCAGGACTGGCCGGGTTCGTGGGGCGCGCGGGCCGGCTCGGGGGGTTTGCCCTGGCCCTGGTGGTGATATGCGGCTACTACGCCCTTCTGGTATTCGGGGAAAGTCTCGCCCGGACGGGCCAAATGCCGGCCGGGGTCGCCGTATGGGGCGCCAATGGCCTTCTGGGCATCGTGGCACTCAGCGTATATCGCTGGAAGTCCCGCGGCCCCTAGGCGTACGGAACGGATGTCCAACAGGGACCCAAACCCATGACCATCCTTACACGCATGTACCTCCGACAAAGCCTGAACGTTCTGGCACTGACGGTTTGCGCCGTACTCAGCCTGTCCCTGTTGTTCGAGTTCTTTGAAGTCGTGAAATCGGCCTCGAAGACGGATGCTTCCATGGGACTCGTGGTTCGCTATCTTGCCTACGCCGCTCCCCGCTATGCGGTTTTCGCCATTCCCCTGGGCGTTCTGCTTTCCACGATGATTGTTCTGGGAATGTCCGCCCGGAAACAGGAACTGACAGCCGTCCGCTCCCTTGGCGGGTCCCTTCGCCGGATGTCCCTTGTCTTTGTCGCCATGGGATTCTTCTGGACAGGGGTCACCTACCTCCTTTCCGAATACATCATCCCGGAGGCTTCGAAGAAAGCCGTGCACATCCTGACCGTGGAAATCGAGAAGAAGGAAACCCAGGGTTCCTATCTGCGCGACAAACACTGGCTTCGGATGAGAAACGGAGGGCTCGCCGAGATCGACGTCATGTCCGGCGATGAAATCCGGGGGGTCTCCCTTTATGAGTTCAAAAGCGGCATGGAGAAAAGAATCGAGGCCTCCGGAGGACAGTGGAAAGAAAACCGGTGGGTCCTCACGGACGTTGAAATCTTTACGTTCCGTGACGGGGCCATGACGACGGAACGCTCGGACACCCTTGAGGTATACATCCTGCCAGCTCCCCGTTTGCTCCGGGAAGAACAGAGAAAGCCGGATGAGATGACATTCAGGGAACTTCGGACCTATGCCCGCAACCTGGAGAGAGCGGGCATACGTGCCGACCGATACCGGGTCACGCTTCAGAGCAAGACGGCTTTTCCTCTCGTCTGTGTGGCCATGGGCCTGTTAGGGGCCGGACTGGCGTTGCGGGAGCGCTCAGGAGGGTCACGCTTCCGGATGATCGCTCTCTGCACGACGGTCATCGTCGCCTATTGGGGCCTGAACATGCTCATGCTCTCTCTGGGTTATGTGGGCCGCATTCCGCCCGTGGCTTCGGCGTGGCTGACCCCCGTCGTGTTTCTGGGTGGAGGCTCCTTTGTTTTTCTGCGGGCCGAAAGGATTCAATAGCCGTGAAAGACTGTCCGGAGATCGAGGGGAATGAAAAGGAACGCATGATAGAGGTGGGTGTCGTCCAAATGTCGATCCGGGACGGCCAGGTGGAGGAGAATCTCGAAACGGCGCTTGGCCTCATCTCGGATTTCCCCGGAGGGCAGATTTACCTCCTGCCGGAACTGTTCACGACGGGTTACGCCTATGAGGCGTGGCCGGCCGCGGGAAATGCCTATGAAGGGATTCTTGAGAGACTTTCCTTCTTTTCGCGGGAGGTCGGAGCCGTAATTTGCGGGACCGTGATCGCCCGGGAAGCGGACGGCCTTTTCAACAGAATGGTGGCGGTTTTTCCGGATATGAGGCCCGTGGTGGCCTATAACAAAGTACACCTGTTCAGACCCATGAAGGAGGAGCAACACCTGCGCCCCGGGAGGTCGATTACGGGCTTTGCGCACGCCGGCCTCCAGTGGGGTATGGCCGTCTGTTACGACCTCCGTTTCCCTTCGATGTTCCAGCACATGGCACCAACCACGGACGTGTTTCTGGTCCCCTCCGAATGGCCCGAACCTCGTTGTGAAACCATGAAACTCATGGCCCGGGCCCGCGCCGCGGAGAACCAATGCTATCTCGTTTTGTCCAACCGCTGCGGTGGAGACCAGGCGGGAACCTTTTTCTGCGGTCATTCCATGATCATCGGACCTGATGGGCGCGTGATGGCCGATGCTGTACACGAGCAGACCGTGCTGCGTCTGCCGTTGTTTACTCGCGAAGTTCGTTCAGTTCGCAACCTGATGAATGTCCTTGTCGATAGGGTGGACGGGATAGACTCGGAGGCCTCAGACTGACCTCATCACGACGCAGTTGACAGACGCCAGGTTCCCATGTAAGCTAACGACAGTCGCACTTCCAGTTCAGACCGCACGTTACCCGTACTCCAGCAACGTTTTCTCTAGGTCAAACGAAACGCATCTCCATAAATTCCTTTTTGGCGTAGTAAGGTCCGTCATCGTTTGAAAACAAAATGAAACATTATGGAAGTCGGGTTCGGAGGGAGGCCGGGGAATTTTCGGTCGTTTAAAGTTCAAAAGCGCTATATCCGATACTTTAGGCATATCTGCATAACGGGTGATTCGAAGCGTCCGTGCTCCTCGGAATGCGAAGGAACGATCACCCTCCCAACAGGGTCATACCTGATTTCATACAGGTCGCACGAAACTCTATCTCCTTAACCAATACCGTCTCACAGGATACGAACGAATCACGGCGTCCAGATAACGCGGACAGTTCGAAGGATTCAGACCTTTCTGGAACGAAGTTGGTGAACCAGACCATACCGGGGTGACTGGGGGTTCCGGTCCGTTTCGGGACTTTCCCAAATCCTTGACCGTTTGGCCGCCGGATGGATTTTAGACATACGGGGTTCTGAGCTGTAACGCCCGCCTGTGCGGGACCATTTCCGAAGATTCAGACAGATGCAAGAGGTTGTGAAGATGGATAACCCAAGCGAAACCAAGTCCGCAGCGCCGCGTGCGCCAAGGAGTTCCCGAACTCCGCGCAACAACCCTACAGTCGCGCGAACCGAACGTGTTCCAAACGGGACCGATGACAAGCGGACGCCTCGCATGAACATTACAGAGCTGAAGGCGAGAACCACGGAGGAACTCACCCAGATGGCCGCTTCACTGAATATTGAGGGAGCCAGCGGCCTTCGGAAACAGGACCTGATTTATGCCATCCTGCAGGCCCAGACCGAAAAAACCGGCAACATCTTTGCCCAGGGAGTACTTGAAATCCTCCCCGACGGTTTCGGTTTCCTCCGCTCGCCGGATTTCAGTTACCTTCCCGGGCCAGACGATATTTACGTTTCCCCTTCCCAGATTAGGAGATTCAATCTCAGAACAGGAGATCTGGTTACCGGACAGATACGTCAACCCAAGGACAATGAGCGCTACTTCGCTCTTCTCAAGGTGGAGGCCATAGGACATGAGCCGCCCGAAAACTCCGTCCAGCGCCAGCTCTTTGATAATCTGACGCCCTATTACCCCACGGAAAAACTTCACCTGGATTACGCACCGGAGAACTATTCCACAAGGGTTATGGATCTGATCACCCCTGTCGGGAAAGGGCAAAGAGGACTGATCGTGGCGGCTCCCCGGACCGGAAAGACCATGCTTCTCCAGAACGTGGCCGTGGCCATTCGGAACGCCAACCCGGAGGTTCATCTCATCATCCTCCTCATCGATGAGAGGCCGGAGGAGGTCACCGACTGGAAGCGCACCGTCGAAGGCGCGGAAGTCATCAGTTCCACCTTTGACGAACCGGCGCAGAGGCATTGTCAGGTGGCCGAAATCGTCATTGAACGGGCCAAGCGGATCGTGGAGAGCAAAAAGGACGTGGTGATTCTTCTGGACAGCATCACCCGCCTCGCCCGAGCCTACAATGCCATCATCCCCACGAGCGGCAAGGTCCTTTCCGGCGGTCTCGATGCCAACGCCCTTCAGAGACCCAAGCGGTTCTTCGGCGCCGCCAGAAACATCGAGGCCGGGGGATCGCTCACGATCCTCGCCACGGCTCTGGTCGATACCGGGAGTCGTATGGATGACGTCATCTTTGAGGAATTCAAGGGAACCGGGAACATGGAACTCCACCTGGACCGGAAACTGGTGGAGAAGCGGATATTCCCCACCATAGACATCAACGCCTCCGGAACGCGGAAAGAGGAACTGCTCGTGGAGAAGGATGCCTTGAACAAGATATGGATCCTGAGAAAGGTTCTTCACCCGCTCAGTTCGGTAGAAAGCATGGAGTTTATCCTGAGCAAGCTGAGAGGGACCCGGAACAATACCGAGTTCCTGGAAATGATGAACAAATAGAGTCGACGCCCCTTATATGCCGGGGTTCGCCGTTTTTTCATTTTCCGGACCCGGATTCCGGCTGAGTTCGTCTGTTCATGATCTTTTCCAGGGTATCCCGGTAGGTGGCCGTGGCGACGGCATCACCGGCCTTCATCGCCAGGTCGACGGCCTGACGGGACAGGTTCTCCGCCTCCTCAAGGTCTCCTCCCCGCTCCAGCATCAGCCAGGCCAGGTTATTCAGGGCTTCGGCACATTCGGGCTCCAAATCCAGTGCGACCCGGTAGTGTTGTTCCGCAGTGTCATACTTTCCTTTACCAAACCAGGCGTTGCCCAGGCACAGTTCGGCCCTGGCCCGGTGCTTGCCTCTCCGCGCCAACTCGTATTGGCCAATCGCGAGGTCCCACTCCCCTCTTTGTTCGTAGGCCGCACCCAGAGCGAGATGGTCCTCCGGGCCGAGGGGGTCCTCGATCACCCGGATGCTCGGTCCGGTACACGCGGCTCCGGGAAAGAGCAATACGGCCATCATCAATACCGAGAGGATTTTCAACGACCTTCTCCTGGGCTCAGAAACATGCCCCACCGACCCGTACGTTCCCATTTTCTCAGCAGACCAGGGTAATCCTCGTGGACGTCTTTCTTGTTTCCATCATGTACGAAGAGCCCGTTGTCATCAAAACCCGTAATTACCAGAAAGTGTCCCTGCCGCACGATCCAGAATCCTTCGTCCACGAGCAAGAGAACCGGGCGTCCCCCCCGGATTTCCTCCCGGACCGCTTCAAGGTCCAGAGCGCCCTGCTGCACGTTGTAGCCTTGATTCTTGGCAAACAGGTAAAGGTCCAGGGTCAGCGTTCCCCGGGCCTCGGAAGAGAAGACCGCCTCTGAGACGGCCTCCGGGGTGACCGGGTTTCCCCAGAAATTCAGAATGGAAGCTAGGGCCGCCGGGCCACATTGGTGGGCCGTCTGCTGGTGAAATGGAACCTTCAACAGGGTGAGGGAGGACTCCACGACTCCCGCAAAGGTCGGAGAGAGCACCAGAAATAATAGAAAACCGAAGAAACCTCTTTTCCGGCCACACCCCCGAAAAAACGCCGGGGCCCATAGGCCCCGGCCCGGTAAGAATTTCCGGGGTTGCAGGCCCCCGCACATCGTCCCTACTCGATAATGACCTTATGCCCCGTAAGCTGGAGCAGGATGACCACCAGAATGGCAATGACCAGGATGGCGATGACCGCCCCAAGTGCCCCGTCGCCCCCCTTTTGAAGCAGGTCGAAGTTCGTGGCCATCTCATGCAAGGTTGCGTCGTCGAGCTGGGCCAGGCGTTCCTCGACCTCGGCAGGGTTCAGGCCCAGGTCCTCCATCCTTTCCGTAACCACACGCGTTTCCAGGGCCTGCCTGATGCGCTCGAGGCTATCGCTCCGATCCGTTCCCTCGTCGCTGTAGAGCGTGGCAGAGGGGACAAATCCCGCAAACACATCGCCCGGAAAAGAGCCCACGATAAAAAGGGCTAGGGCAAGATACGAACCCATCAGGCGAAAATAAACTTTATCTCTGGCCATCTTCTTACCTCCTCCCGGTGAAACTAGATATCTTCATGGTCAATGCGCTTTCGAATCAGGCGCACACGGTTGCGGTACTCTTCAGTGATAGCATCCGCTTCCTCGGAACCGGTCACGATATGAGGGGTCACTATGATGAGGAGTTCCGTCCTGTCGCTCTTATCACTCGTCACGCCGAACAGGGCTCCCAGGTAAGGAATATCCGACAGGAAGGGGACCCCGCTGTGTGTCTTGTTCGCCACCTCCGAAATCAGTCCTCCGATGACCAGCGTATGGCCATCCTCGACAATCGCGGTCGTCTTGGCCTTGCGCGTATTGAAGACCGGGGAATTAATGCCCTCCACAAGAGCGTCGGCCACCGTGCTGATCTCCTGGGAAATCTTCAGGGTTACCATGTTCTTGGCATTGATCTGGGGCGTAACCTCGAGAATGGTTCCGGTGGTCCGATACTGGATCTGGCCCACCGTGGAGCCGGTGCTTGTATCCGTGGTCAGGTTGCCCGTGGCGGTGGGAACATCCCTACCCACCTCGATCCGTGCCTCCTTCGAGTCGGTCGCAAGGATGGTCGGGCTCGAAAGAACCTTGAGCTGGTCTCTCTGGGCGTACAACCTAAGAAGAGCAGAAAACCGGCCTGCATCGAGAACCGCTGCAAAGGCCCCCGAGGAAGGAATAACCATTTCATTGACACTATCGATGCCACCCTGAACCATTCCTGTCGCCACATCCACCACGCGCCCCCCGACCTTGGCCGTATCCCTGAGAAGCCATTCGAGTCCGTACTCCTCTGCATCCGTCAGCGTCACTTCGGCCACCATCACGTCGATCAGGACCTGGCGCCTCGGCGTATCGAGTTTCTTCAGAGCGTCCACGATGGCCAGGTATTCCTTGGGCGTGGATTTGATGATAATGGCATTGATGTCCTCATAGGCCGTGATCACGACCTCCCCAAACGTCTCGCCGGATATTGTCGTGGGCGTCGTTGTTTCAGGCGTGGTCGTCTTTGCGGCCGCCTGTCGGGTGGCCAGGGCCCGACGTCGTGCGGCCGCAAGCTGGGCCGCCCTGGAGGCGGCAGCGGTGGCGGCCGGCGTTGGCCTCTCCCCTGTGGTATCCGCGAAAATCTGCTTCAGAATCTCCACCAGAGACTTGGCCTCTCCATGCTCCACGTAATAGACAAACGTCCGGATGCCCTCGGATTCGGTCTCGGCCACATCGACGGCTTCCAAAATCTTCATCAGGCGTCTCAGTGCATTGGGCCGGGCCGTAATGATGAGGAGATTTGTCGGCTCGTAAACCACGAGGTCCGCGCCACGGGGCAGGAGGTTCCGGAGTATCCCGGCCGCATCCGCCGCCTTCACGTTCTCGACCACCACGATCTGGGTCACAAACCCTGAATCGAGCTTCATCTCGATTTCCTTCCCCTTGCCAACCCCAAGCGGCATCCCCTTGGCCTGATCAATGGGAAGAATCGTGTAAAAGTGACCCTCCTGCACGGCGGTGAGATTGTTCATCTCGAGTATCGCCTGAAACACCGTAAAGAGGTCCTCGACCGGAAACTTGCTGTTGGACTGGATGGTGACGCTACCCGAGATGCCGGGCCCCAAAATGTAATTGATGCCCAGGATATCGCCCACGGTCTCGATGACCGTGTTGATATCGGCATTCTCGAAGTTCAGAATGATGTTCTTGGTGTCATCCGTCTCCTCTGTCGTGACCCTTCGCCGCCTCCGAGCCTCCTCCTGTTCAGCGGCCTGCCGGGCCGCCTCCTGCTCAGCAAGAAAAGGCTCGGGCAGCGCTTCCTCCGCAGCGGGCTCCCGCGAGGGCTCCTCGGCCGCCGGTTGAACGATAACGGGCTCGACCGCCTCCTTCGTGGAGGCACACCCTCCGGCCATGACCAGCCATGACAACGCCACAACCAGCAGGGCGAGAGCCGGCAGACGCCTATTGCTCAGTTCCATAAGAATTGGTCCTTGTTCTATCATCGCCGGCGACGACTGGCGGGCCGGGAAGCTGGCTCCGCCGGTTCAGGCGTCTGGCCTCGAAGCTTGAGGTCCACGGGTTCACCCTTCCAGGTGAGCCGGGCCTCGAGAATCCCGATCTCCACCACTTCAAAGTTATCGAACATGTCTCCCACCCGGTAGGGCTGGGACCTCTCGTTATCCACCGAAATCAGGGCAATGCGCTCCCCGGACGGGTCCTCCAGAACCCCCTTGAGCATCACCGCCGGCATGGGCTCCGGAGGTGGGGGCGGTTCCTCCGGCATAACCACGACAGGTTCCACCGGCGGAGGCGGCGGGGGGGCCTTCACCACGCCGGTTCGGGTCGGGTGAAACAGGTTCCTTTCGAAAATATCCTTCCCCCCCGTGGCCCTGTACTCCGTGTCCGGCAGACCTCCAACAGACCGGGTGGCCGTCCCGACCGAACCGGCCGCATCAGCCACCGGATCGTACCCGGTCAGAATGGCCCGCACCGTAAACAAAGAATAGAGGAGAAGGCCCAACAAGACAAGCTCAAGTGCAACTTTACGTATCATAACCGCATTATCCCGTGCACGGCAATTTTTATGTTCAGCGTTTCCGGGTCACGAACATTGGCCACAGAAACAGTAAGTTTGCTCACGTAAAGCCCCAGCCTTGACCGTTCAACCTTCCGGACAAAGTCTCTCAGGGAGGCTATTCTACCCCTGAACTCGAAGAGGAGCGGAACCTGGACAAAGTCCCCCCGTTCCAGAGGGGGCATGGGCTTCACCGTCTGAAGACTGAGACCCACGCCCTCAGCCATATCGCTCACCACCCGCTGCAGTTCAGCCGAGGCCAGCGCCGGTCCGGGGCTCGTCATAAACCGTTCCTCATACGATCTCAGTTCGTCATCGAGATCGGCCGCGAGACTCCCTAAGCCGTCGAACTGTTCGGACATGGACCGGTACTTGACGAGGAGCCGGTACCGGCTGAACAGTTCATCCTGCACGTTGACGTCATCGCTCCCAGGCCCGGCCACCAGGAGGTAGCCGATCACCACAACGCCCAAGGCCATCACGAGAATCTTTCTTTTACTGACCTTCATGGCTGACCTGTTCCCAATACATTCGGATCGAAAAATGTTCTCCCATGGGCTGGACGATGACCGGGCCGGCCATTTCCGCTCCAACAAACTGGTCCGATTCCTCCAGAAGTGCCAGGATTTCAGAGGAACGCGAGGAATAGCCGTCTATTTCGATCTTGCCCTTCTCGTCCATATCAAAGTTCACGAGCCACGTGTCCCGGGGCAGAATCCGGCTCAACTCCCCAAGAGCCACAAAAGGCCGATTCCGGTCAGCAAAGAACGGCCGGAGCACTTTAAGCGACCGGATCACGTTCTCGCGCTCCTTCAGCGGGCCCGAAGCCGAGTCAACGTTCTGGCGGAGCGTATTGAGTTCCTGGGTAACTTCGGCAAGCGCCCTCTCGTCGATTCGGGATTTCACCGTGACCTGAAAATAGAACGCGACCACCAGGAGACTCATGAGAAGCCCCAGAATAATATTGTGAGGATTCCGCTTGGTTCGGAAGGATTCCGGAAGAAGGTTCAGGAGGAAACTCCCCCGCGGGGTTTTCGTCCCGTCTCCTGGAAGCGTTTCTGCGACTTTTACGTTAATCCCCCTCAAGCTCGAGGCCGCCGTCCTGATCCCGGACTCGTTCCTTCCGTAAAACCAGACTTCCCTGCACCGGTGAAGCTCAGCCTCCCTTTCGATGGACTTCGCAATCATCACGGGATGGAGGTCCGGGTCAGGCGGAAGTTCGAGCGCTTTCAGATCCAGGGGTCTTCCGCCCTTGATCACGGCGAGGTCCGCCGTATCCTCCCCCATCCCCACCGAAAGAACGTCCGGGCCTGTCGCCTGCAGGGCATGGAACCGAAGGGCGCCCAGTTCAACGGAACGCACCACAATCTCCGCAGCCTGAAGGGCCTCGAGAAAGGGCGTGAGAAAGGAACGGGGGACTCCGGCTGCAAGGGCTTTGACCCCCTTTGCCCCGGACTCCAGAAAAGAGTAGGCCCAGTAGAAATTGTCCAGCGAAACCGGAAGCTTGCGCTCAAACTCAAAGGGGAGGGCCTTGCGGGCATCCGCGATCTTCATGGGCGGAAGTTCCAGAAGCGAAACCACCGTCCGGTCAAGGGGCAACTCCAGAAGGACCCACTCCACCTTGCGTTCCTTGAGAAATCCGGTAAGCAGAAGGGGCGCCGGCTTATCTCCGGCCGCCTCACCGCCCTGTTCCGGCCGGATGACTCCTCTTCCGCGGTCAGGCGCCCCCAGGGCTTCCTTGTCCGTCAGAACATAGGGAAACGCCGCCCCATCCAGCCTGACGATGGCCCCTCGCTTAGACATCGTCCCTCCACTGGAGCACGCGAACCTTGTAACCCGCCCCGTGGGGTTCCCGGCGAACAAAGGCCTCCAGGGATCTCGTATACTCTGTCCCCGCCGGTTTGGCGGAAGCCGCGATCCGGAAGCAATCCGAAGCCGTGGCGGTTATCCCCACTTTCCGGGCCGAGGCGGGGACCACCAGCACGGGGCCATTGGCCCGTTGCAGGAGGATGCTTTCGATATCGGTGTAGGGGACGCCGAGCAGGCTCATGGTTTCCGCCGAAACGGTATTCACGTTCATGCCGGTCTGAGGACAAATGCTCAGATGCCCGTAAATCCCCGTCAGTTCCCGCTCTGGATTTCCGAAGAGCACGTCGATGTCCATTCCCTTGACCATGAGAAGTTCGTCAATCGTGCTGAAAGGACCGTTCTTGGCCACGTACCCTTCGGACTCATAATGGTCTGTCTCGGCGCCGTTCAAAAGCCTCTCGTCATCCGGATCCCGCCAGTCCAGTATCGAATCGGCCAATTCATCGGCAGCTTTATCCTCCACACCACTTCGGAGGAGGAGGTCCATGATGGCATTGCGGGAAGCCGTATTGAGGTTCAGTTTGGCACTCTCATCGTTGATCCGGACGTCCACGGTTCCAAAATCCAGTTCCCGGTGCCCCTCAAAGGCTTCCCCCTCGGTTTCAACCACCAGTCGGCCTTCAGGGTCCTCGAAATCCACGCTCCGGTCGGGGTCGTTCATCAGAAACCGGACCGCATCTTCGTAAGCCGCAACAGCTTCATAATAGGCTTCGGCATCCTCCTTGAAATTGCGCACGCTGGTCAGCCCGGTTCGCATGCTGAGGGCAAAGGTCGCGCCGATAATCGCAAGCAACACCACGACCCAGAGGGTCATCAGAAGGGCGATCCCTCTCGGTGTTCCCGCCACCCGCGACCATAAGGAATGGGTGCCCTTTGGGCTCATCGCGTCCTTCGGGGCCTAGGTGACCCGAAGGACCTCCTCCAACGTGGTGATACCTTCATAAGCCTTGTTGAGACCATCCTCGTACAGGGTTTTCATTCCCTGTTCCATCGCATAGGTCCGGATCCGGTTTGATGTGGCATTCTCCATGATCAGAAGCCGCAGGTTGTCATCCACCCGGAGAAACTCATAGATCCCTATTCTCCCCCTGTATCCCGAGCCGTTGCATTCCGGACAGCCGGCCCCCCGGTGAAGCACCTCGACTTTCCGGCCAAAGATCTGGTCCGCATCCTTGCCCGGTTCATAAGGAGTGCGGCAGGAACCGCAAATTCTTCGTACCAGGCGCTGCGCCATAACCCCAACGAGGGTCGAGGATACAAGAAAATTCTCTACGCCCATGTCCAAAAGACGCGTGATCGCCCCCGGGGCGTCGTTGGTATGCAGCGTGCTGAAGAGGAAATGACCGGTCAAGGCGGAATGAACCGCGATCCCCGCCGTCTCGAGATCTCGGATTTCGCCGACCATGATGATGTCCGGGTCCTGCCGAACGATGTGCCGGAGTCCGGTGGCAAAGGACAGACCGATCTTGGGGCGCACCTGGATCTGGTTGATACCCGACATCTGGTATTCGACGGGTTCTTCGATGGTAATGATCTTCTTGTCCGGTGAGTTCAGTTTGTCCAGGGAGGCATACAGCGTCGTCGTCTTGCCGCTTCCGGTCGGTCCCGTAATCAGGAACATGCCGTAGGGAAGTTCGATAAGCTCTTCGTAATGTCTCTTGAGATCGCCGCTGAACCCGAGGTCCTCGAGTGAATAAAAGGCCGAAGACTTGTCAAGCACACGCATGACCACGCTCTCGCCATGAACCGTGGGAAGGGTGGAGACGCGGAGGTCCACTTCCCGCCCTCCGTAGACCCCCTTGATCCGTCCATCCTGGGGCAGTCGCCTCTCGGCAATGTTCATCTGGGCCATGAGTTTCACGCGAGACGACAAAGCCGCCTGCATGCGTTTGGGAAAGGTCTGAGATTCATGAAGGATACCGTCAATCCGATACCGAACCCGGAAGACCCCCTCAAACGGTTCCAGGTGAATGTCGCTGCACCGGTCATTGACCGCATTCTCGATGATCACATTGACCAGTTGAATGATGCCCCTGTCCTGGGCCAGGTCCTTGAGCTGGCTGACCTCGCCCGACTCCGGAATCGGACCTCCCGTTCGATCCTCTTCCTCCTCTTCCTCCACCACGTCCATGATTCGCTTCATAACGGCCCCGCGGGAACCGTAGAGCGATTCAAGAGAGTCCAGGATGTCTTCTTCAAGCCCGACAAATATCTCCAGCCGGCGGCCAAGGGACGTCTTCAGGTTGCTGAGGGCCACACGATTCCCGGGGTCGGCCACCACCACCGTGAACACGTCGGCCGTCATCTTCACAGGAAAGATTCGATTCTCCCTCAGGAAGTCAAAGGAAATGGGATGGTCCACGAACGCGTCCTTCGGAAACTTCTCGGAAGTGAGGTACGGATACCCTGTATGACGACTGATGGCCTTGAGAAGGTCTTCCTTGGACAGCCCGAACTCAAGAAGAATCTCGCCCACCCGCCGCGGAGGTTCCTCGGTTTGCTGGATTTCCAGCACATGGTCGACCTGCTCTCGCGAAGCGAGACCCAGTTCCACCAGAATGTCACCAAAATGGGTCGCCAACTCGACTCCTCACTTTCCGGAAAATCCGGAAAACGTACCCAGCATGTATTTCAGGTCCTCGTCCTCGAGACGGATGCCGCCACCCAGGAACAGACCGCTCGAATGCGCATTCAGCGCATTATCCCAGCCCGCGACCAGAATCAGATGATTCCAGAGCGCATACTGCGCTCCAACCTTGAGGTGGGGGTTCTCAGCCTGAGGTTCATTTTCCTTGAAATCCCAGATATCTGCAAATAAGGACAGTCTGTCGTCAAAAAGATGGTAGGCCGTCCCGAAACCAAAGGTGTTTTCCATGAGCCCGGCCCGAAACTCCAGGTCATGATAACTTCTTGACAACAAAGCCGTAAATTCGAAGTTTTCCCGGGTGGTTTCCTGGACGGTGGTGGTCGAAACGCCGTCGACCGTGGTCACGGTCCTCTTTTTCCGCGTGTATCCGAGGGGGTCGCTCACAACGCCGATGAGATAATACCGGTCCGGCGCCGGCTGGAACCGAATATTCAAATACCCCTTGGTCTCGCCGATGCGGGTGAGGCTCTCGCCCTGGAAGTCCACAAACGTCCGGAAGCGCCGTATCCGGCCGAGTTCGGCATCGATCCCTTCAGCCGCTTTGGTCACGGACTCATACAGGCGGTCATCGGTGACGAGCTTTCCGAGCGTTCCCTCGCCCTTCTCCACCTTGTCCGTCATGCGATTCAGGGACTCCATGGCCTGTCCGGCCTGAACGGACAGTTTCTCGAGTGATTTGGCGCCTTCAATGGCAGGCTGTCGCATCTCTGAAATGAGGACCCTCAGGTCTCCGGCGGCGGCCGTGATCTGCTCCAGGGCCATGGGGGCCTCCCGGTTCAGATAGTCCGTAAGCTCGTTAAGTCCCGTCAAGGTCTTCGAAACCGAGGGACCCTCGCGGTCGATCAACCCCTGGACGGAAGCCGTCACCTCCGTCAGGCTGTCCAGCAAGCGCCGAAGTTTTTCGTCGTTCACCGCCACCGCATCATTCAGATGCTCCGTGATCGAGCGCATATTCTTGGCGCTCTCTGCAATGGCCTGGGTGGTTTCCTCGTCCCCGAGCACGCGGCCCACCGCTTCCGCGATATCCGCGAATCTCGAGGCCATGGACGAAAGATTGGCCACGAGGGCATCGTAATTGGTGGGCTGAACCGTATGGACAACCGTATCTCCGTCCTTGAGCGCGGGGGTCCTCTCGGTTCCGGTTTCCAGCGCCACGTACTTGTCCCCCAGCAGCCCGAGCGACTGTATCGAAGCCACCGCATCTTCATGAACCAGAACGCCGGGATCCAGACGGAGAACGACCCGGGCCCTTCCTTCCTGAAGCTGAACCTCTTCCACAATTCCCGCATTCACCCCGGCCACCTTTACCCGCGTATCCCTTTCCACTCCCACGATACTGTCGAAGAAGGCATAAAGGACGTAGCCTTCCTTCTCCTTGAACTTAAGTCCTCCAACCTGCAGGGTCATGAAGGAGAGAATCAGGATGACCAGGACGGCAAACAGGCCCACCTTAAGCTCGGGAGAAAGCACTTTCATGCATATCCTCCTTCAACGCGAATGGGGCCCTCGGCCCGGCCAGCCACGAATTGACTCACCACCGGACTGGAGGTCTTACGGATTTCCTCCGGGGTTCCGACTTCGATGATTCTTCCGGAATACAGCATCGCGATCCGATCCGCAATTTTAAATGCACTCGTCATATCGTGCGTAATGGTCACCGAAGTTACGCTGAGCCGTTCCCGGAGCGAGAGGATGAGATCATTGATGATGTCCGCCATGATGGGGTCCAGACCCGTTGTGGGCTCATCATAAAGGATACACTCCGGCTCGGTGGCAATGGCACGCGCCAGTCCGACCCGCTTCCGCATACCCCCTGACAGGTCGGCCGGCATGACGTCTTCGATTCCGCTCAGGCCCACCATACGGAGTTTCTCTGAAGCAATGCGCCGAACCTCCCGCGGCTTGAGCGAGGTATGTTGTCTCAGGGCAAAGCCCACATTCTCCCAGACGCTCATGGAATCAAACAGGGCCGCGCCCTGAAAAAGCATACCCATCCGTCTTCGAAGATCATTGAGCCCGTGCTCGTCCAAACCGGAAATGTCGCTTCCGTCAATAAGAACCCGGCCGCCATCCGGCCGGAGGAGCCGAATGATGTGCTTGAGAAGCACGCTCTTTCCGGAACCGCTCCCGCCGATGACCACCATGCTTTCGCCCCGCTTGACTTCCAGGTCCACGCCGTCCAGGACCGCCTTGTCCCCGAAGGATTTGGTGAGTCCCTCGATCCGGATCACCTTCGAACCCCTCCTATTGAAACAGCCAGGACGATAGGAAATAGTCCGATATGAGAACCGCCATGGAAGCCATGACGACCGCCCGGGTGGTGGCCCGGCCCACGCCCGCCGCCCCGCCCTCGGAGTGGTACCCCTGGTAGCAGGAGATGAGCGCAATGGCGCCCCCGAAGAAAATCGCCTTGTAGAGCCCGTGGTAGATGTCGGTGATGGTCAGATAGTCCCACGTTCGGTTCAGATAGAGCGTCGGATTGGCCCCCAGAACCCGCGTGCTCACGAAATATCCTCCCAGGATCCCCACGGCATCCGAAAAAACGGTAAGGGCCGGAAGCATGACGATCCCCGAAAGAAATCGAGGAACCACAAGATACTGGACGGGGTTTGTGGCCAGGGTCTCGAGGGCATCGATCTGCTCCGTCACCCGCATGGTTCCCAGTTCAGCAGCCATGGCCGCCCCGGCTCGCCCGGAAACAATAAGGCCGGTCAGCACCGGTCCGAGTTCCCGGGTCATGGAAAGGGCCACGACCGAACCCACGAGGCCCTCGGCCCCAAACCGCTTGAACCCGATGTAGCTCTGGAGCGCGAGTACGGCACCCGTAAAGGCCGCCGTAATGAGAACCACAGGCAGCGAATTCACACCAATCTCCACCAGTTGGCGGAAGAGATTCCTCAAATTATAAGGCGGCGCGAACACGAGCCGGAGGGTTTTGGCAAGCATGATGACCAGGCCTCCGGCCAGCGAGAGAGGCCTCATCAGGATGGCTCCCAGATATTCTACGGGCCGGAGGAGAGCAGGCGTCGACGCCTCAGCCCTCATGGTAAACCCTCCGAACGCGCCGACCCACAGAAGTGAGAATCTCGTAGGGAATCGTACCGGCGAGTTCGGCGACCCGATCCGCCCAGAGTTTCGTATTCTCGCTTTCGCCGATGAGAATCGCTTCGTCTCCCACCTGGACCGGCCCTGCCTCGGTCACGTCCACCATGGTCAGGTCCATGCAGACCCGGCCCACCACCGGCACCTCGGTACCCCCGACGAGAACCCGGCCCTTGTTCGATAGCGCGCGGGAAAACCCGTCCGCATATCCCACACTGAGGGTGGCGATGAGGCTTTCCCGAGATGTCCGGTACGTACGGCCATAACTGATGGGGGTTCCCGGCGAAACGCGCTTGATGGCGATCACCCGCGTGGACACTCTCATCGCCGGCCGCAGCCCAGCCTCCTCGAGGGCAGGAGCGGGGTTATATCCGAAGAGCATGAGCCCCGGCCGGACCATATCAAAATGAGCAGTTGGAAAACGGATGACCGCCGCGCTGTTGGCCATATGTTTGAGCGGGATGGAAACGCCTTCCTTCGCGAGGCCTTCCGAAACCCTGGTGAAAACGCCTACCTGATCTTGAACGACGGCCGGGTTTTCGAGTTCCGCATCCGAAAAATGACTCGACAGGCCCTCCACTGCTATTCCCGGCAGACCGCTGATCTGCAGGATGGTCCCCACGGCGGCCTCCGGAAGCAGTCCGACCCGCCCCATCCCTGTGTCCAGTTTGATATGAACCGGGATCCTCCGTCCTGTCCGCGATGCCTCGGCCGAAAGAACTTCCGCCTGGGGCACGCTCCAGATCACAGGGGTCAGGTTGTGGTGAACAACCTCGGCGACGGCAGACGGTTCCAGCCCGAAGAGAAGAACCAAAGGGCATGAAAGCCCGGCGTTGCGAAGCTCAAGCGCCTCTTCGAGGTGAGCCACGCCGAGCGCTTCGGCGCCGGCCGCGAGGAGGGTTCGGGAAACGGGAACAGCCCCGTGCCCGTAAGCATCGGCCTTTACGATCGCGAGGATCTTGCAGTTTCCAGCCCGGGAGCGGACGACACCAAGATTGTGGCGTATGGCCCCCAGGTCAATATGAGCCTCCAGGTAACTCAGACGGTCTTACCTTCGTCGTTCTCTTCCTTCTTTTCCTCAACCTTCTTTTCCTCAACCTTGTCGCGCGGAGGCGATACATCAATCTCATCGTGGGAAACCGATTTCTTGAAATTCTTCATGGCCTCGCCGATACCCCGTCCGAGTTCGGGAAGGCGCTTCCCCCCGAAAATCACGATGACAATGATAAGGATGATGATGAGTTCCGTGGCTCCCAAACCGCCGATCATAGGCCTTCGCCTCCCTTGGGAAAGGTGGGATACGACGGGCAGGCAACCCGCAACCCATAGACCTCAGGCCTGCCCCGAATCCGTGAGAAAAAGAACACCTAAACTTTACTTTGGGCATGCTTTTTTGTCAATCTTTGATCCGGAAAATCCAACGGTTTATTAAGTACTTAACAAGTCCACTCGTGGGAGGGTTGCCCTTGACTCCCCTTCGGTCTCCCCACGAACGGAACCCCTGGGGGGGAGAGGAAAGAGGATTCGTGCCCTATATAGGCCTGACCGGGGTTTTTGGGAGCGGGAAGTCGACCGTGCTCGGCCTTCTGGCCTCTCTTGGAGCCTGCTGCATCGATGCTGACGGATTGGTGCGGGCCATCACCGATTCGGACGAAGCCGTTCGAAGGGAAATTGCCCGACGGGTCGGCCCCTCAGCTCTGGATCAGGACGGGAACCTGGACCGGAAGGAAGTGGCCCGGATTGTATTTTCGGACGAACACAAACGCGCTGACCTGGAGGCCCTGCTTCACCCCTATGTTTTTGCCGAGTCGGAGAGGCTAAAGGACGCGGCGTACCGTGCGGACCCGCACCGGGTGGTGGTGCTCGAGGCTCCTCTTCTGTTTGAGGCGGGTTACGACCGCATGATGGACGCCACCCTTGTGGTCACCTGCCCCATGGAGACCATTTTCACACGCCTCGTCAGCCGCGGATTTTCAAAAGCCGAGGTCCTGACCCGGCTTCGCTCCCAGATGAGCCAGACCGAAAAGGCGGACCGGGCCCGGTATCGGGTGGACAATGGGGGAAGTCTGGAAGATACAGAGGTCCAGGTCAGAGCAGTCTATGAAAGGATCCGGACCGGAAGGGGATAAGGAGAAACAGAGGTCGAAGACCAACCGGGTCAGGCGGCCCCTGAGAGCCCAGTAGGCCGGCTCAGGGAGGCGGGCTGGGGCTGGACAGAAGAGTCTGGTTCGTAACCTTCCACAAGGTCCGAAAGGTAGGCCTTGAGCACGGCGGGGTCCGGATTGGCCAGCAGGTCCTCGAGCAGGGGAATCCTTTGGAGCACGCCCGTTACAGGCGTCGAGGCGTCGCGGGCTCTGAAGATCTTGGTATGGTTCGTCGGTCCCGTATTTTCCCTGGAGGTCAGCAACTCTTCGTACATCTTTTCACCCGGCCGTATTCCTGAGAACACAATGGGGATGTCCACGTCCGGCTCAAGGCCGTGCAGCCGGATCATCTCCCGGGCCACGTCGAGGATTCTTACGGGATCCCCCATGTCCAGGACAAAAACCTCTCCACCCTCCCCCATAGCCCCTGCCTGAAGGATAAGAGAGACCGCCTCTGGAATGGACATGAAATACCGGGTCATCTGCTCATGCGTGACCGTCACCGGCCCCCCCATGCGGATCTGCTCCTGAAAGACCGGAATGACGCTGCCTCGGCTCCCCACAACGTTCCCGAACCGCACGGAAACGAATCGGGTGGAATCCTCCCGGTCCAGTTCTCTAAGGATCTTTTCAGCCACACGCTTGGTCGCCCCCATGACGTTGGTGGGTCGAACGGCCTTGTCCGTGGAAACCAGCACAAACAACTCCGTTCCGAACTCCACGGCCATCTGGCTCACGTGATACGTTCCGAGAATGTTCGTCTTCACCGCCTCTTCCGGATAGTGTTCCATGATGGGAACATGCTTGTAGGCGGCCGCGTGAAAGACCACGTGAGGCTTGTGATTCGCAAAGACCCAGCGCATCTTGTCCCGGTCCCGAATATCCCCGACGACCGGGCAGAGGGTGGTGCCCTGCGGACCGCCCTTCAGTCCGCCTTCGAGGTTGAAAAGCTCTGTTTCGTCGATGTCCAGTGCAATCAGACGTTCCGGGGCATAGGAAACCACCTGCCTCACGACTTCTGACCCGATGGACCCCCCCGCGCCAGTAACGAGAACCCGCCGCCCTTTCAGCCGCTCACGGATGAGAGAATCCTCCACCGTGACCTGTTCCCGACCCAGAATATCCTCGATACGAATCTGCTTGATGTCGGAGAGGCTTACGTTTCCCTGGAGAATTTCATTCAGTCCCGGAATAGTTTTTACCTCGGTTACACCCGAGTCGCGGATGTAAGTAAGAATATCCCGGACCTCACGGGACGCGGCCGAGGGAATGGCGATGAGAACGACACTGACGTCCTTCTTCCGTACGACCTGCGGTATCCGTTTCCGTCCGCCGAAAACTCGGACTCCGTGGATATAGAGGTCCGCTTTCCGGGGGTCGTCGTCTATGAAAGCCACGGGGACGTAACTGGAATCGGGGGTCCTCCGCATCTCGCGTACGATCTGTTCGCCGGCATCACCGGCCCCGATGATCAAGGTCCGCTTTGCGCCTTCGCGCGACAGGCCGCCGCCGATCTGCTGATAGAACCGCTTGGAAATGCGCAATCCGCTGACAAAGAAAAGGGAGCAGAAGAAATCGATGAAGAAGAGGGAACGAGGCATCGCTTCGAAGAGACTCGCTCCCCTGAATACAAATGAAACCCCGATCAGCATGAGGGAGGAAAATGCGAGAGCCCGGACAATGCCCCACATTTCGTACATTCCGAAATAGGACCAGCTCATCTGGTAAACGTGACTCAAGAGAAAGGCCATGACCTTCACGGTGACAAAGATTGCCGCGATGGGAAGCACCCTGCTCGCGTAATGGGCCGGGATCTCCCCTCCGAACCTGAGAAGGTACGAAAGGTATACGGACAGGGACAGGAGCAGCGCGTCCGAGATAATGAAGAAAACAGCCCTTCGGAGGGGAGTTTTTTGGATTCGAAACATGTTTTGGATTTTACGGCAGATAGGAAGCGGGCCGCAAGAAAACCTATGGCCTCATTAAGAATCGAATGGAGAACCCGTACGCCTTTACCCTGTCGTGGGCCGTCCCGTCTGTTCAGCCCTTCCCACCAGTAGGGCGGCCACGCCGTAAACCACTCCCCAGGCCCCCAGAACCGCAAGAGTCACCGTTGGCTCCGAATTCTTCATGAGAACGGTGGCGGTCAACCCGCATCCCATCATGAAGCCATATTCCGCAAGAACGGTCCTCCGGTGACTCCAACCGGCCCGAACCAGCCTCTGGTAATAGTGAGTCCGATGGGCCTCCCACACCCGTTCACCCCGGATGAGCCGCCTGACCAGGGTCACCGTAGCATCCACGATAAATGGGGAAAAGATCAGGAAGGGAACCTCTGGAGGAAGCCACCCCGCGCCAATCCCTCTCCAGGAATAGGCCGCAGCAAGAAATCCCATGGTGGCGGAACCAACATCTCCCATGAAAATCCTGGCAGGCGGGAAATTGCAGAGCAGAAAGCCCAGGTTTGCCGCAGCAATCACCAGAGCCGACCATGCGTAATCGGGCTGGCCGGCAACCCATCCACAAAGGGCCAGAAAACCGAATCCCCAGGCTCCCATCCCTCCGGCAAATCCGTCCATGCCGTCCATGAAGTTGTACAGGTTGACCATCCAAACGACCGCTAAAACGGAAAAGCCCGCCAACCAACCGGCCACTTCTGGAAAATTCGCCCCCCAGAGCAGCAGGACCGCAGCGGCGACGTGGACTCCGAGACGCACGGTCGCTGGCATATGCCTGAGGTCATCGGCAAGCGATACTACGGCGACCATTCCGGCCCCGACCAGTTGCGGTGTGAGGGCAAAGTCCTGGCCCGAGGCCCATCGCACAACAGAGACCGCCCCTATACCTGACAGGATACCAAGCCCCCCACCGCGCGGTTTGGGCTTCGAGTGTAGAGAGCGGGCCCCCGGTGGATCCATGATCCTGAAGGGCGACGACCCAGAGGCAAGCCAGGCCGTCATGCCCCATGCAACCAGAAATGAAACAACCGGTCCCAGAAGAGCGTTCACCGGGCTCTCACCACGCTATGAACCATTTCCGGAATGCTGTCCATGAGGTTACGGGTCGGCCGAAACCCAAGTTCCCGCATGATCTTGTCCGACCGGTAACATGCCGACCCGGACATTTTCGCAAAGGCTTCGCTGTCAAACGGCATTCTGCGCCGCATGACCCACCCCGCCCCGTCACCCAGGCGGGCCAGAAACCGGAGCCAGCGACTCTGGAAGGTCCAGTCCGGGACCTTCTTGCCGAGGGCACGGAGCATCCCTTCATACATGCTCCGGGTGGAATAGGTCGCTCCGTCTGTGACGATATAGGCCTGTCCGTTGGCTTCAGGCCTTTCAGCGGCCAGAATCGCCGCTTCAGCAAGGTCCCGAACATGAACGAGCGAACGTCGGTTGTTCGTTTCCTCGAGGGGTGGAAACCGGTTTCCGGCAACGGCTCGAATCATACGTTCGAGATTTCCTTTCACCCCGGGCCCGTAGACCAGCGCCGGCCGCAAGCAGGATACGTGGAGTCCGCAACCCCGACCAGCCTGGAGGACCAGGGCCTCGGCCCGCCTCTTGGACAAGCCATACGCATCGTGCGGCTCAGCTTCCCACGATTCGTCCACGCAGTCCTCCCCCGGGTCGGCCATGGCCTTTACGCTGCTGACATAGACCAGAGCCCGTACCCCATCCCGGCATGCCTGTTCAACGAGACGCCGGGTCCCTTCCACGTTGACCTGGAAGTACAGCTTCTCCATGCCGGGTACCGGTTTGAGCGCATGCGCCACGCCCGCAAGATGAAAGACCGTATCGACCCCTTTCATCAGGGGTGCCGGGAGGTCATCGGCGGGCAGGTCGCAAAGAAGAACCTCGTCCCACGGGCCGGTCTGCGGTTCGCCTCTCAGGAGAGCCCTGACCCGGTACCCCCTCTGCCTGAGGGTTTCGCATAGGGGGCGCCCCACGAAGCCTGCAGCGCCTGTGACCAGAGCAAGGGAACTCATTTTCGTCCGTTCACTGTTACGTATGAAAAGGCGGGGAAGCATCTCCAATCGCCATGAAGGAGCCCAAATCCCCTCCGTCTGCGGAATAAAGGAGTCCTGTTCTCGGGGGCGTGTCCGCCTCGAGACCTATTCAGCCAAAATCTGAGACCGGCCCCCGTTTCTCAAACCGCATCAAATCCCGACGCTTTATGCGACGAAGCCTAGTCGCCTGTCTTCAACCCTTCCGTGATCCGGGTGACCACTCCCGTGGTACTTCGGCCCTCGGTCAGCGGGATGAGAGCCACCCGACCTCCCCAGCTTTCCACCAGTTCATGGCCCACAACGCGTTCACGCGTATAGTCCGCCCCTTTGGCCAGCACGTCCGGCTTGAGCTGCCGGATCAGCTCAAGAGGAGTATCCTGGTCAAAAAGGACCACCAGGTCCACACATTCCAGGGCTGCAACGATGCTGGCCCGGTCATTCTGGTCCAGAATGGGACGCGTGGGGCCCTTCAGGCGTCGGACGGAGCTGTCCGAGTTCAAGGCCACCACGAGCCGATTGCCCTCCCGGGCCGCCGCATGCAGAAGGTTCACGTGCCCGGCGTGGAGAAGGTCGAAACATCCGTTGGCAAAGACGACCTTCTGGCCCATATCATGCCATTGCGCAAGGCGTCGGGCCGCCTCCTCCCACGAACAGATCTTGGGATTGTGTCCGTCTCTTCTCCCTACGGCCCGGTCCAACTCCTCCAGAAAGACCGGCTGCGTGCCCACTTTGCCCACCACAATACCGGCGGCCGTATTGGCCAGTTCGGCCGCCTCGCGCCAGGATTTTCCTGACGTCAGGGATGCGGCAAGGGTCGCGATTACCGTATCGCCCGCGCCGGACACATCATAGACCTCTCGGGCAATAGCGGGAATGAACGCAGGCTCTTCGCCCCGCCCCGCGAGCAGCATCCCGTCAGCCCCCAGGGTTACGAGCAGATGATCAAGCTGGAGATCTTCAAGAACCTTCCGGGCCATGGACAGCAGCGAATCCCGGTCTGCGGCTCCGGAGGTTCCGGTAAAAGCGGCGAATTCTTTGGCGTTGGGCGTGATGCAGCTTGACCCAAGATACCGCTGCCAGTCGGTTCCCTTGGGGTCCACGAGGACGGGAATGCCCTGCTTGCGGGCCCCCTCGACCACCTTCCGGCATATTGATTCTGTCAGGAGTCCCTTTCCGTAGTCCGAGAGAATCACGCCGTCCGCCGCCTCCATCCGGGTCATCACCCCCGACATGAACTCGTCCTCGTCGTTCCTTGCCATAGGGATGACGGTCTCCTCGTCCAGACGCATCAGTTGCTGGTTGTGGGCCATGATTCTCTGCTTGGTGATGGTCGGACGGTCCGCCACCACGAAGAGATGGTCCCCGATCCCATGGGTGTCCAGGAGTTTGGCCAACTGCTCGCCCTCTGAATCGTCGCTGCGAACGCCGAAGAGGTCTACCCGGGCCCCCAATCCCACCAGGTTATTGGCCACGTTGCCAGCGCCCCCAAGGACATGGGTCTTTCTGCGGACGTGCAGGACAGGAACAGGGGCCTCGGGAGAGATGCGCCTCACGTCGCCCCAGACATAACGGTCCAGCATGACGTCGCCGATGACGAGGATCCGTACATCACGAAAGTTCAGCAACATCACGTCGCCCCCATTCGGGTTTCAATGTGTTCCGCCAGGTAGTGAATCAGGAAGAGGTGACCTTCCTGCACCCGCGCCGTCACGGGTTCGGGAATGAGGAGGGCATGATCCACGGCATCCTTCAACCGGCCGCCACTTCCTCCAAGGATTCCGAAGGTGGTCATCCCTTTGCCCTTGGCCGCTCGGACCGCCTCCATAACGTTTGTGGAATTGCCGGAGGTCGAGAGGCCGACCAGGACGTCTCGCTCCTCCCCCAAAGCCTCCACCTGTCTTGCAAAGACCCGGTCAAAACCATAATCGTTTCCAACGGCTGTAAGGACCGAGGTGTCTGTCGTCAGGGCGATGGCCGGCCATGCTCGTCGTTCTTCCTGAAAACGACCGACGACCTCAGCGGCAAAATGCTGGGCGTCCGCCGCGGAGCCTCCATTGCCACAGGCCAGTATCTTCCTCCCCTCCTGAAGCCTCTTCACAAGTAATTCACCCATCTCGTAAGCCTTGTTTTCCAACTCGGCAACCATCCTCAGCATCTCTTTATGCGCGCGTAGTCTTTCCTGGTACATGGGGCTCTCCATTCGTGTTGTCCCGAAAACTCAAACGAATCTATAGGAAACCGGCGCTCCGATTCAGGCCCAAGCGATCGACCGGGTTTCCGGCCGGTCCTGAGGCCACGTCCCTGGTGCGCTTCTCAGGGAAATATCTTATATCGCAGAATACAATAAAGTGCTTGTAACCCGTCCCGCCAGCCGATCTTCTTGCCTTGCGCGTACGTCCGGCCATGATAGGAGATCCCCATCTCGTAGACCCGTGCACCGGACCGGGCAATCTTGGCCACAATTTCAGGTTCAAAACCGAACCGGTCTTCGCGGAGTCGAAGGCCTTTGATCAGACCGGCCTTAAAAACCTTGTAGCAGCATTCCATATCGGTCAGGTTGAGATCGGTCATCATGTTGGAGCACAGAGTCAGGAACTTGTTGCCCACGTAATGCCAGAAATAGAGGACTCGGTGTTCCTCGCTCGTCAGGAATCGGGACCCGATCACCACATCCGCCACATCGCGCCGGAGGGGTCCAAGAAGTCTTTTAAGGTCCTGCGGATCATATTCCAGGTCGGCATCCTGAACAGCAATATAATCCCCGGTCGCACAGGCCAGGCCCGTCCGGATGGCCGCTCCCTTCCCTCGGTTTCTCTCGTGCGTCAGCACCCGTATTTCCTTATGTCGGTCCATCAGGGAACGGGCTATTTCCGGACTCCGGTCTCGTGAGGCATCGTCCACCAGGATCAATTCGAGGTCCAGTTCCCGATCCCGCAGGGCAAGCACACGTTCAACGAGGGTTTCCAGGGTTGACTCCTCGTTGAAGCAGGGCACAATGACGCTTACCAGGCAGGCGCTCATCGGTGTACGCTCCTTCCGGTCATTCCGTCACTTCTCGTCATACAGGCGTCTCCGGACCACGGAAGAATTGTCGCAGGACTGGACAAGAATCCCTATTCAGCTGAAACACGAGCCCGCCCCGGCTTCGGCTCAGTGCGGGCGCCCTTGATGACAGATAGAACGACGTCCCGTGTGGCCCCGTCCGGAGCATCAGGTCAATTTTCGCAGGAATACCTGGAGGCACGGCCCACGGGGGCTTGCCTGGTGGACATAGATGGGCGCCAACGAACAGGGCCAAGGCTTCAAGCCGGAGAAGACCGATATCGCGTACCGGGACTCGGCTCACACCTGGGGAGTCCCCACTTCCGGATAACCTTAACCGTCACGCTGCCACCCCACAGCCTCGCCGGAAGCTCGGGGCAGAGGTGCGTCAAGTGGTTTCTCCGTGCCCCCCCAATGACGGGCTTAGGGCGTCCCTCCCACAAGGACGAATAATTTTAACACAGCGAGTTCTAGGACGAGCGCTGAGGCGAGGGGTTCGCGGGCTCTGCAGCGCAGCCCCTTTGGAGAGAGCATGGAGCGGACCATCCCTACTTGAGGAGAAGCCCGAGGGCGGTCATCAGCACGGCTGCCGTGACCACCTTCTTGATCCAGTCATGCCCCTTCCGGAGCGCCCTCGTGCTAGCAATCTGGGCGCCAATCACATTCCCCACACCAAGGACGAGACCGGCCCATAAAACCATCTTTCCCGCAGAGACAAAGATCGCACAGGCTGGGAGGGTGAGGATAAAGATCACGATCAGCTTGAGAGCGCTGACCCGGACGAGGTCCAGACCCACAAAGACCAGCGAGGCGATAATCAGAAAGCCGATGCCGGCCTGGACAAACCCTCCGTAGATCCCGATGATGAAGAACACAGGAAACAGCCCTGCCCGTTGCCACCCCGAAAGGCCGCTTTCTTCCCGCGGCGGGGCGTTCGGCAACGGTCCTGCCTTTGGATTCCATAACGCAAGAAGCGTCATCACCAGCATGATCACGGCGAGGGCTTTCTGAAAGGCCTCGTCACCGATAGTCACGGCCCATCGGGCCCCGAGAAGGGAGCCGGCAACAGCCGGAATCGAGAGGAGGAGCGACAGTCTGAGGGGGAAATGCCCGGCACGGCGAAAGGTTCGGATAGCCGCGATATTCTGCATCAGAATACCTATGCGGTTGGTGCCGTTGGCCACGGTGGCCGGAAGCCCTAGAAACATGAGAGCCGGCAGGGTCAGAAAGCTCCCCCCGCCGGCCAGCACATTGATGAATCCTGAAAAGATGCCCACCGCGACCAGGAGCACAAGTTTCAGAATCGAGACCTCCTCCATTGAGGCCACGAAGGTCTTCAGCTCAGAACGTCAGGTTCTGCCGGCTCATCAGCAGCTCCCCGAGGAACGAACCCGGCTTGACCTCGGCCCCGTCAATCAGTTCCTTGCCCGCCAGTCCCTCCGGTTCCACGCACGAAGCACAGACATAGAACTTGCAGCCAAAGTCCTCGGTCACTGTCTTGATCAGTTCCTTCAGAGGCGAGAAGGCGTGCTGCCAGGTAATCTGTTGAGCAAAATCCTTTCGCGCCAGGTGTACCCCCCGGAGCATCAGGAAAAAATCGATACTGGCATCAAAAGCAAGCATGTTGGAGGCCAGTTGCAGGGCGCCCGCAGCCCGCTCCGGGTCGTCGACCGAGTGCGTGATGACAAACACGAATTCCTTGTTCTGCATGGATAACCTCCCGAATCAAATGGTGTCCCTGATGCGAAATTAAGGGCGGGGGCGAACCCCCGCCCTGTACATCAGGACCGTGCTCAAGCCCCTGCCGCTAGCGGACGAGTCCGTACTTCTGCAGGACGCTCCGAAGCTTGGCCTTGTTTTCCTTGGACATCGGGCACAGGGGCAGCCGGAATTCTTCCTTGATCTTCCGCATCATCGCCAGGGCCGTTTTTACCGGGATAGGGTTGGACTCGATGAACATGGCCGCATTCAGTTCCTCGAGCATGAAATGAATTTTACGAGCGCCGGCAATATCGCCCTTCTTGATCAGAGCCATCATATCGGCCACGGCTCCAGGCATCACATTGGCCACCACGGAGATTACACCTCGACCGCCCAGACAGCCCATCGTGAAGGTCGTAAAGTCATCCCCGGAAATGATGTTGAAGGCTTTTGGACACGCTCGGATCAGATCGCTCGTCTGCCTCATGTCTCCGGTCGCCTCTTTGATCCCCACGATACTGGGAATCTTTGCAAGCCGGGCCACAGTGGCCGGCAGCATGTTGGAAGCCGTTCGGCCGGGCACGTTGTACAGGAGAAGCGGGAACCCCGGCACGGCATCCGCAATAGCCTTGTAGTGTCGGTAGATTCCTTCCTGGGTGGGCTTGTTGTAATACGGCGAGACCAGCAAGGCTCCGTCCGCCCTGGCCTCCCTGGCCCTCCGGGTAAGCATGATGGCTTCGTCCGTGGAGTTGGCTCCCGTCCCCGCGATGACCGGCACACGCCTCTTCACCGCCTTGACCGTAAGCTCAATCACCTTCAGATGTTCGTCGTAGTCCAGCGTGGCCGACTCGCCGGTCGTTCCGCAGGGGACAATGGCGTTCGTTCCCTCGGCCAGGTGCCAGTCCACAAGATTGCGGAGTGCCTTGGCGTCGATCTTTCCGTTTCTGAATGGTGTGACCAGTGCAACAATCGAACCCTCAAACATGTGACTCACCTCTTCACCGTATTTTCACCCCCCGACTACGGGTGGTCTAACCTAAATGATTGGGGTCGTCCAACTCAACCAGGCCTTCGAATACTTCGGCCGCAGGCCCGGTCATGAATACCGTGTCGGAGGCATCCCATTCAATGCGGAGATCCCCTCCGCGAAGGTGGACGGTGGCCGTCCGCTCATTCACGCCCCGAGCGGCCCCGGCCACGACCGTGGCACAGGCGCCCGTACCGCAGGCCAGGGTCTCGCCGGAGCCTCGCTCCCACACCCTCATTCGGACTTCACGGTTTGAAAGAATCTGGACAAATTCCACATTGATCCGGTTGGGGAAGAGAGGAAGAACTTCAATTTTAGGCCCAATCTCGTTAACAGGGAAACGGTCCACGTCGTCCACGTAGATCACGGCATGCGGATTCCCCATGGACACGCAGGTGATCCGGTAACTCTTCCCATCCAGTTCAATCGGATGGTTGACCACGCGTCCGTCCAGAGCCACCGGGATCTTTCGAGCGTCCAGTTCCGGAGGGCCCATGTCCACCCGGACCAGATCCCCCACCCTTTCCGGACGGATGGTGCCGGCCAAGGTTTCAATATCCAGAACCTTTTTCTCCGACAGCCCCCGGTCCCAGACATACTTGGCAAAACACCGGATGCCGTTTCCACACATCTCGACCTGGCTCCCGTCGGCATTAAAAATGTCCATACGGAAATCGGCCTTCAGGGAATTCCGGAGGACCAGTACCTGGTCCGCTCCGATACCGAAGCGCCGGTCGCAAAACCGGGCCGCAAAACTTCGGCACTGGTCCGGCGTCGCCAGGACCGCCGCCGCATCCGCACGGCTGTAGGTATCCACGACGATGAAGTCGTTGCCGGTGCCATGCATCTTGATGAAAGGAATCTTCATAAGAACCTCAATCCGTGACGTGCCGGGGCCCCAAGGGCTGCTCCCGGTCGGTTCTATTTCGCAGCGCGTTTCCGTGACGGTTTCAGGAAGGACGGGACCTGCTCTTTGGCCATCAAATCGGAATAGGTCTCTCGGCGGCGAACCACGTGGAATCGATCGCCCCGGACCAGCACCTCAGCCACTCGTGGCCGGGAGTTGTAGTTGGACGCCATGGTAAAGCCGTAGGCCCCGGCTGACCGCACCCCGAGGAGGTCTCCTCGCCGGACCTCCGGAAGGTCACGGTCGTGCGCGAAGAAATCTCCCGATTCACAGATGGGGCCCACTATGTCGGCCCTGATGATCGCCCTCTTCTTGCGCACCAGGGGTTCGATGCGGTGATAGGCGTTATACAGGCTCGGTCTTATGAGATCGTTCATACCGGCATCCACGATAATAAAGTTTTTGAGGTCGTTCCGCTTCCGGTAAAGAACACGGGTGACGAGCATGCCGGCATTCCCGACAATGGAACGCCCCGGCTCAATGACCAGCGTGCAGCCTGTAGACCGGACCACCGGAATCAGGTTTCGAAGCCACTCCGAGGGTTCCGGCGGCGTCTCCGTATCATAACGGATGCCCAATCCCCCCCCCATGTCGAGATAACGGATGTCCATTCCTTCGGCCCGGATACGCCCTACAAAATTCACCAACCGTTCCGCGGATTCAAGGAAGGGTTTCATTTCCGTGAGCTGGGAACCAATATGCTTGTGGACGCCCACAACATCCACATTCCGCAGCCTTCGGGCCAGCCGGTATCCCTCGAGGGCTTCTTCCACCGGCATCCCGAATTTGTATTTCTTCATCCCGGTCGTGATATACGGGTGTGTCCCGGCATCAATATCGGGGTTCACGCGCAAGGCTATCGGTGCGCGCCTGGCCATCAACCCGGCCACCCGGTCAATCTCCCGGAGTTCCTCCGTACTCTCGACGTTGAACATGAGAATGCGGGCGCGGAGCGCATCACGTATCTCCGATTCGGTCTTTCCCACCCCCGCATAGACGATCTTCTGTCCCGGGATTCCGGCTTTCCGCGCCCGGAACAGCTCGCCGCCCGACACGATGTCGGCCCCCATTCCGGCCTGGGCCAGAAGTCGCAGAACGGCCCCGTTTGAATTGGCCTTCAGGGCATAACACACCACGTGAGGGTACCCGTTGAAAGCAGACTCCATCGCCTGGATGTGTCGCGCAAGCGTGGCATGGCTGTACACGTAGAAGGGGGTGCCCACTTTCGCGGCCACATCGGACAGGTTCACGTCCTCGGCATAAAGTCTTCCTCGTTTGAAATGAAAATGGTCCAAAACCTGATGTCCTGTTTCCGGAAACGCTCGATTTCCTGTTCTTTGGAGAGAGAAGTTTCGCACACGAAAACCGATGTTGTAAAGAACAGGAGAGGCCTGGCAATCCAGTGCAAGCCCCCGAGATCTTGAACTTTTTCGAGACCCCCGGCTTGACTCGCCGGATTCAAAGGGCAAAGAATAGCCCCATGAAGTTTGAGGAAGCGTTGAAGAAGCTCGAGGAGACCGTGGCCCGCATGGAACGGGGTGACCTCTCCCTGGACGCGTCCCTCAAGGCCTTCGAAGACGGAATACGCCTCTCGCGGTTCCTCAACGCCAAGCTCGAGGAAGCCGAAGGCAAAGTGGAAATCCTGCTCAAAGACTCCAAGGGCAACATCGTAACCGCCCCTTTTGAGGAAGAACCCGGCCCCGATGGAACTGAAGAGTTACCTGAAGACGCAGAAGACGAACATTGACGGGTTCCTCAGAGATTACCTGTCCCCCCTCGACATCCCCCCCCGGCTCAAGGAGGCCATGCAGTATTCCCTTGGGGCGGGAGGGAAGCGACTTCGACCGGTTCTGGTGCTGGCTGCGCATGATGCGGTAGGCGGAAAGAGCCGCGCGGCGGTGGCCGTGGGGGCGGCCATTGAAATGATCCACACCTACTCACTCATCCATGACGACCTGCCGGCCATGGACAACGACGATTTCCGCCGGGGCAAGCCGACCTGCCACCGGGTCTTTGGCGAAGCCATGGCCATTCTGGCCGGCGATGGTCTGCTGACTCAGGCCTTTGAAATACTTTCCGACCCGTCGCATATGGAAGAGGTTCCCGCCGAGGTCTGCGTCCGGGTCGTGGGGGAGGTCGCCCGCGGAGCCGGGTCCACGGGGATGGTGGGGGGCCAGGTTCTGGATATGATTTCGGAAGGGTCCGATATCGATGCGGCCGCGCTTCAGAACATGCACCTCAGAAAAACGGGAGCCCTTATACGGGCCTCCGTGGCGGCGGGGGCTCTTCTCGGAGGAGCGGACGACGAGGGCCTTGAGGCCCTTCGCGGTTACGGCACGAAAATAGGCCTGGCCTTTCAGGTGGCCGACGACATCCTGGACGTCACCCGAACAGAGGAGGAACTGGGCAAATCCACCTCCGACGTGGCCCGGGGGAAACGCACGTACCCCTCTCTGTATGGACTCGAGGGCGCGCGCGCCATGGCCGAGACCCTGGTGACCGAGGCCCTGAAATCTCTGAAAGGCTTTGATGGCGGCGCGACTCCCCTACGAGAGATCGCCCGATATATCATCACGAGGGCCCACTGACCATGGCGGATGCCATGGCCTCAGGGGTCCGGCCGTGCGAAAAGCACGCAGGAAGGAGACGGAAGATTCATCATGTCCATACTCCAGCAGATTAAGTCGCCCGAAGATATCAAGAAACTGCCCCTCGAGGAACTGAACCCCCTGGCCGACGAGATACGGGAACTGATCATTGAGCGGGTCTCGTTGAACGGCGGACACCTCGCGTCCAACCTGGGGGCCGTGGAATTGACGCTGGCCCTTCACCGCGTCTTCGACTCGCCGCAGGACAGGATCGTTTGGGACGTCGGACATCAGTGTTACGCCCACAAACTGATCACAGGGAGGAAGGACGAGTTTCACACCATCCGCAAGCCGGGAGGGATATCCGGATTTCCCAAGCGGACAGAAAGTCCGCATGACGCCTTCGGCACCGGCCACAGTTCCACCTCCATCTCGGCTGCACTGGGCATGATGGAGGCCATGAGAAAGACGGGCAACACCGGCGAGGTCGTGGCGGTTATCGGCGATGGGGCCATGACCGCAGGACTTGCCTTTGAAGGATTGAACCACGCCGGTCACCTGAAGAAGAAGCTGATCGTCGTGCTTAATGACAACGATATGTCCATCTCCCCCAACGTGGGAGCCCTTTCCGGATATCTGAACCGCATCATGACCGGCGCGCTTTATAACAAATTCAAGAAAGAGACCAAGCAGCTTCTGGAAGGGATCCCCGGCGTCGGCGAATCCATGCTGAGGGTCGCTCAGAGGGCGGAAGACACCTTCAAGGGTTTTTTCGCCCCCGGGATGCTTTTCGAAGAGCTGGGATTCGAATACATGGGGCCCGTGGACGGCCACAGGCTGGAGGCCCTTATCGAAACCTTCGAACGGGTCAAGAAGTTTGACTGGCCCACCCTTGTTCACGTGATCACGAAAAAGGGCCGCGGCTATGAACCGGCTGAGAGAAATCCAAGCCTGTTTCACGGGATTGGACCCTTTGATATCGAAACGGGGCTGGTAGCGGGCAAGAAGGAAGCACCATCGTACAGCCGGGTCTTTGGCAACGCCCTCACGGAACTGGCCCGAGCGGACGAACGTATCGTCGCCATCACCGCGGCCATGGCGGAGGGGACCGGACTGGACGAGTTTGCGCGGGCCCTTCCCCGAAGGTTCTATGACGTCGGGATTGCTGAACCCCACGCCGTAACCTTTGCCGCCGGCCTTGCGGCCGGAGGACTTAAGCCCGTGGTCGCCATCTACTCGTCGTTTCTTCAGCGTGGATACGATCAGATCATCCATGACGTCTGTCTGCAACAGCTTCCCGTGGTTTTCGTGCTGGACCGGGCCGGCATCGTCGGAGAGGACGGTCCAACGCACCATGGCGTGTTCGACCTCAGCTACCTCCGCCACATTCCAAATCTCACCATCATGGCCCCGCGGCATGAGAACGAATTGCAGCACATGCTGAAGACCGCCGTGGAGTTGAACGGGCCGGCGGCCATCCGATTTCCGCGAGGGAAAGCCATGGGCGTGCCCATGGATGAGGAGATGCACGCCCTGCCCCTGGGGAAAGCCGAGATCCTGATGGAGGGGAACGAGGTGGCCATTTTCGCCATCGGGAACTCGGCCAACCACGCCCTCAAGGCCGGGGAACGGCTCGCGGCAGAGGGACTCCGCCCCACGGTGGTCGATGCCCGCTTCGTGAAACCTCTCGACCTGAATACCCTTCGTTCGGTGGCCGAAAGGACCCCACGGATCCTCACGGTCGAGGAGAACGCCGTGCAGGGAGGGTTTGGCAGCGCTGTTCTCGAGTCGCTGGCCTGGATGGGTCTTTCGGGCCTAACCGTGAGAAACCTGGGTATCCCCGATGGCTTTGTGCCCGCCGGATACCAGAGCGAGCTTCTGGCGGACATAGGGCTCGATGCGGAGGGAATTGCCCGCGCCGCCCGGGACCTCGCTGTACAGGTCCGCTGACCGAGGGTCGAAACGCTCCCCCCGCGGGCGAATCCCTTTACCCCAATCCGTGGGTTCATCCCGTGCAAAGGCGATGGAAAAGGTCCGCGTTGATCGGTTGATGGTTGAGCAGGGTCTGGCGCCGTCGCGTCACAAGGCCCAGGCGCTCGTCATGGGCGGCAAGGTACGCGTCAACGGCGTCCGTGTGGACAAGGCCGGCACCCTGATTCCCCTGGACTCGGAAATCGAGATCAGCGAAGATCTCCCTTACGTGAGCCGCGGGGGTCTTAAGCTGGAAGCCGCCCTGCGGGCCTTCAGCATCGACCCTCGTGGACGGAGAGCTATGGATATCGGCGCCTCTACGGGCGGCTTTACGGACTGTCTTCTGAAACATGGAGCCGACGAGGTCGTGGCCGTGGACGTGGGGTATGGTCAGTTGGACTGGTCGCTTCGAAACGACCCCCGTGTTATTCTTCTTGAGAAAACGAACATCCGTTACCTGAACCCCGAGGCCAGTGGAGGGCTCTGCGACCTGATCACGATCGACGTGTCGTTCATTTCGCTTTCCCTGGTGCTCCCCAAGGCTTTGGAATTCCTTTCGCCGGGAGGCACACTGGTCGCTCTGATCAAGCCGCAGTTTGAGGTGGGCCCCTCGGAGGTGGGCAAGGGCGGAATCGTTCGGGAACCTGCAAAACACCAACGGGTGGTCTCGGAAGTTTGTGACTGGGCACGGGGGCTCGGACTGGAACTCGTCGGCACCCTTCCCTCGCCGCTCACCGGAGCCAAAGGGAATCGTGAGTTTATCGGCGTCTGGATAAAGCCCCGGCGGGAGTGAGCAGGCTGTGGAGAGGAGAGTCCCATGACAGAGGAAGTCCGTCAGATCGGACTGGATATGAGTCTGATGTCCGCCGGGGTACTGGAATTGCTTCTGGACCAGGAAAACCTCGAACCGGACTTCTACACCGAATGCCTGGCCGCAAACCGCCACCGTCCTGAAATCCTGCAGGTCCTGATGAGTGATTTTCGTACCCCGTTCGAGGTTCGGGCCGAGGCCAGCGGCATCCTGCACCTGCCGGCCCCTGACGAGAAACAGCTGGCCCTGCTGCGCAAGAAGGCGGAGGAAAGGCCGACGGAAGAGAAGAAGCAGACCCTGCTCACCAAGATCGCAATCATGAATGTTGGGGAGAAGATACAGCTGGCCATGCGGGGAAGCCGGGAGGTCCGGAATATCCTGATCAAGGACACGAACAAGGAGGTCGTGAAAACGGTCATGCAGAACCCGAAGATGACGGAAAGCGAGGTGGAACTGATCGCTATGAACCGGAACATCTCCGAGGAAGTCCTGCGAACCATAGGCTCGCGTCGGGAATGGATGAAGAACTACGCGGTTACCCTGGCTTTGGTGACGAATCCGAAGACACCGGTCGGGGTGTCCTTGGGCCAGATCCCTCGTATCAGGAAGGGGGACCTGGTCAAGTTTGAGAAGAACCGGAACCTGCCCGAGGCCGTTCGGGCTGCGGCCAAGGGGCTGCTGGCCAAGCAGAAGAAACAGGCCTGATCCCCTGCGGGCACGGACATGAAGATCAAGCGCTTTGACCTGAGCAAACTCCCTCCTTGGATGACCTTGAGGAGTACGGCCAAGAAGGCCGTGGACTACCTGAAAGCCACGGATCGGGTCACCCCCTATCTTCTCATTGACCGGGACCGTCTCGAACGAAAAGCCAAACTAATTGGCCTGAATATTCCGGGTTCCACCGTTTATTACGCCGTGAAAGCCAATCCGCACCCCGAGATTCTCCGGGTCGTTCAGGACGGTGGTCTTGGATTCGAGATCGCCTCCGAGGGAGAACTCCGCGTTCTGGTCCAGATGGGCGTGCCCCCGGAAAAGATGATCTCGAGCAATCCGATGAAGACCCCCCTGTTTCTCAGGGAAGCCTACGAAGCCGGGGTACGTTATTTCGCACTGGACAGTCTGCCTGAGGTCCGGAAGACGGCAGAACTGGCCCCGGGTTCCTCGGTCTATGTACGGCTGTCAGTTCCGAATGAAGGAAGCGAGTGGCCCCTCAGCCGAAAGTTCGGTGTGGAAATCGAAGAGGCCCTCCTCGTCCTGAAGGAAGCAGGAGAAAAGGGCCTTGTTCCGGCCGGACTCACCTTCCACGTCGGCTCCCAGTGCACCAACCCCTATACCTGGGAGACGGCCCTGGACAAGGCTGCCCGCCTTTGGGAACTGGCCGCCGAATCCGGAATCCGGATGAACCTTCTGAACATCGGCGGGGGGTATCCCATCCAGTACACCCGGAACGTGGTGGAAGTGGAGTCCGTGGAAAGACGCGTCCAGGAGCGCATCCTCGCCCTCTTTCCTCCCGAGGTTCGGGTCATGATCGAGCCCGGTCGCGCGGTGGTCGGAGACGCGGGTGTCTTCGTGACCTCTGTTACGGGCAAAGCCAAGCGGGTGGATGCCAACTGGCTCTATCTTGACGTGGGGGTCTTCAACGGACTGATGGAGGCGGTCGGAGGAATCCGGTACACGTATGTGACGGAGAACGTGGCCCCCCTCCGGAAGTGGACCATTGCCGGGCCCAGTTGTGACAGTTTTGACGTCGTGGGAACGGACATTGAATTGCCCGAACCCGAGGTGGGCGACCGTTTGCTGGTACTCGGAGCCGGAGCCTACACGACCAGCTATGCGTCGGAGTTCAACGGATTTTCGATTCCGGATACGATTCTGATCTGACACAGGGCTTCCTTTGGCACCGGGACCGCGCGTGGCCCCGAACAAAGGTTCAAGGATACACAGGAGGAAAGAATGATTCGTTTCACCAGCAAGGACCCGCGCTCACCGGTCGAATGCTCTTTTGCCGTGCAGTCTGTGCTCTTTCGCGAACAGAGTGAGTTTCAGGAAGTCCTCGTCATCGATAATCCGTTCTTCGGGGAGATGCTCGTTCTGGACGGGGCCGTGCAGATGACGACACGGGATGAATTCCTTTATCACGAAATGCTCGTCCACGTCGCGATGCAGGCCCACCCGTCTCCTGCCTCGATAGCGGTCATCGGCGGTGGCGACGGGGCCGCGGTACGGGAGGTTTTGAAACACGAAAGCGTGGGTTCCGTCCAGGTGGCGGAAATCGACGAGACGGTCATCCGGGCAGTGAAACAGTGTTTTCCGGATGCGGCCGGAGCCCTGGACGATCCCCGGGTCCGGCTTCACGTCTTGGACGGGACCGAATTTGTGCGGGTGCCGGATATGTCTTTTGACGTGATGATTGTGGATGCGGGTGACATTACGGGCTACGAGGGCAGTTTGTATACGGCTGATTTTTTTCAGGCCTGTTTTGATCGGATGAACGGAAACGGGATTCTTGTGACCCACACCGGCTCCCTTCATTTTGACAGTAAGCGCGTCCGTGAGGTTCAGTCCCGACTGAAGGACATCTTTCCGAAGGTGGCCCTCTACACGTCTTCCGTCCCTTCATACCCTGGCACGTGGTGGACCTTTTCCGTCGCTTCCAAGAAATATGACGTCCTCCGGTCTGGCCGTCCATGTAAGGTCAGGACCCGATATTACGCTGAGGATGTTCATACCGCCTCTTTTCTTCCTGAAAGCCTGTATCAGCGGCTCATGGATGCGGGGCTGGACTGGTAGGCTTTCGCACGCAACGTGTCCTGATACGGTGCCTTGACACGGCCGCCGCTCCCTTGGTTCAATGTATTAGCACTCATTCTTATCGAGTGCTAAAATTATTGTTTTTATCTTAATAATCAAGCCGTTAAGAAAAGACGAAGCCCATCGCCCCCTGGGGAACCGGGGTGCGGGGGACGCACGTGCCTGGCAGGAACGATGAGCGCCAACCCCATTATCGATGAAAGGGCCCGACGGGTCCTGACCGCTATTATCGAAACGTACGTAGAAACCGGCGAACCGGTGGGGTCCAGACCCCTTACCAAGAAACACGGGTTCAACCTCTCGCCGGCGACCATCCGGAACATCATGGCCGACCTTGAGGACCTGGGTCTCCTCACTCAACCGCACACCTCGGCGGGGCGCGTGCCCACGGAGAAAGGTTACCGGTACTACGTGGATGCGTGTATCGGGGCAGGAGACGCGTTCAAGGAGCGGTTGACAGAAGAGACTCAATATCATCTGGAGTCCGTTCGGAAGGATGCCTCCGCCATCGTCCAGGACGTTACCCAGGAACTCTCGCGGTCTTCCAGTCAGCTCAGCGTGGCCGTGGCCCCAAGGTTTCTCAAAAGCAGGCTCTCGCGTGTTGAACTGGTCCCAGTAAGAGGCGCTACCGTCCAGGCGGTGGTCATCTCTGAGGAAGGGATCGTGAGAAACATGCTGCTCGACCTGAACGAACCCTATACGTCAAAGCACCTCCGGCGGATTAGCGGCTACATCAACCGCCATTTGGCAGGGTATACGGTGCGGGAGGCAAGGGAGCGGGTGATCAATCAGGTGCTCGAGCACAAGGCCGCTTATGACACGCTTATGGCCGAAGCCATGAGGGTCGGCCAGGTTATCATGGAACGCCAGAGCGAGGACCGCATCTTCGTCGAAGGCGTCTCCGAAGCGCTCCAAAGGCTGAAGTTCAGGAGCCGGGACGCCCTCCGTGACCTATTCAGAGCCATTGAGGACAAGCATCTCATGATCCAGGTTTTCAATATGGTGGAGGAGATGGAAAGCGGGGTTCAGGTCATTATCGGCTCGGAAAACCCGGTGGGCGAAATGCACGACTGCGCCATGGTCGCATCGCCCTACCTTCGCGAAGGGCGCGTAATTGGAACGATTGGAGTGATCGGGCCGGTGCGTATGCATTATCCAAGCGTGATCTCCATGGTGGACCGTACAGCCCGGTTTTTGACCCGGGTCTTTTCTCAGGAGGAAGGAGGGGCCGCAGCGGATGGACACATCGGGAAACCCTAAGGTGACGAGGCCGGTGGAAGACGAGGAGGCCGTTTCAGGGACGCAACCCGGGAAGGAGGAACTGGATCCGATCCTCCCGCCGGAGGACGAGGCTGGACCCGCGGAAGGAACCGGGCCTGGAGAAAAGGAAACCGATACCGAAGGGCGGGCCGTCGCCCCCGAGAGCGCGAAACTGGACGCGCTACGGAAAGAACACGCTGATTTGAATGAGCGTTATCTGCGCCTCCACGCGGAATTTGACAACTATAAGAAGCGTATGGCCAAGGACCGGGAGGAACTGAGAAAATTTGCCAATGAAGGGATTATCATGGAGCTTCTGTCCGTCATTGACCATCTGGAAATGGCGGTACAGCATGCCCAGGGAGACGCACTGGCCAACGTGGTCAAGGGGGTGGAGATCACGCTTAAGGAGTTTGAACGGGTGCTGGAGAACAACGGGGTGAGAAGGATCGAGGCCCAGGGGCAGGAATTCGACCCGAACGTTCACCATGCCATGACCCAGGTGCCGACGGCAGAGGCCAAGGCGAACACGGTTATGGAGGAATTCAGAAAGGGATACCAGCTTCATGACAAAGTCATCCGCCCCTCCCTCGTGGCGGTGGCCGCAGCACCCCCGGAACCGGACTCGGAAGCCCCGCGGGACGCTTCGGCCGAAGAGAGTCCGGACTCTGGGTGAACCGGCTTTTCGTGGTATCCATTCTTGATCAAAGAGGAGGATCAGCTGTATGGGCAAGGTCATCGGAATAGATCTGGGAACAACCAATTCAGTCGTGGCGGTCATGCAGGCGGGAGACCCCATCGTCATCCCCAATCAGGAGGGGAATCGCACGACCCCCTCGGTGGTTGCGTTTACGGACAAAGGGGAAAGGCTCGTCGGTCAGGTCGCCAAGCGACAGGCCATCACGAACCCGCAGAACACCATATTCTCCATAAAACGGCTCATGGGTCGGAAGTTCACTTCCCCGCAGGTACAGAACGCGATAACCCGGCTGCCGTACAAGATCGTCGCGGCTGACAACGGGGATGCGCACGTGGAGATTTCGGGCAAGCGCTACTCGCCTCCGGAGATCTCCGCCATGATTCTGCAGAAGCTGAAGAAGGCGGCGGAAGACTATCTCGGAGAGACCGTCACCGAAGCGGTCATTACGGTACCCGCCTATTTCGACGACAGCCAGCGCCAGGCCACCAAGGATGCCGGGCGTATCGCGGGCCTGGACGTCCTGCGCATCATCAACGAGCCCACGGCCGCGGCCTTGGCCTACGGCATGGACAAGAAGAAGGAAGAGAAAATCGCCGTCTACGACCTTGGGGGCGGAACCTTTGATATTTCGATTCTTGAGATTGGAGAAGGCGTAGTCGAAGTGAAATCCACCAACGGGGACACCTACCTTGGCGGTGATGACTTTGACGAGGCCATCATCGACTGGATGCTCGCCGAATTCAAGAAGGATTCCGGGATAGACCTCAAGGCCGACAAGATGGCGCTCCAACGCCTGAAAGAAGCGGCGGAGAAGGCCAAGGTCGAGCTCAGTTCCGCCACGGAAACCGAAATCAATCTTCCCTTTATCACAGCCGATGCTACCGGTCCCAAACATCTGATGCTCAAACTGAGTCGGGCCAGGTTCGAACAGCTGACCGAGAGCCTCATCAAGAAAGCGCTGAGCCCGTGCCAGAAGGCCTTGAGTGATGCAGGGATGAAAAACAAGGACATCAACGAGGTCGTCCTCGTGGGCGGTCAGACGAGGACCCCGAGGGTTCAGCAGGAGGTCAACAGCTTCTTCGGGCGCGAACCTCACAAGGGAGTGAACCCCGACGAAGTGGTCGCCGTGGGAGCGGCCATCCAGGGCGGAGTCCTGAGGGGAGACGTGAAGGAAGTGCTTCTTCTTGATGTGACCCCCCTGTCCCTGGGCATTGAGACCCTTGGGGGCATCTTCACGAAACTGATCGAAAGGAATACAACCATTCCGACCCGGAAGAGCCAGGTCTTTTCCACGGCCTCGGACAACCAGCCGGCCGTTACGGTCAAGGTTTGCCAGGGTGAGCGGGAAATGGCCGCCGATAACAAGCTGCTCGGAAACTTTGAACTGATCGGCATTCCTCCGGCTCCGCGGGGCGTTCCCCAGGTCGAAGTAACCTTCGATATCGATGCCAATGGCATCCTCCACGTCTCGGCAAAGGACCTCGGGACCGGGAAGGAACAGTCGATCCGGATCACCGCCTCCAGCGGCCTTACGGAAGAGGAAATCAAACAGATGACCGCGGACGCTCAGAGCCACTCGGACGAGGACAAGAAACGCCGGAAACTGGCGGAAGCCCGGAACGAGGCGGACACCTTGATCTATACCGTGGAGAAATCCCTGGGGGATTACGGCTCCAAGATATCCAGCGAAGAGAAGGCTCAGATTGAATCCGCGCTGACGAAACTGAAAGAGGTGACCCAGTCCAGCAGCAACGCGGAGGAGATTCGCGAAGCCATCAACGCACTGACGTCCGCTTCGCACAAGATGGCGGAACACATGTATCAGCATGCGGGACCCAGTCCCACCGGTGAAGGGACCGGCGGACCGGAAGCTGGCACCAGTACCGGCTCAGGACAGGCCGACGACGTGGTCGAGGCCGAGTTTGAAGAGGTGGACAAGGACAAGTCCTAGGTCCCCCGGCCGCCCGACTGGACCTGAAAGCGATGCCCACTACGGATTATTACGAAACACTTGGCGTCGACCGCAACGCCACGGATGAAGAGATCAAGAAGGCGTTCCGAAAGCTTGCCCTCAAACATCATCCCGACCGCAATCCCGGCGACAAGGACGCCGAGGAACGGTTTAAGCAGATCAACGAAGCCTATGCCTGTCTGGGCGATCCGCAAAAGAAGTCCAATTACGACCGGTTCGGCACAGCGGACGGTATGGGCGGCCCCGGGATGGGGGGCTTTGGCGGATTCGGGGATGTCTTCGAGGACTTGTTTGGGGACGTCTTCGGCGGATTCACTGGAGCCCGGCGGGGGGGCCCCCGGCCCGTCCGGGGTTCTGACCTTCGTTACGATATAGAAATTTCGCTTGAAGAGGCTGCGCTCGGGACCGAAAGGGACATCCGGATCCCTCGACGCTTCACCTGCGAGACATGCGGCGGGAATGGCGCCCAACCCGGAACCGCCCCGTCCACATGCCGAGCCTGCCATGGCCGCGGCGAGATCCGCATGCAGCAGGGGTTCTTCAGCATTGCCCGCACCTGCGGTCAATGCGGCGGCCGCGGAACGGTAATTTCCAATCCGTGCCCCGATTGCCGTGGGACCGGGAAGGTCACACGGGAGCGGGATATCTCGGTGAAGATGCCGGCGGGGGTCGATACCGGCACCCGTTTGAAGATGACGGCCGAGGGTGAACTGGGAAGCCTCGGGGGCCCCCCGGGCGATCTCTATATCGTGGTGACCGTGGCGGACCATCCCCGGTTTGTCAGAGACGGAGACCACCTGGTTTCGGATTTCCGTCTCTCCTTTGCCCAGGCCGTCCTCGGAGCGGACGTAAAGGTCCCGACCCTGGACGGAAAGAGCGCGAGCCTGCACATACCCCCGGGAACCGAATCGCACAGCGTTTTTCATATCAGGGGAAAGGGAATGCCAAGCCTGCGCTCCCCGCGGCGGGGGGACCTGCTCGTCAGAGTCGTCATTGATGTTCCGAAGAGACTCTCAGAAAAGCAGAAATTGCTCCTGAAGGAATTTGCGGCCCTGGGAGGGGAAACCCTCGAACAGGAGAAAGGCTTTGTAGACCGGCTGGAGGACAAGGTCCGCGACTTTTTCACCAGCGAATGATTCCCTCCCTCCTTCTGGAAGCCCTCCCGGATCCCGACGAAACCGTTACCCTCAACCGCGAACAGACCCACTATGTCAGCCGGGTCCTCAGACTGCGAAACGGCGACCGCCTGTTCCTTTTTGATGGCCGGGGGGAGAGGCGACAAGCCGTGATAACGGACATGGCCCCTCGGACTGCCGTCCTTTGCTGCACACTCAGGGTGTCTGCCACCGCTGAATCCCCCCTGCGGATAACCCTGCTCCAGGGTGTCCCCAAAGGCGAGAAGATGGACCTTATCGTCCAGAAGGTGACGGAGTTGGGAGCGTACGCCGTCGTTCCGGTGGTTACACAACGGGCCCAGGTTCAGAAGGGTGGCCGGACGGCACGTTGGCGCCGCGTCGCCGAAGCGGCTGCGGCCCAGTGTGGTCGAAGCACGGTGCCAACCATATCGGACCCCATGACCGTGGAAGCCGCTCTGAAATATCGCAGGGTACCCGGGATTGTCTTCTGGGAAGAAGAGGCGCCCCCCCTGTCCCGCCTGGCAAACCTCCGGCCTTCCGGAGAACTTTGCGTATTGGTCGGACCTGAAGGTGGGCTTACAGAAACAGAGGTGGCGCAGGCCGAAGAATCCGGATTCCGACGTGCCGGACTGGGGCCCCGGCTTCTTCGCACGGAAACCGCGGCCATTGTGGCCGTGGCCCTGGTCCAGCATCTTTATGGAGATCTCGGGAATTCAACCAGGGAACGTGAACGGACCGGCTGAGGACAACAGGACCCGAAACAACCTCTCACGCCCCTGATAAACGAACGGAACTGACACGGTCTAAAAGAATGGTCGTCCAGCCCCCGGGAGATTCCAGATGAAGGTCCTCCTCGCCCATCTCCACAAGCCGTCCCCGATAGACCATCCCATCGGCCGTGACCTCGACCTCTTTCCCCACCAGACGATGATAATCAAAATTTTCGATAGGCATGACGGTCCCTGCTTCTGGCCATTTTACCTGTCCTGCGGGCCACGTCAACTGCCCCGGCCGTCGGCGCAAGCGAAGGGGTTCCGTCGGGACAACGAATCGTCCATCAGCGGCCCCTCCGGGAAGTCTGAACGCCTGGAGGTTTCCCGCCCCAGGGGCCTTTTTCCGGCAACCCATCGAATAATGATGATGAACATCTTAGGAAATTTGTGCTAACATTTGTGGTTTATGTAGCACAGAATTTTCAGCATCCAGGGAGTTACGCCCATGCCAATCTACGAATATGTCTGCACCAAATGCCGGAAGCACACGGAGGTCATGCAGCGCATCTCGGATGCGCCCCTCACCAAGTGTTCCTCGTGCTCCGGAAAATTGAGAAAGCTCATGTCCAGCACCTCCTTTGTCCTGAAGGGCAGCGGATGGTACAAGGACGGATATGCCACTCCGCAGTCTTCGGCCAAGTCCGATACCTCGACGTCATCCACCGCTCCGGAAAAGAAGGAAGGGAAGACCTCCGCCTCATCGGAAAAGAAAAAGGCTGACCCCGTTGCCGCGTAGCCGGGCGGTCCATGTGCCGTTCCCGCGGCTGCCCGAATCCTGGGAGTGGCTTCGGGAAAGGCGTCTGGACGTGGAGATCATGTTTTCGGCTCCCGTCCTGGACCGTCTGACGGATTCGGACCTTGACCGAACGCTGGCCACACCCGGATACACACCCCGGATTTCTGTCCATGCGCCCTTTATGGACCTTTCCCCGGCCGCCGTCGACCCGCTCGTTCGGGAAGTTACCCTCCGCCGATTCAGGCAGGTGACACGAATAGCCCGGAAGTTTCCGGTTGCCACCATAATCTTTCATTCGGGTTACGAAAAGTGGAAATATCACCTTCACCCCGAAATATGGCTGGAACGGTCGGCCGCGACCTGGCACGACGTTCTGCGCGGACTCGACGACCTGCCGACATGCATCGCCATCGAAAACATCTTTGAGGATAGGCCGGACAACCTCGTTGCCCTGGCTCAACGAATGGACCATCCGCGCTTCGGATTGTGCTTCGATTCGGGCCACTTCAATCTCTTCGCCCGTCTCGACCTTTCCGAATGGCTCCGGCAAACCTCTCCCCATATTTTTCACCTGCACCTGCACGATAACGACGGAACCGCTGACCGGCATCAACCACCGGGAGAAGGCACTTTTCCTTTCATCCGACTTTTTGAGTGGTTCGGATCCCAGTTGCCGCCGCACACACTCGAAGCTCACGACCGGGAGGGGATGCTGAAGGGCCTGGCGGCCCTGGATACCCTCTTGGGTCCGTCCGGGAAGGAAACATGAACGAATCGCCCTTCGGCAGCGAGTACCTCATCGACTCGCACTGCCATCTTCAGATGGAGGCATTTGCCGGGGACCTCGATCAGGTCCTTGAACGGGCACGCGTCAACTCGGTCCGGTACGTGGTGGTCCCGGGGTCTGACCGGAAGGATAATGAACGGGGCCTGGTCCTTGCGGAAAGGCGCCCGGAACTCTACGTCGCCTGCGGCATTCATCCGCACGACGCCTCCGCTTTTGATCAGACTCTTGCGTCGTCTCTCGCCGAATGGCTGGAGCATCCGAAGGCCGTGGCGGTCGGGGAAACAGGGCTCGATTATCACTATATGAACTCGCCCAAAGACGTTCAGGTCGCGGTATTTGAGCAGCATCTCGACCTTGCCGAAGAGAGGAATCTCCCGGTGGTAATTCATTCGCGGGAAGCCGGCACCGATACGCTCGATATTCTTGAGGCCAGAAGAGGTCGTCTCCACGGCGTGCTTCACTGCTTCTCCGGTGACGTGAATATGGCCCATGCGATTCTTGACCTGGGGTATTACATCTCCATTGCAGGCCCGGTGACCTACCCCAAGGCCGTAGATTTACGCCAGGTGGTGCTGGAAACCCCCATCGAGCGACTGCTGATTGAAACCGATGCGCCATACCTGGCGCCTGTTCCCTACCGGGGCAAACGGAATGAGCCGGCTCACCTCGTGCATACGGCACTGGAAGTCAGCCGGCTGAAAGGTCTGCACCCCGAGGACGTGGCCCGAATCACGTCGCTGAATGCCCGACGGCTCTTCGGTATCAGGACCCCGGAAGAAAGTTCCCGAATCGCATACCGCATCCGCGATTCCCTGTATCTCAACCTGACCAACCGCTGCACGAACCGGTGCTGTTTCTGCGTCCGTCAGCGCGACCCCTATGTTAAGGGTCATAATCTTTGTCTCGACCGCGAGCCTTCGGCCCTGGAGATTATCGCCGCCATTGGCGATCCTTCTCCCTACAAGGAAGTGGTGTTCTGCGGATATGGAGAACCCCTGCTGCGCCTGGAAACCGTACGGGAAGTCGCGCAATGGCTGAAGGAACGGCACGCGAGGATTCGCGTCAACACCAACGGACAGGCATCACTGTTTCACGGGCGGGATGTGATTCCCGAACTCTCCGGGCTGGTGGACGAATATTCGGTCAGCCTGAATGCGCCTGATCGAGAAGAATACAATCGCCTTTGTTCCCCGGAGAACCCGAGCGCCTGGGACGCCATGCTGGATTTCATAAGACGGGCCCGGGAATCATCAGCAAACGTCTCCGTTACGGCCGTGGCCATACCCGGAGTGGATATGGACGCCTGCCGGGCTTTGGCCAGCGAACTGGGCGTTTCTTTCCGTCCCCGGGCCTATAACGACATCGGCTGATTCGCCGACGCTCCCGCTGAGGGTCGCCTCTTCATATTGTCTTCAAACTCAGCTGATAACTTTTCAGTACGATAGACTGGGGACAGAGAGTATGGATCTGCGCGACAAGGGATGGATCAGGGCCTGCCTTCTCATGATGGGAGGGTTTATAGGTGGATTTGGGCTCGCTCAGGCGGAAAACAGCGGGAAAATTGCCGTCAGCCTTGAGGAAAAGAGTCCTTACGGAACCTTCACCCCGGTATCAAGCCACGTATACGGAAACCGTGAAAAGGTTCTGAAACCGATTGAGGCGCAGAAGATCCTTACAGATTATTATGTTCCTCGAGGGCTTCGGATTGGCTCTCTTTCGCAACGAGGGGATTTCTTTGAAACGGACGTATTCAGGGGGGACAAACGGGTCGACCACGTCATCATTCACCGGGTCACCGGCAGAATCCGGTCGGTTTATTGAGGTCCCTGGTCCAGTTTTTCCGCATCCCTACCCTTCCCGGAACCTGTGCTTGCTTTCTTCACCCTGGCGTTCACTGCCGGTGACGAAGCGGATTATACTGTCGGCCTTATAGGGCGACGCCCATGAGGCCCTAAACGGAGGAAACCTGCATGCCACAAACATCTCGGGGAAACCGGCTCTTTTCAGGAACCCTGACCCTGCTTCTCCTTTTCCTTTCGGTCACTGCGGCCCGTGCCGCCTACCCGGTTCATGAAGAAGTTCTCGAGAACGGGCTTAAGATTCTCGTTCTCGAAAACCGTAAGGCACCGACCGCCACATTCCAGATCTGGTACCGGGTCGGCGGCGTGGACGACCCACTGGGCCGAAGCGGAATCAGCCATCTTCTGGAACATATGATGTTCAAAGGTACGGAGAAATTCGGTCCCAAGACCTTTTCTCAAACGATCAAACGGGCCGGCGGCGTCGACAACGCTTTCACCTCCAAGGACTACACCGGGTATTTCCAGCTCATGTCGGCCGACCGCCTCCCCATTGCCATGGAACTGGAAGCGGATCGCATGTCGAATCTTCTCCTGCCCGAGCAGGAGGTCATGTCCGAGCGAGACGTTGTGAAGGAGGAACGCAGACTCCGCTACGAGGACGATCCGCAGAGTCTCGTTTATGAGGAGGTCATGGCCGCAGCGTTCAAGACCCATCCCTACCATCGTCCGGTAATCGGGTGGATGTCCGACCTGAACAGTATTGTCCCCTCTGACCTCGTAGAGCATTATCATCGCTTTTACACGCCGAACAACGCCGTCGTGATGGTGGTCGGGGACGTCGATACCGCTGAAACCGTGGAGCGTATACGGTCTTGGTTCGGCCACATCCGGCCCGGGCCGCCTTTGCGAAGGTCGGATCTTGAGGAGGGGCCGCAGTACGGAGAACGAAGGGTCATGGTCCACAAGGAGGCCCAGTTGCCCTACGTGATGATCGTATTCAAGACCCCGGCGCTTCCACACCGAGATGCCTATGCCCTGGACGTACTTGCAAGCATTCTTTCGGAAGGCCGGACGTCGCGCCTCTACAAGGCCCTGGTCCATGAACAGAAGCTCGCCCTTTCAGCGTGGGCCGCCTATGACGGTCTTGCCAACGGGCCCGGCCTTTTATATCTGGGAGGGACCGCCGCATTGGGGAAATCCGGAGAGAACCTAGAGCAGGCCCTTCTCGCGGAAGCCGAACGAATAAAGCAAACGCCTCCAACAGAACGGGAGATCCAGAAGGCGAAGAATCAGGTCGAAGCGGGTTTCATCATGGAGCAGGACTCCATCTACATGCAGGCCAGAACCATCGGGGGCTTCGAGATGGCCGGGGGATGGAGACAGATCGATGATTACGTAAACGGCATACGGGCTGTGACCGCAGAAGACGTCAGCCGTGTCGCACGCGAATATCTTATGGATGACCGGAAAACAACAGGAATCCTGATACCTGAAACAAGCCCCGGGGGGACCCTATGAGTTTCTTCACACCGCCTAGAAGCTTTCTTGGCCCCGCTTCCTGTTGGGTTCTGCTATCCAGTCTCCTCCTCTATCCGGCTCTTGCGGGAGCCACCCCCGCGAGACTGGCCGAGCGGGAGATTCTCTCCAACGGGATGGTGCTTCTTCACAGCGAAAAACGCACCTTGCCCATCGTAAAGATTACCCTGGGCGTCCATGCGGGCCAGACCGAAGAGACGGAAGAGTTGGCCGGCCTCTCCAGCCTCACGGCCTCTCTCCTCAGCGAGGGCACAAGCTCTCGCACCGCAGACGAACTCAACGAGGCCATTGAGTTTGTTGGAGGCTCCCTCTCGGCTGAAGGCGGGGGGGAATATGCGACGATCAGCCTGTCCGTGCTCAGTAAGGATCTTCCACTCGGATTCGAACTTCTCTCCGATATCCTTATGCACCCGACATTTCCCGAATCCGAGGTCGTCCGAAAGAAAGCGCAGTTCAAGAGCAGTATCGCGCGCCAGAAGGAGGATCCGGGAAGCATCGCCGGGAAGACTTTCGCCCGGGAGTTGTACGGAAACCACCCATTGGCCTGGCCGCCCGAGGGGACCGAGGAATCCCTCGACCGCATCAACCGGTCGGACATCGTCGAATTTCATGACCGGTACTACCGACCGAACCGTGCATGGATGGCCGTCGTGGGGGATGTGGACCGGGACGAGGTCGTGGCCCTGGTAGACCGTTTCATGAAGGACTGGAAGCCCGGGGAACCGGCTCAGGAGAAGCCGTACACCCTGTCCTTACCGGACGCGCGAAAAATCGTTCGGATCGACAAGAAGATCACCCAGGCCAATATTATCCTCGGACATCCGGGCATTCATCGGTCGCATCCTGATTATTATGCGGTGCTCGTCATGAATTACATTCTCGGCGGCGGAGGGTTTGCGTCCCGGCTCATGGACACCGTACGGGACGATATGGGCCTCGCTTACGACATCCACAGTTCCTTCGCCCCCAACAAGACGACCGGCGCCTTCGAAGTCGTGTTCCAGACCAAGAACGAATCGGCGGCCACCGCGGTGGGCCAGGTGCTGAAGGAAATGGAACGCATACAAACCGAGCCGGTGACAGACCAGGAACTCGCTGACGCCAAGGCCTACATCACGGGGAGCCTGCCTCTGCGCATGGATTCAAACGCAAAGATGGCCGGCCTACTGGCTTCAGTGGAGTATTTTGGTCTGGGCATGAATTATCTGGAAGATTACCTAGATGCCGTAAATCGGGTGACGACGCAAGACGTGCTGCGGGTGGCCCAGGAGTACCTTCACCCTGACCGATTCATTCTCGTGGTCGTCGGGGATCAGAACGTGGTCAGCCTCGAGTGATCTCCGCGACCGCGCCAGCCGGTCACTTCAAGACACTCCCGGCACTTGCCCGCCGGAACCCCGGATGAAAAGCCGGGTTACGCCGGTCGGATGCCGAAGGCCGCGCATTTGACCGGGTCTGGGCCCAAGGGGTCTCCCGCCTTCTCCGCGCGGTAACGACAGCCGCCTCGGCAGTCGTCCAGGTGACAGCAACGACAAGACAGGGCGTCTGTTCCCTGTCTGGGAAGACGGGCCCACAGAGTTTCAAGTCCCTCCCGGACGTGGCCCACAGGACGGTCTGTGTAGTAACCGCATTTGCAGCCCGTCCCCTGGGCGGTAATCGTCATCAGATGACAGCCGCAGAGGCTATTGTCGCCCCCTTCATGCAGGCTGCCTCCAAAACCATAGGATAAATACCGTCCCGCCTCTTCGGCAGGAACCAGTAGACTTCGATTCCGGGAGAGCGTCCCGGCATCGGCCGGGGCATCCACGGACCATTCTTCGGCGCCGAGGTCACGGACCAGGCCAGCCAGTTCGTCAAGCTCGTCGAGATTGCCTTTATGGACCATGGTGGCCACAGACACGGCCTTCCCGGCTTCTCGGAGGTCAAGGATGGCCCTTAAGGTCTTGTCAAACGAGCCGGCACCCCGCAGGGCTTCGTGGCCCGCCTTCATTCCGTCAAGGCTCACCTGAACTTCGTGGACATTCAGCTCCCGGGCGACCGTCCTGTCTATCAGGGTCCCGTTTGAAAGAAGCACCACCCTCACCTTCGTGGCCCGGAACATCCTGTTCAGTTGATGGAATTGCGGATGCAACAGAGGCTCCCCCCCGGAAACCAGAAGCCGGAGGCCCTGCATCTGTTCAAATTGCCGGAGAACCTGCCTCACCTCCGCGGCGGTCAGGTCCACGGCACGCGCCGGTCCGAGATAGCAGTGAAGACATCTCAGGTTGCATCGATTGGTAACCTGAAGCTCAAGATATCGGAGCGAGGGGACAGGACCGGGTTTCACGGCAACCTGTCGTGGCCGGGGTTTCCGGGAACGCCTCTCGAGTATCCCTTCATCCAGGCAATATTCGATGAACTCCGGATCCTCCGCCCCGGACTCAGGAACCCCGGTCTCCGCGCAGCCGAGGAGAAACTGAAAAGCGTCCTCATCGATTTCGAAAAGGGTGTCCGTATCCGGCTGGTAGACTGCAGGAGTTTCGAGCTTCCTGAGAAGAACGCCGTCCCTCAGAGCCAGCCAGGAGAGCATCGCTAGAATCCTACCTGAAGCGACCAGGCCTTCCCCAGAAGCCTCAGGTACTCGGCTCGGGATATCTCCACGGCGCCCAGGGGAATCGTCGCGCGTGTGGCCATCTGGCAGTCCAACAGGCTCATTCCTCGTTCTTTCATTCGCGCCACCAAGGCAGCCAGGCCCACTTTGGAGGCATTGGAGACCACATGAAACATGGATTCTCCGGCAAAGAATCCCTGGAAGCTTACGCCATAGAGGCCGCCTGCAAGCTGATCACCTTTCCAGACTTCCACACTGTGCGCATGCCCCAGACGGTGCATCATCTTGTATGCCGTCACCATCTCCTCGGTAAGCCAGCCAGAACCGCCCGGCTCCTCGTGGATATCCGCGCAGGCCTCAATAACCGCGTCGAAAGCCCGGTTGACCGTCACCTCGAACAGATTCCGGCGAAGGACCTTCCGGAGGGTCCGTCCCAAACGAAACTCTTCAACAGAGATGATGGCCCGAGGGTCCGGCGACCACCACAAAAGGGGCTGGCCCACGCTGTACCAGGGAAAAATCCCCTGCCGGTAGGCTTCAATCAGCCGGGCAGGGGATAGATCGCCACCAATGGCCAAAAGGCCCTCTTCCGTAGCCTGCCCCACATCGGGAAAGGCGATGGAGCGACTGAGCCATCGGGGCATCACATGGGATGCCCCTCTGGGAATCGTACCGGCCGTCCCCCCGGACTGAAAAACCGGGTCTCGCGGATTGGATGGAAGAACCCGCGAGCCGAAAACGCCTCCTTAAGAGTAAGAAAAGGCAAGCTTCCCGTCCGCCAGACCGACTGTCACCTGCCCGCCTTGCGAAAGTCGGCCGAAGAGGATTTCATCGGCCAGGGGTTTCTTGAGCTCGGCCTGAATAAGGCGGGCGAGAGGCCGCGCTCCATAGGTGGGGTCGTGCCCTCTTTCGGCCAGCCACTTCCGGGCCTCGGGAAGCAGGCGGATCGAAACCTTCCTCTCCGAAAGTTGGACCTCCAACTGAGCCGTAAACTTGTCCACAACCCGTTCCATGGTCTCGGCGCTGAGGCGGCTGAAAGGGATTACGGCATCGAGCCGATTCAAGAATTCGGGACTGAAGGTCGCCTTCATGGCCGATCCCACTTCCGTTCGTGTGACCTCCGTGCCCTCCCGGGCTGGGGTGGAAAAACCTATGCTTCCCCGAGCGAGGTCCTTGGCCCCCACGTTGCTGGTCATAATCAGGATGACATTCCGGAAGTCTGCCTTCCGGCCGTTGTTATCCGTGAGCGTCGCGTAATCCATGACCTGAAGCAGAATATTGAACATATCCACGTGAGCTTTCTCGATCTCGTCAAGAAGCAGCACCGCGTAAGGGTTGCGAATGACGCCATCCGTAAGAAGACCTCCCTGGTCAAAGCCCACATAGCCCGGCGGCGCGCCTATCAGCCTGGAAACGGCATGCCGCTCCATGTATTCGCTCATGTCGAAACGCAGGAACTGCACGCCCATGATCGCGGCCAGTTGCCTGGCGACTTCCGTCTTTCCCACGCCCGTGGGTCCTGTGAAGAGAAACGCCCCCACCGGACGGTCCGGGTGCCCCAGGCCGGCCCTCGAGAGTTTGATGGCATGCACCACGCTCTCAATGGCCTCATCCTGGCCAAAGACAACCAGCTTGAGGTCGCGGTCGAGGCTGGCCAGGTGCTCCCGGTCATTGACCGAAACACTGCGTGAAGGGATTCGAGCGGTGAGGGCCACGACCGCCTCGATGTCCCGAACCCCGATGGACGTCCGACGCTTCGACGGCGGCATGAGGGCCACCCCCGCCCCCGCCTCATCAATCACGTCAATCGCCTTGTCCGGAAGCCTCCGGTCGTTGATATAACGGGCCGACAGTTCCACCGCGGCCCGAACCGCCTCTGCGGTATAGCGTACGCCGTGATGCTTCTCGTAATAGGGTTTCAGGCCCTTCAGAATCCTCACCGTCTCCTCCACGGTGGGTTCAGGTACTTCAATCTTCTGGAAACGACGGGAGAGGGCACGGTCCTTTTCAAAATAGTTTCGGTATTCCTGGTAGGTCGTCGACCCTATGAACCGAACCTCTCCTGAAGCCAGCGCAGGCTTGAGAAGGTTGGACGCATCCATGGACCCTCCGCTGGTCGCCCCGGCCCCCACAATGGTGTGAATCTCGTCGATGAACAGGATCGATTTCGGCGTGCGCGTAAGGGCTTTGAGGACTCCCTTCAGTCGCTGTTCAAAGTCTCCCCTGTATTTCGTACCGGCCAGAAGGGCCCCCATATCGAGGAGGTAAAGTCCGGCATCCTTCAACGCCTCGGGCACCTTTCCTTCGTAGATTCTAAGGGCCAAACCTTCGGCGAGAGCCGTCTTGCCGACCCCCGAATCGCCCACGTAGAGGGGGTTGTTCTTGGTCCGGCGACAGAGTGTCTGCATGGTCCGCCTCAGCTCAGCTTCTCGCCCGATGATGGGGTCGATGAGCTGTTTCGCGGCCTTCTCCACGAGATTGACGGTATAGGCCTCGAGGTAGTTCGCCCGTCTCACCTCCGGGCCTCCCTCGGGATGTTCAGTGCCGTCGGCCGTCTCTTCTTCCGCCGACTCGTCACCCTCCAGTTTCGAAACGCCGTGAGCGAGGTAGTTCGCCACGTCAAGTCTCGTCACACCTGCCTGTTCCAGAAAGAAAACCGCTTGCGAATCCGGCTCGCTGAACAGGGCCATCAAGAGGTCTCCCCCGGATATGGTCGCCTTCCCCGCCCCCTGGACGTGCACGGCAGCCCGCTGAATGGTCCTCTGAAATGCCAGCGTGGGCTCGGGATTCACTTCCGTGTCAGCGGGAAGCGCCTCCACCTCGTTTGCAAAAAAGTCTGAAAGGTTGGCTCTGACAACGGCGGCGTCACCGCCGCTGTGGCGGACGATATCACCGGTCTTTTCGTCAAGAAGAAGTGCGTAGAGGAGGTGCTCCGTGGTCAGATACTCATGCCGCCGGGAACGGGCCTCGGTCGCCGCAACACTCAGGGCGATTTCCATTTCGGGACTGATCATGCTCATCGTTCAGGCTCCATGCTGCATCTCAGGGGATGCTGATTCTGGCGGGCAAGTTCGTGAACCCGGTCGATACGGGTTTCCGCCAGTTCCCGTGTGTAAACCCCGGCAACCCCCTGGCCAGTATGGTGAACCTTGAGCATGATATGAACCGCCTCGGCATCGCTCCTGTGGAAAACACCCTTAAGGACCCAGATCACGAAGTCCATTGTGGTGTAGTCATCGTTGTGAAGAATAACCCGGTACATCCGCGGCTTCCTGACCCGGGTCTTCCTTTCCGTACGGACCTGCCCGTCAGATTCGTCATGCTCACTCATTATGGCTCCATCGGTTCCATCCAGCGTCGTCGCCAGGCCTCAATCCGGGAGATTCACACCGGCTTCATGAATCACCCTTTCGGCGAACGAAATTCAGGGGTCGCCTGGATATTCCTACTATCAATTTTACCCTATCGACCCTCGATAACTTTTCAAGGACTTTTCGTCTGAGACCGGGTGGCAGAGAACGGGGGCTCCAGAACTCGCGGGCCCAGAAAAGTCCAGTTCCACCATTGTCCGGGGAGGCAGAGGGACGCAGCCGCGAAGCGGCGCGTTACCCCTTTCACGAGAACACCTTGCGGGCGGTGGGGAAGGTCCTGCGTGTATCCCGCCGGAACAGGAGAGCTGAAACCGGTTGCGTGATCTGGCGCATAAGTGTGCTCCTGAAAAGCGAAAAATCCCGCATCCCCTTGCGCGTGTCCGCACGTCGTGCACACCCCGCCGAGCCCCCATTGACAGGCGTATTGAGTTGCCGGTAATCTAGGCGGAACTGCCAGAAAATATAGAGAAAATTCAAAGAGGCTCAAAGGAAATGTTCTTATCATGACCACGCAAAAAAATTTGTCTTTGCCCGATCGCATCTGGAAGTTTTTTGCATCGGTGACATTGGCCATCATTCTGATTGCTGCTCTCGCCCTGACGTCCATCGTAGGAACCATTATCGAGCAGAATGCCGGATACGAGAAGAATATTAAGGTTCTGTCGACCTTTGTGGGAGAAGGATTGGCCCCGGCGGCCTACAGGATATTTGACGCCATGGGGTTCATGAATATGTACCACTCCTGGTGGTTCCTTACTCTTCTCTCCCTCTTTGCCCTGAACCTCACGATCTGTTCCATTGACCGGCTCCCCAGGATATGGAAGCTCGTCACCGACCCCATGATTCCCCTCAAGGAGAATGTGCTGCGCAACCTGGCCATCCGGAAAGAGTTCACGGTATCGGCCTCCCTGGAAACGGCGCAGAGCGCGACTGAGCAGGTCCTCAAAGGGCATGGTTTTGCGTTCAACACAGCGCCGGAAGATGGAGGAGGCACCCAGGTTTTCGGGCAGAAGGGGGGCTATTCAAGACTTGGGGTTTATGTCGTGCACGGGAGCATTCTCGTCATATTTGTCGGGTCCATCATCGGAGGGATATTCGGCTTTAAAGGCGGGCTGAATCTTCCGGAAGGAGCCACCTCGGACGTTGTCTATCTCTACGGTTCGGGCAGCCAGGTCCCTTTGGGGTTCGAGGTCAAGTGCAACTGGTACGAAACCGAGTTCTACGGCAGTTCGGACCAGCCCAAGCTGTTCAAGAGCGAGCTTTCGGTCATTGAAAACGGGCAGGAGATTTTAAGGAAATGGATCCGAGTGAATGATCCGCTCGTATATAAGGGGGTCACCTTCTACCAGTCGAGCTACGGTCCGATCAGCAGTCCCGAGGACGGCTACTTCGTATTCACGGCCAACACACCGGGGGTCGAGAACGAAACCATATGGGCGAAGAAGAACCAGCCCTTCCAGATTCCCGGTACCGACATCTTCGCCACGGTGGTCGACTTTTCGCCGGCCCTGGGGACGAACCGACAGACGGGTCAGCTTTACACGTACACCAGTTCCATGAACAACCCCGCCGTAAAGATGGTCTTCACGCGGGAAGGGAAGGAGACCCTCAAGCCCGGATGGATCTGGAAGCGCTGGCCCCAGACCGGGAAACTGACGGACGAGATCACCCTTGATTTCACGCACTACTGGGGTGCCCAGTTCACGGGACTTCAGGTTCGCAAGGACCCCGGGGTTTGGCTCGTTTATCTGGGGTGCACCCTTATGTCCATTGCCCTTTTCGTGGCTTTCTTCATGAGCCATCGGAAGGTGTGGGTCCGAATCGAATCCGACCGAAAGCAGACCAGGGTTCTCTTGGGGGCCAGCGCCAGCAAAAACCGTCATTCCTTCGAGAAGGCCGTGGATAAGATGGTTTCCGAGTTGACCGTAAAATCTGAAGGAGGAAATTCATGAGCAGTTCCGACCTTTTCAATATCTCCACGTTCGCGTATATCGCGGCCATGGTCGCCTATATTGCCTATCTTGTCTTTCGCAAGAACGGCATAGGGTATACGGCAACCGGCATCACCATTCTGGGCTTCTTGGGCCAGACCGCCGCTATTATCGTGAGGTGGCAGGAGTCTTTTGTTCAGTGGATGCGTTTTTCTCCGGACACGTCGTTCCTCCTGGCGATTTCCCGTTCGGCCCCCCTCCGGAATCTCTATGAATCTCTCGTCTTTTTTATATGGTCGATGATTGTCATCTACCTCGTAATCGAATTCGTTTACAAGAACAGGTCTCTCGGCGCTTTCGTAACCCCTATCGCCGGCCTGGCCCTGGCGTTTATCGAAATGTCCGGAATGTCCAAGGATATTTCGCCTCTGGTTCCAGCCCTGCAGTCCAACTGGCTCATCGCCCATGTGCTTATCAGTTTCTTTGGATACGGCGCGTTTGGCGTCTCCTACGCGACAGCCAATATGCATCTCATTCTTGAAACGGACGACAAGAAGTCCCCTTCGTATCTTTTCTGGGCCGTGACCTTTGCGGCCTTTATCTGGTGCATCTTCATCATGTTGGCCAAATTGTCCCTGTACCCGCCGGTCATGGGCGCCGACGGACGGGAAATCCCTGTACAACCTCCTGTGTCTTTCTGGATTGGAGGGGCCGTCGTGTACGCCGTTCTTCTGGGTCTTGTCTGGCGCTTAGGACTTTCCCTGAAAAAGGTCTTCCGCTTCTTCGCCCTCTCCACGGATATCCTGGATGACATTACCTACAAGGCAATTGCCGTGGGTTTTCCCCTGTTGAGCCTCGGGATCATCACCGGGGCCATCTGGGCGGACAGCGCCTGGGGAACCTACTGGAGTTGGGATCCCAAGGAGACCTGGTCTCTCATCACCTGGTTCGTTTATGCCCTGTATCTACACAGTCGGCTTATGAGGGGCTGGAAAGGCCGCAAGACGGCCGTGCTCGCCCTGATCGGATTTATTTCCGTGATATTCACCTATCTGGGGGTGAACCTTCTTCTTTCGGGCCTGCATTCCTACGGGGGCGGATAGGCCCGTAACGGGATGACAAGACTCGGCTGGTCTGAGCGGTCGAGACGCTCCCGGCCAAGAATGGGCCCTTCCTGCGCTTGTTTATTGGACACAGACCAGGGCACTGACGTCCGGGCGGCTGCTCCGGGGCGGGCAGGGTCCTTAGGTTGAGGGCCATCGCCATGTTTCCGTTACGTGTGTACGGTTCTTTGAATCCGGGATAGCCATGTCGCTGCGCCTTAGATACGCCATCTATACCAGTCTCCTGTCCTGCGTTCTCTTTGGGACATTTGCGGTGGCGGTCAACCGGTACCATGCACGTTCGCTGCGGGACGAATTATTCCGTCGCACGGAGATGCATGCCGAACACATCAAGGCAAGCCTTTTTGCCCACATGCTCGGCGGTCAGTCGAGCAATTTCCAGTCCTTCCTCGAAGGACTGGCCAGGCAGGATCTCGAAGAGGTTCGTGTCTTCGATCCAGAGAATGGGACCATCCTGGCCTCTTCCATCCCCAAGGAGATCGGCAAGAGCATTTATCCTGAAGACTTCGAGACGTACAGCCGGGATGCAAAGCCCAAGGTTTTTGAACATATCAAGAACGACAGGGACTTTTTCTCCAAGGTTGAACCCCTCTATAACGACAAACCCTGCCATACGTGCCACGACCCCCTGAAGCAGGTGATCGGCGTCCTGGATATCGAACTCGCTCCGGATGAGGTTCTGGGCCATTCACTCGGAGATCTGAGAAATCTCAGTCTCATCTTCCTCGGAGGCACCCTGCTCCTGACGGGAGGGGTCCTGTTCATGCTCACCGGACGCCTGGTCACCACACCTCTCCATGCCCTGATGAACGTGATGCAGCGCATCCGGCGGGGGGAAGGTTCGGTCCGCTATCACACACCCCGCATCGATGAAATCGGGCACCTGGCCCGGGGCCTCAACACCCTGGTCGAGTTCGTGGAATCCCAAAGGAAGCAACAGGAGGCCCTGACCGAAGAACGCGTGCAGAATCTGGAACGCCTCGCCGCCATAGGTTCGATTACGTCCTCTATCGCCCACGATATCAAGAATCCCCTAGCGGGGATCAGTGGCGCGGTTCAGGTTATCTCGGAAGACCTGCCGGAGGGTGACCCCCGGCAGGAGATCATCGAGGAAATTCAGCAGCGCATAACGGCCCTCGACCGGGCCATCCGGGACATACGGAACTTTGCGAAGCCCCTGGCCCCTCAATTCATTGTGGTGCAGGCGGCCGCCGTGCTCGAAAGTGTGGTCCACCAGGTAAACCAGGATATCACCTCCGCTTCCGCAGAAGTCCGCCTGCAGGTATCCTCCAACGTTCCCGAGGTTGAAATGGATCCGGACCTGATGATGGAGGCCCTCCGGGCCATGACCCTGTTCTGCCTGAGGTCCATCCGTAACGGCGGTCACCTGACCCTGTCCTGCCTGAAGAAGGATGAACTCACGGTTCAGTTGAAGGTGGAGGGGACGGATGGCAACGTGGCGCCCAAACTGAGTGACGACATTTTCGACCCGCTCAGTGAGAAGAAAAAGAGCGGCCTCGGACTCGCGTTGGCCGCTGCGAAGCGGATAATCAGCGAGCACCATGGTATCATAACGGTCAGTCCGTCCCCGGAGGGCGGTATCCGTTTTGTCATTTCAATTCCGATATCCCAGAAACTAAGCCATGCCTGAACAAAAGATACTGGTCGTCGACGACGAAAAGCTGCTCCGGTGGTCCCTGAAGCAGAACCTTGAGAAGGAAGGCTATCTCGTGGTGGATGCCGACAAGGGCATGTCGGGCCTTTCCGCCTACCGGGAGGAATCCCCTGACCTCACGCTGCTGGACATCAACCTGCCGGACATCTCGGGAGTCTCCGTCCTGGAGGGAATCAAGGAGGTCAACCCCGACGCCCTGGTTGTGATGATTACCGCCTTCGGGGACATAAAGACAGCGGTCAAGACCATCAAGATGGGAGCCTACGACTTCCTTGAAAAACCTTTCAGCATGGACAAGCTGAAGATCCTCATCCAGAAATCTTTTGAAACCATGAAACTCCGGCGCGAGGTCAGCGAGTTTCGGGCGCAGATTACCTCACGTTACGGATTTGATACGCTGATTGGCGAATCCCCTGAGATGAAGAATACGGTGGATATGCTGAGGAAGGTGGCTCAGAGCGATGCCACTACCATTCTGATCAGCGGCGAATCGGGCACAGGCAAGGACGTGACGGCAAAGATGATCCACTACCAGGGGCACCGGGCTGATCAGCCTTTCATGGAAATCAACTGCACCGCCCTGCCTGACACCCTGATCGAGAGCGAATTGTTCGGATACGAGAAGGGAGCCTTCACAGATGCCAAGGCGGCCAAGAAGGGACTTTTTGAACTGGCCGATGGGGGATCCATCTTCCTCGATGAAATCGGGGACATGCAACTGACGACACAGGCCAAACTCCTCAAGGTCATCGAGAGCAAAACCTTCAAACGGGTCGGAGGCTCCAAAGACATCACCGTAAACGTCCGGGTGATTACCGCGACGAACAAGAATCTCGACGAGGAGGTGGAGAAAGGGACCTTCCGAGAGGACCTGTACTACCGGCTGAAGATCATCCCCATCACCCTCCCGGCTCTTCGGAAGAGGGGAAAGGACGTCATCGTCCTCGCCAATCACTTCATCAACGAATTCAATACGGAGTTCCGGAAGAACACCCGGGGCCTCAGCCCGGAGGCGGAAGGGCTTTTCATGGAATACCGCTGGCCCGGGAATGTTCGGGAACTCAAGAACGTGATAGAACGAACCATGATTCTGGAGAACGTGGAGTACATCGATGTGGAGCACCTGCCCACAGAACTGAAGGGCCGGTCAGGGGGCCGGCAGGCTGAAAGTCGGGATACCCAAGAGGTGCCGGTGGACTACACCGTTCGAATCCCCCCTGATGGGCTGGATATCGAAGAGGTTGAAAAGGAACTCATTCGTCAGGCCATGGAGATGACCGACGGAAATCAAACCCGTGCCGCACGCCTGCTGGCACTCTCACGCGATGCTTTCCGATATCGCATGCAGAAATTTGGTTTTCTTCAGGCGGGCCCGGCCGAGAAATAGGTTGTTCCTTATCCGCAGCCTTTCGATAAGAAGACGTTGCGTCCGAAGGTATTCCCGGAACCCGGGTTGTTTCCTTCATCAAAGGGTCAGGCGCTTTTCGATTCCCCCAGCTTGCTGACCGCCTCCTGCACGGCCCTGGCGGAAGCCTGAAACGCCTTGAGTTCCTCATCACTCAGTTTGAGCTCGAGAATCGCCTCAACGCCGCCCGCCCCCAGTTTCACCGGGACTCCGGAATAGACGCCGGTCACCCCATATTGGCCCTCAAGGTAGGCGGCACACGGCAGGACCCTTTTCTCGTCCCGGAGGACCGCTTCCGCCATCTCTGCACTTGCCGCTGCCGGGGCGTAGTAGGCACTCCCGCTCTTCAGAAGACCCACAATTTCCGCACCCCCGTTGCGGGTTCGTTCGATGAGTTCTTGAACCCTGGCCTTGTCCAGAATCTCCGTAACAGGAATTCCGCCCACCATGGTATACCTCGGGAGTGGAACCATGGAATCTCCGTGGCCTCCCATCACCAGGGCCGAAACGTCCCGGGCCGATACCCCGGCCTCCATGGCGACAAACGCCCGGAACCGGGCTGAATCCAGCACGCCTCCCATCCCGACAACACGCCTGGCGGGAAAACCGGTTTCCTGAAAAACCACCTGCGTCATCACGTCCATGGGGTTGCTGACCACAATAATCACAGCCTCTGGCGAACGTTTTCCCACCTCCGAGGCCACAGCCCTTACGATTCGGGCGTTTGCATGCAGCAAATCATCCCGGCTCATTCCCGGTTTCCGGGCCAGCCCTGCCGTGACCACGACCACGTCCGAACCTTCCGTAGGCCCATAGTCGTTGGCTCCGAAAACCCGAGCCGACGTATTCCATACCGGTGCCGCCTCCGTCATATCGAGGCTCTTGCCCTGCGGAATACCATCCAGAATATCCACCAGAACGACGTCCGCCACGCCCTTTTCCGCAATCAACTGGGCCGTGGTCGCCCCCACATTTCCAGCGCCAACAACCGTAACCTTTCTGTTCATAAACGCCTCCCTCTGCTGTCGATCCAAGTCATGAAGTCCAGATTATACCTGAGGTTCTGCTCCCGCAGGCACCAGCGCACCCGGACAGATAGCGTGCAGATAAATCTACGCGAAAACAAAACACCCCCCGTCATTCGGTATGGCAGGCCGGGCACAGCTCCTGAGGGGGAAGTCTGAGCATCCCCGGCGTCGACGCATGGGGATTATGGCATGTCGTGCAGATGATTCTCCCGTCTCCGAGGGGAAGCCGCGTCGGGCCCGTAAAGGTGGGGAATGAACCCACGGGATGCTCTCGCCCCCCGGTTCGGTCCGGATGGCACCTCAGGCAGAGTTCCGTTCCCGACGCGAGCAGGTCAGTCGGTCCCGGTCGTTCCGAAAGGTGGCAATACATGCATGGTTTGGTTTCGGAGGCCGCATCGCTGGCGAGAAACAGGAGGGTTAGCGTAACCCAGGCCAGACGACGCATAAGTGGTGCCCTCACAGGTTCACTATATCAGAACCCTGTCCGGGGGCAATCCTATTCCGGCTCTGCTCCCCCGCACGCCGCGTTCCGCGTAACCGGTTGAGTCCGGCGCACTCGGCTCGGAAAGGATGCCGCCAGAAATATCCTGAGGCTTTCTAAGCCGACCGCTCTCCTGATAGCATATCAAGTTATGCCGGCACGGGATCTCCTCATTGAAGGCGCAAGACAGAACAACCTTAAGAACATTACGCTGGCCCTTCCCCAGGACCAGGTCGTGGTCGTCACCGGTGTGAGCGGTTCAGGGAAGTCTTCGCTGGCCTTTGATACGCTTTTCGCCGAAGGCCAGTGGCGATACATTGAATCGCTTTCCACCTATGCTCGCCTGTTTCTGGAGAAGATAGACCGGCCGGACGTGGACGCCGTCAGGAATATACGGCCGGCCATCGCCCTGGAACAGCGCAACAGCACCCGGGGTTCACGGGCCACGGTGGGAACCATAACCGAACTGTACGATTACTTTCGATTTCTTTATTCGGCCGCGGCCGTCCCGACCTGTCCGGCATGTGGGCGGGACCTCGAACGCTGGTCGCCCACGCGGATCGTGGACCACCTGCTCACCCGTCACCTTGAGGGTCGGGCCATCATCTCCTTCGAGACCGACCCCGGCCGGCTCGAAACCCTCAGAAGAAGAGGCTATCAAAGGTTCCGGCAGAAGGGTGTCGAATTCGAAATTCCGGGGCCCGAACCCCTGGAGGTTGTGGTAGACCGGCTTATTCTCCGCACCGATGACCGGCCACGCATCTCGGATTCCATCGAAACAGCCTGGCGCGAGGGCGAAGCCTCCCTCTGCGTTACGCTGATGGATGCCCCCACACCGTACCGGTTCTCAAAGAATCTGAGTTGCATCCACTGCGGGACGCAGGTTCCGGCGCCTGACCCGAATCTTTTCTCCTTCAACCACCCGGGCGGCGCATGTCCCGAATGTAACGGGTTCGGCAACATTCTGGACTACGACCCTGACCGTGTCGTTCCCGATCCATCCCGGTCCCTTGCCGAGGGAGCCATCGAACCGTGGTTCAAGCCCTCGGGACGGAGATGGTACAAGGAGTTTCTCAAAGATTGCACGAGTGCGGGCATCGACATCCACCGCCCTTTTGCGGACCTGCCGGAGAAACATCGCACCCTCATCTTCGAGGGAGGCGATGGGTTCTACAGCGTACGGGATTTCTTCGAGGAGGTGGAATCGCGGCGATACAAGCTTCACGTACGGGTCTTTCTCAGCCGGTATCGAAGGGGACGGGTCTGCGGTTCCTGCGGCGGAAACCGCCTGAGACCCGAGGCCCTTCTCTTCAAGCTCCGGGACCGGACCATCGTGGAACTGACTGCGATGAGCATCAAGGAACTCGACGAGTGGCAGCGCTCCCTCGACCATCTTCTGGGCAGTTCCGAGAAGAGTGACGAGGCGCTTCGGCTGGTCCGGGCCAAGACGTCCTTCCTGAAGCGGGTCGGACTCGATTATCTCACCATGGCCCGACCCGCCAAGACCCTCTCGGGCGGCGAGGCCCAGCGGATCAATCTGTCCAATCAGCTGTCCGCCCGGCTGACCGGCACCCTGTATGTTCTCGATGAGCCGACCGTTGGCCTTCATGCACGGGATACGGCCAGAATCTCGCAGATCGTGAAGGAAATCTCACGCATGGGAAACACCATGGTGGTCGTCGAGCACGACCGGTCCTTCATCGAAGCAGCCGATTTCGTGGTTGATATGGGTCCGGGGGGAGGACACCGGGGAGGAGATGTGGTATTCAGTGGAACCCGGGAGGATTTTCGGCAGGCCGACACCATCACGGCCCGGTACCTCCGGAACGAACTGACCGGCGTACACCGTTTGCCCAAACCCGCCGCCGGCCATACCCGATGGCTGCGCCTGTCCGGGGCCACAGGCAACAACCTCAGGGACATCACCCTTGCGATCCCCCTGGGGACCCTGACCTGCATCACCGGCGTCTCAGGCTCAGGCAAATCGACCCTGATCTCCGATACGCTCTATCCCGCCGTGGCCCGCCGTCTGAAGACCGCCTTCGAACCGGCCGGTCCGTTTCGCAGTCTGGAGGGTTGCGAGCCTCTCGGGGGAATTCGTTTCATTGATCAAAGCCCCATCGGTCGCACACCCCGCTCGAACCCGGCCACCTACACCAATGTGTTTGGAGCGATCCGGAAGATCTTTGCCTCCCAG
>QJVM01000057.1 GCA_003235715.1 Nitrospirota bacterium
GCACGGATCTCTCGGTTCACTCGCAGGCGCACCTCGATGCGGTGGCCCGGCGGTTAAATGAACGCCCGAGGAAGACGCTCAACTTCGAAACACCGGCTGAACGATTTGCCCAATGCGTTGCGTCGATCGGTTGAAATCGCAGCCGTTAGCGGACGTTTGGGGGTGTCCGCTTCCGACCCGAAGCGGACGCTCAAACCTGGGAGAGCTGAGGTTCGAGCCGTCGGCACGGCGCATATGTGGTTCGCCGAGACCCGACACGATGGATTCTTCCGGACACGCCGAGCGTCAGCAATCTGGAAGGTTACCCCCTAAGCCTAGAATCCTTTCGGCATTCCCGAAACCGATCTTGGCTCTGTCATCCTCTGAAACAGGGAGATTATTGACGAACGCGGCAGCATCCACGCTCTTCTCAAATGGGTAATCCACTGCAAAAAGGATTTTGTCCCCGCCAAGGGCCAGATAAGCGCACATGAAGGCGGGTACAAAGGACATGCCGCTTGTGGTCACCAGGAACCGGTCCCGTAGATAATCACTGGGTCTCCTTTCCAGGGAAAGTTTCGGCCCTCCCTCCTCAGTATCCCAGAGGTGATTCACCCTCTCCACCCAAAAGGGCAGTCCTTCACCCAGATGGCCAAGTATGATCTGGAGGTGTGGAAATCGGTCCAGCACGCCGCTGTAAACGAGACGCATGGCCGCCAGGGATGTGTCCGTGGCAAAACCCAAGGTGGGCCCGGCCAGGCGAAACCCATAATCGGCGAAGGGCTTGATCATCTGGGGAGACGGCATCCTCGGATGAAGATAGATAGGAACCCCCAGATCGGAGGCCTTCTCAAGGATGACCCAATATTTTTCCTGATCCAGGTATTCACCGCCCCGGCTGTGTGAATTGATCTTGGCTCCCTTAAAGCCCAGTTTGTTTACAGCCCTGTCCAATTCCTCTGCCGCCTTCTCAGGGTCCTGGGGAGCCAGGGCGGCAAGCCCGAAAAAGCGATCCGGGCGCCTTCCGATGACCTCCGAGGCTTCGTTATTGATATCCCGGACCAGACTCACAGCATCCTCCGGTTTAAAAAGCTCGCATCCGGGACCTGCAAGGCTGAGGGCCTGCATCCGGATGCCGGCGGCATCCATCTCCTCCAGCCGCTTTTCCTCAAAGTCCAGGAGTTTGACCATGGTCTGTGCCCGTAGCGCTGAGAGCCCCTTTCCGAGCGCAAGACGCTCCCTCTCCTCTCCATTCACCGACACAGGCTCCAGGCGTGGGTAATCGTCATTTTTTCGCAGGTAAGCAATGTAGTCTTCGGTAAAAAAGTGGGCCTCAAGGTCAATAAGTTTCATGTTCATTGACGTTTCCCCTGTTTTTCGCCGAAAGCGGACACTCGTCTAACGTGTCGGTGAGCCGCGGGCTTCAGCCAGTCGGCTTCCTTGGCGCTGCTGTCCATGTCGCATTGAAGAGCATCATTGCGGCGGGACTAAAACCACACCCCGTGCGCCGGCCTTCTCCACCGCGGCCTTCACCAACCCCTCGGACTTTGCGTCTTCGATGAATTTCCGCGCATATGTGAACCCAGTACGGCGTCCTTTAGGAATCGCCATCGCGACGCGCTCCGCAGCGAACCGCTCAGAGAGAACCCGTGAGCCAGGCAACTGATCCGACATTGCGAATAGATTTGCCTTATTCGAGGCATATACGTCTGCTTTCCCGGACTTCAGCATTTCTAGGCCGGCAGTGAGTGGGCCTCGAATCAGTATCGCGTTCTTTAGCGTACGCGAGAGAATGGCATCCACCGTGCTTTTCCCCTGGAAGGCGACTCGAATTCCGGGTTGGTCTACGTCAACGGATGCTGAGATAGTAGAGCCCTTTGGGACCAAATAGCCAAGCTCGAGCTCCAGGACGGGAGCGGTGAAATCAAAATTCTTCATCCGAGCAGGGTTGATCAGGAAGAAGGCAACGTCCCAATCGCCGGATTTGCTGCCCGCGAGAAGGACTCGGAGCGATGGGTAGAGAACTGGCTCAAACGGAATCCCCATACGCCGGGCCAATTCCTTTCCCAAGTCATGTCCCATCCCTTTCATCTGACCCGACGCGGACTCCCGTATCACATGTATCGGACTGCCGAGTACGAGCCCGACTCGAAGCTTGCCGGTTGGGGCTAAGGCCTGTCGCGCTTCCGGAGTGGGAGCGGTGTCGATGCCAGCACAGCCCGTAAGCACCACTCCAAGAACAAACGCGGAAACTAGTGGACTAATCGAATATCGAACTGACGTTCGCACAGCGAACCCCGATATTTTCAAACCTCCTGTATAAAAGAACCCGGACGTGCAATGGCAACGTTCCAGGCATGAGTCGGAAGGTGGCTCTTGTTGCACCCGAAAGCGCTTGGCCACTGCCACCAGTTCTGATGGGTGGGCGGTGAGTTGCTCTTATCCATCCCCGGGTGGGAGTCCGAGTGAGAAGAAGCTACGCTGAATTTATGACGTCGTCAAAAAGGTGCTAAACCCTGTCCGGAAGCAGCGCAGCAATGTCCGCTTCTGGCCGAAAGCGGACATCTACCATCCCAAGCTCAGCGACTCGACCCGCGAGGGCCTTCGACCGCAACCAGAGTGTGATGGCCGAGTTCGCTGGAGCGCATGGTTAGGCGAACGTTCAACTTGCTCTCCAACTATGGAATAAACTCGACCAACATCCGCATCGTCTCAACCTTCAGGCCGTCTTCCCGCATCGCTCTCTTGCCCTCGTCGGACTGCAGTAACTCCTGGAATTTCGCCATATCGGGTATCTCCGCCATGACACCCGTCGAATTGGGGTTCTTGG
>QJVM01000012.1 GCA_003235715.1 Nitrospirota bacterium
ACCCTCATCGATATCTGTGATGACATCAAGAACACCTCGCTCTGCGGTCTGGGCCAGACGGCACCGAACCCGGTCCTGACCACGATTCGTTACTTCCGCGATGAATACGAGTCTCACATTCACGACAAGTGGTGTAAGACGGGCATCTGCAGGGACCTGGCCAGCTTCGAGATCGATCCGGAGATCTGCACGGGTTGCGGCGTTTGTGCCCGGGCCTGTCCGCAGGAGGCCATCGTGGGAGAAAAGAAGAAGCCTCACCGCATCATCCAGGAACTCTGCATCCAATGCCGGACGTGCTACGACAAATGCAAGTTCAACTCGATACAGATCAAGGCGTCCCGGAAACTGGCCGGGACGGCCGCAGCCGCTGAAGGGGGTAAGCACTGATGATCGAGCTCACCATAAACGGTCGCACGGTTCAGGCCGAGGACGGCCAGACCATCCTCAAGGTCGCCAAGGGCAACGGCATCAAGATTCCCAATCTCTGTTTCGACAAGCGACTCCGGCCTTACGGCGGTTGCCGACTCTGTCTTGTGGAACTTGAAGGCCAGCCCCGGCTTTTTGCCGCTTGTTCCACCCCTATACAGGCGGGTATGGCGGTGCTGACGGACACCCCGAAACTGAGGAAGGCCCGACAGACCGTTCTGGAACTCCTGCTCGTTCACCATCCGCTGGATTGCCCGGTATGCGACAAGGCCGGAGAGTGCGACCTCCAGGACCTGGCCTATGAATACGGAAAGCCCGAGGGCCGTTTCATCCGCTGGCGCAAGGACAAGCCGGCCGACGTGCGTGGTCCGCTCATCGAGCTCGACTCCAATCGCTGCATCCTCTGCGGAAAGTGCGTGCGTATCTGTGCCGAACACCAGGGTCGGGGCGCGCTGGGGTTCATGGGCCGGGGGTTTCCGACGGTGGTCACGCCGGCCTTCGGGGAGATTCTGGAATGCGATTACTGCGGCCAGTGCGTGGATGCCTGCCCCACGGGAGCCCTTCTGGCCAAGCCGTACAAGTTCAAGGCCCGGGCCTGGTATCTCGAGGAAAAGGAGTCCATCTGCTCCTTCTGCGGGTGCGGATGTACGCTGACGCTCGGCATCCGCGAGGGCAAGATTCTCAGGGCCCGGGGAGAGGAAGACAAAGGCGCCTCGGACGGCAACCTCTGCGGCCGCGGCCGTTTCGGGTTTGATTACATTTATGATGAGGCCCGCCTCAAGAGCCCCTTGGTCCGGAAGAAGGGCGAACTCGTGGAAGCCTCCTGGGACGAAGCCCTGAACCGGGCGGCCGAACTCCTGAAGAACGTGGCGAGTCAGCACGGCGCAGAGGCCGTGGGAGCCGTCGGTTCCCACCGGTGCACCGTGGAAGACAACTACATGCTCCAGAAGTTCATGCGCGAGGTCGTCGGCTCCAACAATATCGATTTCTCCGGGTCCCTCAGCTTCTCGGCCGCCGAAGAAGGGTTCCAGGCGTGCTTCAACACCGGCGTTCCTCATGCCATGGACCTCCGGTCGCCGTTGGGCAAGGAGGCCGTGCTCGTGGTGGATTCCGATATCGGCGTGACCCACCCGGTGTTCGGCCTGAATATCATGCAGGCCAAGCGGGAGGGCGGAGAACTCATCGTTTCGGATTTCCAGGAGACGAAGCTGGCCCGGCACAGCACGCATTGGCTCCGGAACAAACCCGGAACCGGAGTGGCGCTTGTGAACGGGTTCATGAAGATTATCCTGGACGAGGGTCTGTGCGACCGCGCCCGGGCCGAGAAGATTTCAGGCTTTGGTGACCTGGTCAAGAATCTCGAGGCTTATGCCCCGACGAAGGTAACCGCGATCTGCGGTGTCCCTGAGGAAAAACTGCTGTCCGCAGCCAGGGCATTTGCGGGCGCGAAGTCGCGGCTGATTGTGGCCACGCTCGGGCTTTCGGAGAATACGAAAGACCCGGCCCTGGTAAGGGCGATCTGCAACCTGGCGATCCTTCTTGGCGACGGGCCGGATGCCGTGCAGATTCCGGCCGAGTATGCCAACACGTTTGGTGCGTGGTGGGCGGGCGTGCGACCGGACGGTGCGCCGGCTGGAGCACCGGTCAGTGGAACGCCGGGCCTCGGGCTTCGGGAGATGCTTTATGAAAAGGGCAAGGTGAAAGGGCTCATCGTTATGGGCGAGGACCCGCTGGTTTCGTTCCACGGTGCGGCCCAGGTAAACGAGACCCTTGACGGGCTTGAGTGCCTGATCGTGAGCAGCATCAACATGAACGATACGGCCCGCATGGCCGACGTGGTTCTGCCGGCGGCCAGCTGGGCGGAGAAGGACGGCCTGTTCATGAGTGCCGAGGGAAGGCCCCAGCGCATGGTCCGCATCGTGGATCGCACCGGCCAGAGTCTTCCCGACTGGCAGATCCTTCGGAACCTGTCCTGGGCCATGGACAAGGAGATGAACATCCGTTCCATAGACGACCTCCGGAATGCTCTGGACACGGAGGCCCTGGCTTCCTGCAGAACTCCCCAGTCCAGAGGCGTGGCCTTATCTCCCGTGGACCAGCAGGACCTTTCCGGGGTGACGAGCGGCAGTTATCCGCTCTTGCTGGCCACACGGGACGTGCTCCAGCATTCAGGTAGCATGTCCACGCGGTCCAAGGCCCTGGACCTGGTGGTATCCGAGGCTCTTCTGGATATGAATCACAAGGATGCCCTGTCGCTCGGTATCGTGGACGGCCAGCACGTGAAGGTGACGTCGGCGCGCGAATCGGTCTTTCTCAAGGTTCGGGTGAATGGAAAGACGCTTCCCGGTGTGGTCTCCACCAGCCTTCATTTTGCCCACG
>QJVM01000035.1 GCA_003235715.1 Nitrospirota bacterium
GCAAACGGGTAAAGGGTCTCACCCACTGGGACACCGACCGGGATATTACAGGCCCCGAACGCCTGCGAAAGGTTTTTGAGGAACTGGGACCCAGCTTCATCAAGCTGGCCCAGCTTCTGTCTTCTCGTCCGGACCTCATTTCCGAATCTTATGCGAACGAGCTGAAAAGGCTTCAGGACGAGGTCCCTCCCTTTGCACCCGAGGTGGCTCGAAGCATCATTGAGAATGAGATCAAGCTTCCCCTCACAACCGCTTTTCGCGATTTTGACGATGACCCCATCGCGGCAGCCTCCATTGCCCAGGTCCACCAGGCCGTTCTTTCGGACGGAACGCGGGTGGTCGTAAAGGTCCAACGACCCCAGATTCGGGACGTCATCGAAACCGATATACGAATATTCCGGGTTATAGCTCGGCTGATGTCCCGTTACATCCCGGAGGCCAACTTTTTCAATCCGGAGGGCATTGTCGAGGAGTTCGCTCGGACCGTGCGCAAGGAAACCGATTTTACCGATGAGGGTCGCAACGCCTGTCGTTTCAGAAGAATTTTCGCCGAAACGCCCGAGGTCATGATCCCCAGAATATACCCGGAGTTCATGACAAGAAACGTTCTTGTCATGGATCGAATCGACGGCGTGAATATCGACGACGTCAGCGGCATTGACCGGTTCGGTCTGAATCGGCAGGAAGTCGCCCTGAACGGAGTGGGAGCCTATTTCAAACAGATATTCGAACATGGCTTTTTTCACGCAGACCCTCACCCCGGAAACATTTTCGTAACCGCTGAAGGCCAGATCGCCTTCTGCGATTTCGGACAGGTGGGGCGGGTCACCGAAACCTTGAGGGAACACATTGCGAACCTGTTCATGGCTCTCCTCAGCAAGGATTTTGATCGCATTGTGAGTGAATACATCGAGATGGGCATCGTCAGCCAGGACATTGACATGGATCAGTTCCGCTCCGAATTCAGAACCGATCTCGCAGATTTCGTGGAACCGCTGTACGGACTGACTCTGAAGGAAATTAATTTCGCCGCCTACCTGAATGCCCTTACCGAAATTGCGGCCCGTCACCGGCTGAGGTTGCCTTCCGAACTTCTCCTGGTCAACAAGGCGATGATGGTTCTGGAGAGCATCTACAGCGAACTGGACCCGAACTTTGATTTCTTCAAGGCCGCGGAACCGTATGCGTCGAAACTCATGCGTACACGTCTGGATCCAGGGAAGGCATTTGAACGAGCCCGAAAGAACGTGGTGGATCTGGGGGACTTTACGGTGACTTTTCCCCGACAGCTTCGCATGCTTGCCCAGAAAATGATCAAGGATAATTTTCATATAAAAATGCATCACGTGGGCCTGGAACGTCTGATCCGCGACTTTGACCGCTCAAGCAACCGGATTGCTTTCAGCCTTATCGTGGCCGCGCTCCTGCTGAGTTCTGCCATTATGCATGCGTCGGCCATCGGACCAAGGGTGTATGGAATTTCTCTCCTTGGGCTCTCCTCATTTCTCTTTGCCCTGATCCTTGGGATCTGGCTTCTCATTTCAATCATCCGGTCCGGTCGCCTCTGAAAAAGCATCGTGTTTTCGGAAATAATGATACCGTCTTCCGGTGCAGGGGGCGGGGGTAGGTCTTAGGGTTTCCGGTCATAAACGGTTATGGACAAGAGAGAACTGCAGCAGATGCTCGCATCGTTGCCGGCCGTAGACGAGATGCTTCGGGGGCTGCCGGCCGCCCGATGGCTCTCCCTTCATCCCCGAACCCTGGTGGTAAGGGCCGTCCGGGAAGCCCTTCAGGAGTTTCGGGAGAAGATCCTCGCCGGAACAGCTCCTTCGACGGCCATGGAGGGCCTCGATACGGCCATCGAGGACCGGCTTCAAGGTCTTTCGAAAACCCGTTTCCGAAGGGTCATCAACGCCACAGGAATCGTTCTGCACACAAATCTGGGCAGGGCACCACTTCCACGCGAAGTTCTTGAGAAGGTTATGGAGGGTGCAGTGGCCTATTCGAACCTGGAGTTCGACCTCGAGCAGGGACGCCGAGGAAAAAGATACGACCACATTACCGGAATTCTTCAGGAGATTACCGGTGCGGAGGACGGTCTCGTCGTCAACAACAACGCGGCGGCGGTGCTCCTGTGCCTGACCGCACTCGCAGCCGGGCGTGAAGTCGTAGTTTCCCGGGGAGAACTCATAGAGATCGGAGGTTCTTTCCGGATTCCTGACGTTATGCGGGCGGGGGGGGCCTGTCTTAAGGAGGTGGGCACAACGAACAAGACACACCTCAGGGATTATGAGACTGCCTTGACCGAACACACAGCGCTCATCCTCAAGGTCCATCCCAGCAATTATCGGATTGTCGGGTTCTCGCAAGAAACGGCTATAGAGGATCTGGTGAAACTGGGCCGGGAGAGAAGGATTCCGGTCATGTACGACCTCGGAAGTGGTTCTCTTCTGGACCTGGCCCGTTATGGAATCGCAGGCGAGCCCACGGTGCAGGACATCGTGAGTCGGGGGGCAGATATCGTGACCTTCAGCGGGGACAAACTTCTGGGGGGCCCGCAGGGAGGAATCATCGTGGGCCGGAAGGAATTTATCGGAAAGATACAGGGGCATCCGCTCACCCGCGCTGTTCGGGTTGACAAGATGACTCTGGCCGCCCTTGAAGCCGTGCTTAAGCTTTACCGGGACGAAGAAACAGCCCGAAAGACGATCCCTGCCCTTACCATGCTTACGACCCCATTGCCGACACTGAAAGGCCGGGCCTCCCGCCTGGCCCGCCGGATCCGGAGCCGGGTTGGAAAGACGGCAGACGTAGCGGTCAGGAAGGATGTTTCACAGGCGGGCGGGGGCTCCCTTCCTGAAAAGAGCCTGGAGACGGCCGTCGTGGCGGTAAAACCCCGGTCCGTCAGTCTCCAGACACTCGAAATGCGACTCAGAACTTCCGACCCGCCCGTTGTGGCGCGGATCAGTGACGATGCTCTCCTTTTGGATGTACGCACTCTCTTCTCCGGAGACGATGCGCTGCTTGCCGAGGCCCTTTCCAGGGCTCTGGGGAGAGCTCCCTGAGACTCAAAACCCCATGCCCGAAGACGCGACCGGACATCGAAGGAGACTCAAAGCACGCTTCACAGAAAAGGGGCTTGCCGCATTTTCGGACCACGAAGTGCTTGAATTCGTCCTGTCGTTTGCGGTCAGCAGAAAGGATACGAAACCCACGGCAAAGCGTTTGATCAAGGCCTTTGGGACGCTGAATCGGACTTTTACTGCTGATCTCGAGGAATTGAAAAAGATTGAGGGTATTGGCGAACACTCGGCCCTGCTTCTCCGGCTGTTTCACGCAACGAGTGAACGCCTCCTGAAGGAAACATGCTGGAAGCGCTTCTCCCTCTCCTCGCCCAAGACGCTGTACGATTATTGTCGGCAGTCCTTCGGGAGCTTGGGGCGGGAACAGTTTAGGGTGTACTTTGTGAATACACGGAATCAGCTCGTCGGGGAAGAACTCCTCACCGAAGGCACGGTCGACCAGGCTGCAGTCTATCCCAGGACCATCGCGGAACTCGCCCTCAGGTTTGGGGCCGTAGGGATTCTGCTTGCACACAACCACCCGAGCGGCGATTTGACCCCATCCCGGCAAGACCTGTCCCTTACGCAAACAATCAGGGAGGCCGTGGCACCCCTAGGCATCAAGGTCCACGACCATGTCATTGTCTCCAGTGAGGGATACCTCAGTTTTCATGAACAGAACCTTCTCTGAATTGCCGGAGGTCGGGTTGCAGAGCATATGCTCCCTGCCAGGGCAGGGTCTCCCCGCAGGTGTCCCATGAGCCGCAACGTCATCCTTGGAACAGCCGGCCATATTGACCACGGCAAGAGCTCACTGGTCAAGGCCCTTACAGGCACTGACCCGGATCGCCTCAAGGAGGAGAAGGAACGCGGGATCACCATTGATCTTGGATTTGCCGAGTTGGCCTACCCCGACGGCGTGAATATTGGAATTGTGGATGTCCCGGGGCATGAACGTCTGATTCGCAATATGCTGGCCGGGGCCGGCGGCATTGATATGGTCGTTTTGGTCATTGCGGCTGACGAGGGCGTGATGCCTCAAAGCCGCGAACATCTGTCCATATGCAATCTCCTTGGCATTCAGCGGGGCTTGGTGGCGCTGACCAAGATAGACCTCGTGGAAGAAGACTGGGTGGAACTCGTTTCCGAAGACGTCCGGGGCTTTCTCAGGGGAAGTTTTCTTGAAGGGGGAGAGATCATCCCGGTTTCCGCGAAGACCGGGGCCAACCTGGAATCTCTAAGGAAGGCGCTCCACGCCATGGCATCACAGGTCCCCCTGAAATCACAAAAAGGCGTTTTCCGCCTGCCCATTGACCGGGTTTTCACCCTCAAGGGCTTCGGAACCGTTGTGACGGGAACCGCCCTGGACGGACGGGTCTCCGTGGACGAAATGGTGGAAATCCTGCCGAGCGGCAGGACCTCAAGGGTCCGCAGCCTCCAGAGTCATGGTCACAGCCTGACGACGGCTGTGGCCGGGCAACGGGTCGCCGTTAACCTGCAGGGAATTGAAAAGAATGAGATCGTCCGCGGGGATGTGCTCACGGTGCCGGGAAAACTGAGGGGCACGAGGGTTATCGACGGGCAAATCAGGCTCCTCAAGGACGCCCCCGCACTCAAGAACCGGGACCAGATCCATTTTCATGTGGGCACGGCTGAAACCGTTGCCCGCGTGGTTCTTTACGAAGTCGACCCGCTCAAGCCCGGCGGACAGGCTTTCTGTCAGCTAAGGCTGGAGGCACCGGTGGTCACAATGGCCGGGGACCGTTTTGTCGTCCGACGTCTTTCCCCTCTGGTCACCATGGGGGGAGGAGTCGTGCTCGACCCCTCTCCGCGGCGACGGCGTAGAGCCGATGGAATAACCGATCTGGAGGTCTTCGCCTCGGGCCCGCTCCAGGATTCCATAGAAACGAAGGTGCGTCGCGAAGGTATTTACGGGATTTCAATGGGTCGCCTGGAGGGCTGGATCCGAGGCGATGTGCCGGACATGGTGGCGGCCGTAAACGAACTCGTGAAGAAGGGACGCCTCTCGGCACAGGACGAACATCTGGTTCATGCCGACGGCCTGGCCACATTTCGTACCCGAGTTCTCGAGCGCCTCAAGAAATACCACAAGGACAATCCGAGGAAGGCGGGAATGCCGAAGGAGGAACTCCGTGGCCTCTTTCCTGGACTTTCAGTCAGGGTTTTTGGGACTCGGCTGGGGGGGGTTCGGGAAGCCGTTGTTGAACAAGAGATCGTGCGGTCTGCGGGATTCAAGCTCATGCTTTCAAGTTCGGACGAGGCCGGCAAAGAAAGGGTGTTGGACCTTGTCCGGAAGGGCGGCCTTCATCCCCCCTTCCTTAAGGAAATCTCGACAGCCATGAACGTCCCGGAGAGGACCGTCGCAGAACTGCTGAAGATACTCTGCAAGGAGGAAAAGCTGAAGCGGGTCAATGACTCGGTCTTTCTTTCGGCAGAGGCCTATGCAGACATGCTGGATCGTGTTCGAACCTTTTTCCGCCAACGCTCGGAAATGACGGTGGCCGAATTCCGGGATGCCATCGGCACGTCGCGGAAATATGCCCTTCCCTTTCTGGAACACCTGGATGCCGTCCGTGTCACCCTGAGAACGGGAGACGTCCGGAAGCTCCTGCTGAAAGACTGAGGCAGCGGCGAGAATCTTGGGATGATGCAGAAATTCATCATGGTCTTCACGGGGGGCGGTTTCGGGGCCCTTGTGCGTTATGTTCTGGCCGGATGGGTTCAGGAATCTTCCGGGAATGGCTTCCCGTGGGGGACCATGGCGGTTAACGTGATTGGTTCCCTCCTCATTGGACTGGTCATGAGTCTTTCCTCACGCACCCTATGGATAACGCCTCAGATGAGGCTGCTCCTCGCCACAGGGTTCCTGGGAGGATTTACCACGTTCTCCACCTTCAGCTACGAGACCTTATCCTTGATTCAGGACGGGGAAATGGCCTTTGCCAGCTTCAATATCATCTGCACGGTTACAGCCTGTCTGGTCGGAACGTGGGCCGGAATGGCCGTCGGGCGCGTGCTCTGAGTGTGACCTTCTGGAAATATGACATCCACGGAAAAGAGGCTTGGAATACCATGAAAATATCAGGCAATGGCAAGATTCTCCGGATCTTTATTGGGGAGAGCGACCGCAGCGGAGGAAAACCTCTTTATGAAAGTCTCATTCTTGAGGCCCGGCGTCATGAACTTGCAGGCGCCACAGTCCTCAAGGGGGTGGCCGGATATGGCGCGTCGAGCCGCATGCACACCGCGAAGATTCTCAGGCTCTCGGAGGACCTTCCCATTGTTATCGAAATCGTGGATTCGGAAGAGAAACTTCGCGCCTTCATCCCGGTCATTGACCGTCTTTTTGGTGAGTCTGATTGCGGAGCTCTGCTCACGCTGGAACCGGTGGAAGTTATCCGCTATCAACCGAAGAAGCAGGCTCCGGCCTGAAGGTTTCGGCCTCACGCCCGCACCCGGGGGCATCGGGGTGAAGGCCTTCCCGCTGCAGCACGAGACACAACTCTTCTGGGTTTCTTTCAAAGAACCGGGCCGCCTCCTCCAAAGCCCTTTCAAGAGTCGGGGCGTTCTGAACGGCTGAGGCCAACCGGTGTCCGAAACGAAAATTTAAGGAGAAGTAAGGGGTAAATTCGCGAAGTCTTCCGATCTGTCTTTCCTGGGGACATTCGAGAGAAAGGAGCCTCACAAAGTCGAAATAGAGTTCGTCAAGCCTGACCGTGGAAACAGGAAGTCTTCCACTGGCCAAGGCAAAAATCCAGGGCTTCTGGGCGGCCAGCCGCCCAATCATAACCCCGGCACATCCGGCTTTCCGTAACCGGCGCACCGCATCCTCTCCGGACCGGATATCCCCATTCCCGATAACCGGAATGGAAACCGCGGAACTCAGGTATCCCACGTACTCCCAACGGGCCCTCCGTTTGAATTTCTCTCTGGCCAGCCTTGGATGAAGGGTGACGCCGTCGAGTCCTTCCCCTTCCAGAGTCCGCACAAGCTTCAGCGTCGGCTCAAAGGCTTCTTCCCACCCCAGCCGGAGCTTCGCCGTGAGGGCCATGCGCGTGGCCTTCCGACAGGCCGAGACCATACGGGCCGCGAGTTCCGGCGTTCGCATAAGACCCACCCCGCAACCTGAGTTCCGGATCAGGGGGGCCGCACAGCCCATGTTGATATCGAATCCGTCAAGCGGAAGGCCGGACTCATGACTTCTCTGTTCAAGCCACTGAATCGCCCGGACCATCTGGTCCGGATCGTTTCCCACCAGTTGGTAAAAGAAAGGCCGTTCGTTGGACCACCGTTTCAAGAAAAACGAAACCGAGGGATTTTCATGAGGCACCGCCCGTGCCGAAAGCATTTCTGAAACATACAGGCCGCATCCACCGTAGCGGGCCACGATTTGCCGGAAAGCCAGATGAGTGATCCCGGCCATGGGGGCAAGGACAAACGGAGGGTCAATCCGTTGGCGTCCCAGCCGGAATCCCTTCAGTAACGACGCGTCCTCATCCGGTTTCATTGCATCCACATTGGGCCGGGTCTTAAAATAGTCCTGACGCCCGGAAGTCACCCGGGGCTTCGGTCAACGCAGTTCAAACACCGGAATGTTTTCCGGTAACGCGGAAAGCTGTGGCCCCTGGCTATTCTAGCCGGGTCGAATGAATTGTTCCCGGAATGACCATGCTACTCGAATCCGGCCTGACCCCAGAACCCAACGACGAAGACCGGGCTCTCGAACCCGGAATCCGTCCGGGTGGACTGGCTGAATTTATAGGCCAAGATGCGCTGAAGGAAAACCTCAAGGTATATATCGAAGCCGCCCGGAGAAGGTCTGAGGCATTGGATCATGTCCTCTTCTGCGGCCCTCCCGGCCTCGGCAAGACCACCCTCTCGAACATCATTGCCCACGAACTGGGGGTTTCCATCAAAGCGACATCGGGACCCGTCATCGAACGCCAGGGAGATCTGGCGGCGATCCTGACAAATCTTGAAGAGAGAGAAATTCTTTTTATCGATGAAATCCACCGTCTTCCGCGTATCGTGGAGGAAGTACTGTACCCGGCCATGGAGGACTTCAAACTGGACATCGTCATCGGACAGGGTCCGTCAGCCCGAACGGTGAAACTCGATATTCCGAAGTTTACTCTCGTAGGAGCGACAACCAGAACCGGCCTCCTGACCTCGCCGCTGAGAGACCGCTTCGGAGTCGTCGAACGCCTAAGTTTTTATGGGCCTGGGGAACTGGAACTAATCGTTCTCCGTTCAGCCCGGATCCTGGATATCCCGGTTACCGGGGAGGGTGCCAGAGAGATTGCAGATCGTTCACGGGGGACACCGCGCATTGCCAATCGGCTGCTCCGTCGAGTTCGGGATTTTGCCCAGGTCCGGGGCACTGGAATCATCGACCCGGACATTGCAAAGACTGCGCTGGAAGCCATGAAAGTGGACCGAAGAGGCCTCGACGAAATGGATCGGACCCTTCTTAGGGCCATTATTGAAAAATTCGGTGGCGGTCCGGTAGGACTGGAAACCCTATCTGCTTCCGTGCGCGAAGAGAAGGACACGATTGAGGACGTCTATGAACCTTACCTTCTTCAGGAAGGCTTTATCGAGAGAACACCCCGGGGCCGTGTGGCCACGGAAATGGCCATGAAATATTTTGGACTGAACAAGGGCGCCTCCTCCCTTTTCTGAGGAAGAGTTGGTGGTGCGGCAAAGTCGCCACCCCCGCTGAGGTTTGGTGAACATCCTGCTTCACATCTGCTGCTCCAACTGTGCCCTCTATCCCGTCTCCGATCTCCGATCCCGGGGAGAGAAGATTACGGGCTTCTGGTTCAACCCCAACATCCATCCTTTGGTCGAATATCAAAACCGCCTGAACTCCGTCAGACGCCTCGAGGCACTTTGGGGGCTTGATATGCTGTACGAAGACTTCTACGGACTCATCCCCTTTGTGCGGGCCGTAGCCGGCAAGGAAAACCAGCGGTGTCAAACCTGCTACTTCATGCGGCTTGAAGAGACAGCCCGGCAGGCGAAGGACCATGGCTTCGAGGCCTTCTCCACGTCCCTTCTTATCAGCCCCTACCAGAATCAAGACCTCTTAAGAAAGACGGGCGATTTTCTTGCAGAACAATACAATGTGGAATTCCTTTTCCGGGATTTTCGAGAGGGCTTTCGCGAGACTCAGCAGCGCGGGAGCCAAATGGGGCTCTACAGGCAAAGATACTGTGGCTGCATATACAGTGAAGCCGAAAGAGGCTGTCGGAAAAAGCGAGCCGGCGAGAACCTGCGGTCCACGCCGGCCCGAAGTTCGCCGAGGGGTTGACTGAGTTCAGAACCGCCCTTACAAGGGGCGACTGATCTTTCGCCTCTCTTCTTCAAAAGTCGGCGCATAGTTTCCAGGGGCTCGCCCGAAGCAGATTCCCAGGTTCTCATACAGAGCCACCAGCCCCAATTCCACGTGCCGCTGCTTAATGGCCGCGGCCGTCGGAATATAGCGAATATTTCCAGCGCCGTCCACGTTTACGATGGTGACCCCGGATATTCCCGAAGCAAGCAGTTTCACCGCCGCAGCTCCGGCCTCCTTGCCAAAGTTGGCATCGAGAGCCGAGGTCAGGCCCGACCGCACCAGGTGGCCAGGAACGACCTCGCGAATTTCCGGTAATTCGTAAACCCCCGGGACAAAGCTGCCAATCCGTTTCATGAACTCTTTCATTTCAGGGTCCTTGTTCATCCGCTTCTCAAGTTCGCCCCTCACATACTTTCCCGAGCCGGCCAGTTTCTTATGGCCAAACGCATCCGTGCCGGCACTATCATCTGTGATATGTTCGCCCTGGGAGCTCTTCAGCCCCTCCGAGGCCACAATGAAATACGTACCCGCACGCACATCGCTTTGCTCAACGCGGCTACAGTAAATCCGCTTTACATGGTCATAAACGATGTCAAAGTTCACATCAATCTCCGGGATCAGAATACAATCCGCCTCGGCCGCAACGCCGCCGCGAAATGCCGTGTGGCCCGCATATCGGCCAAACACCTCGAGGATCATGATCCGGTTGTGGCTCAGGGCCGTCGTCTTCAGATCCGAAACAAACTGGGTAATCCGGTTAATCGCCGAATCTCCGCCCACACTGTAGGTTTGCAGGTCAAGGTCCATCGTCTTGGGGGCATGCACACATGGGATGCCCTGAGCCACGAGGTCCACAATGACACTTCCGGTATCATCCCCGCCGCTGATGACCAGGGCATCTATCCGATGTTTTGCAAGACCCTCCTTGATGCGCTCATATTTCTGGTCGTTCTTGATCTTCTTCACCTTGACCCGGGAATGACCGGCCTCTGATCCGGCAACATTTCCGTGGATGCGGTCGGTACGAACCCGGTCAAGAAGCACCAAAGAATCCATATCAACCAGGTTATACAGGCCCGCGTAACCGTTTGGAATGACCACAGCTTCAGCCCCTATGGCCATAGCCATGCGTGCCACCCCCTTTATGACAGCATTGAGCCCCCCGCAGTCGCCTCCGCTCGTAATTACTCCGATGCGCTTAATGTTCATAAAACTCTCCTTAAGATCCCACCGGTCGCCGCCGCAGAACTGGCACCGAACAAAAGACCGGCTGAATGATTGAGCGAATTGAAACCGACGAATCCCCCTGAGGACCTGTTCTCGAATAAGTTAGAGCGTCTGCGGGTTTCCCGTCAAGGAAAAGAGCAGCCGGAAGCCCCCCGAAACCGACAATAGAAAGGGCCCAGGCGTATGAAGAGCTTCCTCTTGTGAGGTTCAAAACCCGCCAGCCGGGGCCGGGCACCAGAAGTTGTATAACACATGCCGCTCGTAACCCTGGATGACTCTTCGGGCTTATCTATCCGGATGCTCCAACTCCTGAGCAACTTCCCAAGCCGCGGACGCTGGAAAGGGGTTCGAGGTCGCTGCTTGAGTTCGAAGAAACCGCCGCCTCATCCGGTTCAACGCGGGGACCATGGGCCGGCTTTCGTCTTCCGGGCGACACGCGCCCTGTGTCACTTTGACACTTTCAGGGGGGAAATCTATTGATTTAGAGGCATTTTTATCAGGCATACATCTTGCTCATCCCCTCCCCGATGAGATACCAGCAAACTATCGCCACGTGCATATCCGTACGGGGGATCGGCCTTCATAGTGGAAGGGAGTGTCAGGTGGCTTTCCGCCCGGCTCCCGTAGATACGGGCATTGTCTTTGTTCGGGACCGAATAGAGATCAAAGCCTCCTTCGAAAACGTATCGGAAACCGTATTCTCCACAAACCTCGAAAGAAACGGGGTAAAAGTCCGCACGGTGGAACATCTGGTGGCCGCGCTGGTTGGTCTGGGCATAACCAATGTATTCATTGATGTGGACGGGCCTGAAATCCCGATTCTGGACGGAAGCGCCATGCCATGGGTGAGCCTTCTTATCAAGGCAGGCCTTTCGGACCAAACCAAGCCGCAAGCGGTCGTCAGGATTCTGAAGCCCGTGGTTTACGGTGAAGGAAGCGCATACGTCATGGCCCTTCCCGGCAGGGGATATCGGGTTTCGTGCCGCCTGAATTTCAATCACCCGGCCATTCGCGAAGAACATATGGAGCTATCCATTGAACCGGACGCTTTTGTCCGCGACATTGCAGGAGCCCGGACTTTCGGTTTTCTGAAGGATGTGGATGCGCTTCGTGAAAAGGGATTGGCTATGGGGGGGTCCATGGACAATGCTATTGTCATCGGAGACGATCGGGTCCTGAATGAAGGTGGCCTCCGCTATAAAGACGAATTTGTTCGACATAAGATTTTGGACATCATCGGAGACATGGGCCTTCTGGCTTGTCCTATAGAAGGACGACTCGTGGCCAATGAATCCGGACATCGCCTCCATATCGGTTTCTTGAAACATCTCGCGACCCATCAGGATTCCTGGGAAGTGGGTGTGACGCCGTTCGTGGAAAAGCCTATTTTCCAGGCCTTCGGACAGGAAGTCGCAGCCTGAGATCTCATTGTTCTTCCTCCTGTAGGCTCCTTTAGATATCTTCTGGTATCCCGGCAAACCCGAAGTTTTGCTTACGTTTCCCAGTTAAATCGCATAAAAAAACAACGGCTGGAGCCCCACTCCAGCCGTATCAGCGATCCTTATCGTTCTGATCTATTTCTTCTTTGCTGCGGTCTTCTTCTTTGCTACGGTCTTCTTCTTGGCTGCAGTCTTCTTCTTCGCAGCGGTCTTCTTCTTGGCCGCGGTCTTCTTCTTTGCTACGGTCTTCTTCTTTGCTACGGTCTTCTTCTTGGCCACGGTTTTTTTCTTGGCTGCGGTCTTCTTCTTGGCTGCAGTCTTCTTCTTCGCTGTTGCCATGATCGACTGTTACCCCCTTTCCTGAAAAGTCTGGAACACATTAAATCGTATTCCAGTTGAGCCTGCGAATCACACAAAGTGTGAGCCTCAGCGTTTTAACACGTTTATCGGCAAGAACAGTTCAAACTGTAGCAGGTCCTCTTCAAAACGGGAACCTTCGTTTCGTTATGGTCTTCCCTTTAACGTGATACGTTTGCCTGCGATCATGTTCGAGAGTCTTGCATCTCCTTTTCGAGTCCATTCCCTATAGACCTTCTCCTCGAGGAAGGTCGCACGTATGGTCTTTCCGAGTTTTGCCTCAGCCTCGCGAAATCTCGACTCCAATGTGGGTGTGGTCTGGCCCACCAGCAACAGGTCAACGATGTTGGCCTTCTGATCCTGGACGCACGGACCATAAAGAAAGGCTGCCGATACCGATTCGGCAGCCCTCAGAATAGACTTCAAAGTACCCTCGACCCCGAGGGCCTTCACGATCAGTCCTCTCAGTTCGGGATACAGATAGCAATCCGGGTTAACCCGATAGTACTTCAGATTGCCCAGAGGCTCGACGTTTACGATGCCCATTCGGTATAGGTTGTCCAGCTCTCGCTTGACTCCCGCAGCATTCTTCCCCACCAGACGCGCTATTTCTCGCAGGTAGAACCGCTCTGTTGGATTGTTAAACAGCAGAGCAAGTATTTCGACCCTGATGACTGACGAGAATAGTCTGCCTAACAAGCCGTGCCACCTTGTTTAAGCTTATACAACAACTGTTGCGCCTTTGTCAACAAAATATTCACAGCCTTTGTCAGGAGAATGACCTCCACTGACGAAATTGCGACAGCTTTTCTTGTCCGATGATCGGCGCTGTGCCATAGAGAAGTAACCACACCGTTGAACCGGCAGCGAAAACCATGGTTCCATATTAGGGATAGCGCAAGGTCCACCCCTTGCCCTTAACAGAGCATCCTATCCGGACACTGATGACTGCAAACCCGAACCTGAGCCTCGACGAACAAACCAAGCACTGTGCCCGTTGTGGGGCTTGCAAGGCTCAATGCCCGTCTTATGGTTTCGAGCCCCATGAAGCCATGACCGCTCGGGGACGCCTCGCCCTCATTCGACTCATGACGGGCGGTCACCTACCGGACTCTCGCAAGCTTCGATACCACATCAATACGTGCCTGCATTGTGGTCAATGCGATGCGTCATGTCCGATGCGCCTTGACATTCAGGAGATTCTCTTCCATGGGAAAAAGGGCCTCCCGGTGGGATTCCTCTTTCGTAAACTGTCACGGTTGGCCTTGAGCCCGACCCGGGCCGATCTTCTTTTTGGTGTGGCCAGGGTAACCCATGGCCTGATGTACCGCCCATTGGAATACGTTCGTAAATATCGTCATATTCCTGTTCCAGCGAGGCGCCCCTTTCGCAACCGGCACAAACTTTTCAGAGATACGGACGCTCGAGGTCGAGTAGCCCTTTTTGTTGGATGCAGCATCAACTACCTTTACCCGGAAATTGCGGAAGATTTGCTGGATATTCTGCTTATGCTGGGGTATGAAGTCGTTGTCCGGCAGGGGGAGGTCTGCTGCGGAGCTCCATTCCGAGAACTGGGTTTACATGAAGTCGCCGAGGACCTTGCGAAACGGAATATCGACCTGTTTGCCAAAATGCATGTGGACGCCATCATTTCAGCCTGTCCTACGTGCACCCTTACCCTGAAGGTGCAATATCCAAAATTGGTTCAGGTCCCGAGTGATTTCATCGAACGCATCAGCGATGTCAATGAGTTCCTCGCCAGGATTCTTGATGCCCCCCTTCTGGATACTGGCCCGGTCGCCTATCACGATCCCTGCCATCTCATCAATGCGCTTTCCGTCAGACGCGAACCTCGGGACTTGATCCGGGCTACAGGGGCTACACTACTGGAGAATCCGGCCGAACCTCGCTGTTGCGGTTTCGGAGGAACCTTTGGTTTTCTGCACTATGAGATGTCGAGGAAAATTGGCAGCGAATGCATGGACCACGTACTTCGACCTGACATTCGACGACTGATCACCGCCTGCCCTGGATGCAAAATGCAGTTTGAGGATATACTTCGGGGACGGCAAGACGTTCAGGTACTGCACATCGTGCAATACCTCCGACAAGCCATGGATCGGGCGGCGCTAAGGGAAGACAGCGTCTTGATAGAAAATGAGGGTTCCGGTGGTCCAGCCGATTAACCCAATCGTATTCGATTCCCGAATTCTGTGTTCACCGGCAGGATTCCCGGCATCCAGAGCTCGGTAAATTCCTATAAGCCCGTGGAGGCACAGCCATGAAATTTTTCATCGATACCGCCGATATTGGAGAAATTCGGGAGGCGCACGCCATGGGCCTTCTGGATGGAGTAACGACAAACCCCTCGCTCGTAGCAAAGACAAAGCGTCCCTTTCTGGAAGTCATCGAGGAAATCTGTCACACAGTCGACGGCCCCGTAAGTGCCGAGGTCATTTCCACTGAAACAGAGGGAATGATTCGGGAAGCTAAACATTTGGCCGATATTCACCCCAATATTGTGGTAAAGATCCCCCTGCTCCCGGAGGGGCTCAAAGCCGTGCGAATCCTGACGGCAGAGGGGATCAGAACCAATGTTACATTGTGCTTTTCCCCCCTTCAGGCTCTACTGGCAGCCAAGGCTGGGGCGACGTATATCAGCCCTTTTGTGGGCCGCCTAGACGACATCAGCCACGATGGAATGGAGATCGTGGGTCAAATCATTGAGATTTATTCTAAATACGCTTTTGAAACGAGTGTGCTTGTCGCGAGTATTCGCCACCCCATCCACGTACTCGAGGCGGCCAGGATGGGAGCCCATGTGGCGACGATGCCGTTCAAAGTAATCTCTCAGCTGGCCCGGCACCCCTTGACAGACATCGGGCTCAAGCAGTTTCTGGAAGACGCTGGGAAGATCCCTTCCTGAATTTTCCTCGGGGCTTTTCGACAGCATGGTCATGCCGAAGCAAAAGACACCCTCCGGGAACCGCGCTCGTGCCTCTACGTACCGAGAAGCGAACGTAAAGGCATACCATCCCCGGTAGCCTTACGGGGTGGACGGAGGCCGAGGAACCGGTTGGGTTGACTCAGAACAGAGTCAGTTGGTCCATGTAATCTTCAGGGAAAGCAACGGGGTATTCGTTGTCGAAGCAGGCGGTACAGAAATCCTCCGGGTGCGGGACCACCGACCGGAGGCTCTCCAGGCTGAGATACCCCAGGGAGTCGGCCGTAATATACTTGCGGGTTTCTTCAACCGTATGGCTTGATGCGATGAGTTCGCCTCGCGTCGGCGTATCGATTCCGTAATAACACGGACCCACCGTCGGGGGCGAACTGATCCGCGTATGTACACTCCGGGCGCCCCCGCTTTCCTTGATCATCTTCACAATCTTCTTGCTCGTGGTGCCCCGGACAATCGAATCGTCAACCACCACGACCCGCTTTCCCTCAAGCAGGCGACGAACCGGGTTGAGCTTGATCTTGACGCCAAAATGGCGGATATTCTGCTGCGGTTCAATAAAGGTTCGGCCGACATAATGGTTGCGAATCAGACCGAAATCAAAAGGGATACCGGATTCTTCCGCATAGCCCAGGGCTGCCGGGACCCCGGAGTCTGGAACCGGAATCACCAGGTCGGCATCCACCGGAAAAGTCCGGGCCAGTTCCTTTCCGAAATTCTTGCGCACCTCGTTGACGTTGATACAACCAAAGATGTTGCTGTCCGGTCTGGAAAAATAAATGAACTCGAAAATACATTGAGATCTTCTTTCCCGCGTAGCAAAGGGAATTGAGGTGAGTCCGTCATCATTGATCACCAACATCTCGCCTGGCTCTATGTCCCGAACGTATTCAGCCCCAATCAGGTCGAAGGCACACGTTTCGGAACCCACAATCCAGGCCCCGTCGTACCGGCCCAAGGAAAGGGGCCGAAACCCCCTGGGGTCCCGAACCGCAATGATCTCCCGTTCTGCCATGATGACCAGACTGAAAGCGCCGCTAATCTGCCTCACTGCTTCCAGCACGCGATCATGAAGCGTGCCGAAGTTTGCATGGGCAATAAGATGGACAATGACTTCGCTGTCCGAGTTGGACTGGAAGATGGCCCCTTCCCTCTCCAATTCGCTTCGAAGTTGAGCCGCGTTGACCAAATTCCCATTGTGGGCGATGGCGATGGACCCGAGCGAGTATTTGGCTAGAATGGGTTGGACGTTCTTGAGAGTGGAGGACCCCGTCGTGGAATACCGGTTATGACCAATGGCGATGTTGCCATAGAGCTTTTGGAGCTTTGACTCGGAAAAGATGTCGGCCACCAGCCCCATGCCTTTTTCCACATAAAGCAACTTCCTGTCAGAACTGCAGATGCCGGCGCCTTCCTGGCCCCGATGTTGAAGCGCATAGAGTCCCAGATAAGTAAGATTCGCGGCCTCCTTGTGATTGAACACCGCAAAAACGCCGCATTCTTCCCGGAATTTATCCTTCTCCTCGTAAAACGGCAGGTCAGGGGCGGAACACATGGGGACCGATGTGGCCTGAGATCAATACTGTGAGAGCATTGCGCATTGGGAGACGATCGGGGCCACCCCGTGCTGGCAACCGTCGGGTGGGCACCGGTATTATACTCACCGGTTACCCGGAAAGGAAACTCATCCCCGGGGGAATTCGGTCGGAGGGCAGTGGAGACCTCCGGGTTTTTTCAAACCCTCTGATTTCGTTACAATATGGCGGTCGGGGCCGGCCCGGCCCTAACCAAGGAGAGAAACGAGCGAACCAATATGAGCGGACACAGCATTTTTTCCCTAGTCATGAACGCGGACTTCGTGGTAAAGACCGTGCTTCTGATCCTAACGTTCTTTTCGGTTTATTCATGGGCGATCATCCTGTACAAGTTCGCCTATCTGCGAAAGGTCGAGCGGGAGAATGACAGTTTCGTACGTAATTTCAGACGCCGAAAGAACCTGGAGCCTCTGGTGCAGAGCATGAAGTCCAGCCCGCTGGCCAACCTGTTCCGCAGTTTGGCCGAACTCCCCACGGCGTCTCAACGGGACGAGTATCGAAAGGCATTACGACACCAGACTAATCTGGAAACAGCGCGTATGGAGCGTTACCTGAACTTTCTGGCCACAACAGGGTCTTCAACCCCGTTTATCGGACTCTTCGGCACGGTCTGGGGGATCATGAACTCTTTCCGGGGCATCGGCGCAGCAGGGGCCGCCAGCCTGGCCGTGGTCGCCCCCGGTATCGCCGAGGCGCTCATCGCTACAGCGGCAGGGCTCGTAGCGGCCATTCCTGCAGTCATCGCATACAACTATTATCTCAGCCGTATCCGCCTTATCACCATTCAGGTCGAGGATTTTGACCAGGAACTGATCGACTACTTCACACGCTATGCAGATCAGTGAACAGGGCACCCGCCGGACAATGTCCGAAATCAACGTGACACCCCTTGTGGATGTCATGATGGTCCTTCTGGTGATCTTTATGGTTACAGCCCCAATGATGCAGCAGGGCGTCGACGTGAACCTCCCCCAAGCCAAGGGCAAGGCTCTCCCCGCGTCTGAGCGAATCATCGTGACCATCCGAAAGGACAACAAGGTTTATATCAACAAAGCCCAAGTGGAAACCCGTGAACTCCAGAAGAAACTCAAACTCATATTTGCCGAGCGGGAAAATAAGGAACTGTTTCTCAAGGCGGACAAGGATGTACCCTACGGGGTTGTGGCGGAAGTGATGGGGGAGATCCGGGAGGCCGGGGTTGAGAAACTTGGCATGGTGACCGAGCCTTCATCGAGGTGAGCGTGGCCCGTGATCCCTCCCTGGGGAAAATGCTCGTGGCCTCCATGGTCCTGCACTTGGCCTTGATGCTCACCTTCAGTGTAACCGGACTCTTTCGATCAAAACGGTATACGGCGCCAAACCCCTATTTTGTGGATCTCGTACCGGCCGCGTCACGGAAACGCGCCGGACCACCCGGAGGCAGTCTTCTGGAGAAAGCGAAACCTGAAACTCCCAAGAAGATTGCCGACCAGGAAAAGTCACCGCCCAGGCCCGCTCCGGAGAAGAAAGCCCCCCCCAAATCGGACATGTCGGCCCTGAGTCCGGACCGAAAGAAGGAAACGAAGCCCCGGGAGCAGACGGAGATGGAGGATACCAGCCGTGTAAAGGAGGAAATCCGGCGGATCGAACGGGTCAAAGAGCTCGAAAGGATCGCACGGCTCCGGGGAATCGTTGGCTCGAACCGCGGGGAAGGACCTTCAAGCCCTGGCATCCCGGGAGGCAGCGGCAGGCCAGGGGCCTCCCCGGAGAAAATGGCCGTCTATTACGGTATCATCAGGCTTCAAGTGATGGATAGTTGGGTGCTCCAGGGAGACCGGTTTGGTGAAAACCTGGAGACAGAAGTGCTCATCAACATAGGCAAGGAAGGCGGTATCCTTAAGCAGACCATCGAAAGGAGTTCAGGTAATCCGGAATTTGACCGGTCGGTCATGCGCGCCATCGCCAAGGCCTCTCCGTTTCCCCCTCCACCAGAGGACGTGGATACGGAAATCCAGTTTAAATTTACCCCGAAAGAGGACATCCGTTGAAAAAACGAACTATTGGCACGCGTCTGGTCGGCATCCTGATCCTGTTGATTCTGATTGGCCTTACGGTCCCGGGTAGCGCCCGGGTCTATATTGATATTACGTCCTTCGACAGCCGGGTCCCCATCGCCATCGCGAACTTCACGTCGGACCCCGGGTTGGCCGCCATCATACGAAGCGACCTGGAATTCACGCATGCTTTTGTTATCGCCAACCCGGAGGCCTACCTCGAACCGTCCGCAGCACCATTTCATCCCGAGAACTGGCTTCCCCTTAATGTCGAAGCCGTTCTGAAGGGAAGCGTGAATTTCGACAAAACAGGCCAAAGGCTCGTGGCCGAGGCCGCGCTCTACGACCCGATTGAGAACCGCGCGTTATTCAAGCGCCAATACCAGAGTGACGTCACGCTTTTGCGAAGCCTTGGACACCAAATCTCCAATGATGTCTACCAGGCCCTGACTGATCAGGAGAGTGTCTTCCGGACACGTGTGGCGTATGTCGTCGAAGAGAGCGGAAACAAGGACATTCATATCATGGACTGGGACGGCGGCCGGGCGCGGCGGATCACCCGGGCGAAAACCTTGACCCTGGCCCCTCGTTGGGCGCCGTCCGGCCGTTACATGGCCTATTCGTCTCTTCGGGGCGTCAAGTGGGGTATTTACCTGCTCGACCTCAGCCAGGCCAAGGAGCGCCTGCTCTACGGGGGCAGTTCCCTCGGGATACCAGGTTCTTTCGCGCCCAACGGCTCTTCACTATTCTTCTCCGCATCGCAAAAAGGGGAATCCAAGATTTTCGAGGTGGATCTGGACGGGTCCCACCTGAGAAAGATAACGGATACCGTCGGGATTGATGTTTCTCCTTCTGTAAGCCCGGACGGTCGCCTGGTGGCCTTTGTTTCGGACCGGGGAGGGTCCCCGCAGATCTATGTCATGAATGACCGCGGAGGGCAGGCGCGGCGAATCACGTTCCAGGGAAATTACAATACGTCCCCAGTGTGGTCGCCAAGGGGTGACCGGATCGCCTTTGTGGGCCGCGTGGACGGCGGTCTGCAAATTCATACCATTGCTCCAAATGGTGATGGGCTCACCCAGCTCACGACCTCTGGGAATAACGACAGTCCGTCGTGGTCGCCTGACGGACGTTACATCGCCTATGCGTCTTCCTCCGGGGGGGACACCTCCGTCATTCAGATCATGCTGGCCAACGGCCAGAAGAACCGGAGAATTTCTCCCCCGGGACAGAAGGCTACCTCTCCGAGTTGGTCCCCGTGGTTCCGATTCTGAGAAGAGGCACACGGACAGAGCTTTCCTTTGGCTTGAGGATAACAGCCATATCCTTTACAATGAACACCAATTTCAAGACTGGCAACTATAGAAATGCCGGGTGAACCGGCAGGGAGGAAGCTATGAAAAACAGATTTGGGATGTATGTTGGACTCCTTTTCGTTGCAGCAGCTTTGGTCCTCGGCGGTTGTGCCGAAACCAAGACCGTAACCAAAAAGGCCGAAACGCCGGCTGCCAAGGCCGAGAAGACGCCGGAGGTTTCCGGAGAGCCAAAGACGGAGGTCGTGGAACCGATCAGCCCGGCAGTGGAAGGAATAGCGCGGGAGGAGATTGCTACGAGTGCATCTCAGGCGCAGGCGATCGCGGAGACCTTCGCCGATATCCATTATGATTTTGACCGTTACGACATTAAACCCGAAGATCGGCCCACGCTGAACGCTCTGTCCGACTGGCTCGTTCGTAATGCTGGAGCGTCTGTGCTCGTGGAAGGACATTGTGACGAGCGGGGGACCAACGAATACAACCTTGCGCTTGGGGAACGTCGGGCCACAGCAGTCTCCGACTATCTGGCGGCCTCGGGAGTGGACCGGGCAAGAATTTCAACCATCAGCTACGGAGAAGAAAGGCCCCTCGATCCCGGTCATACCGAAACGGCTTGGTCCAAGAACCGTCGCGGTCATTTCGTTCTGAGTAAATAAGCGATACAATTCCTGGAAATTCATCCGCGAAGGCAGGGGCCAGTGTTCTCTGCCTTTGTGCGTTTTCTTGGGTTTCGGTGGATGATTTCCCGTTCGGCGCCTCATGTCTTTGTTGTTCAACGTCGAAATCATGGTATAGAATGCTATACGTCTGCTAAGAGAGGCAGGGCTCTTTATCTCGGCCCGACGCATGATCAATCTTGATTCCCTGGGGGATATTGCCATGGCTATTCGTCTCGTCGTTTTGATACTCGTGGGATTGGTTGTCGTTGGATGTGCCACGACGGGCGACCTTCAAACCATGCAGTCCGATCTCAACGAGGCCCGACGGATTGCCTTTGAAAACCGGAACAAGGTAAGAGAACTGAGCGACCAGCTGGCCATATCGGAAACGACGGCACAAGTTCAGGAGCCGGCTCCCCAGGAGGCGGTGGTGGCCGACACGGACCTGCTGACCAATCTGCGGAAAAGCCAGGCAGAACTGGGACTCCGCCTTGAAGACCTTTCACGCGAAATCCGGGTTCTCCAGGGCAGACTCGACGAGATCCAGTACGGCACGGAACGCTCCCTCGGAGAACTCAAGGATCAGAAGGATCTCCTGATGATCCGGATTAGCGCCCTTGAGGAAAGAATTCGGATCATGGGAACGACCGGGGTTTCCCCTTCGGCCCCGGCAGCAACCCCGACTCCCGCGACGCCAACCGCTCCGGTGGGCCTTGCGCCACCGACCGCGCCCTTGGGGACCCTTCCGGGCTCTCCAGATACAACCATGGACGTGCCCGTTGGCCCGGATGCCACTGCCAGTCCTGATTCCCCCATTGCCCTGTACAAACGGGCCCATGAACTCTATAAATCAAAAGAGTTTGCCAAGGCCCGGGAGATGTTCCAGAAATTCCTGACGACCTATCCGACGCACGAATACGCGGGTCATGCCCAGTTCTGGACCGGGGAGACTTATTTTTCTGAAGAGAATTATGAAAACGCCATCCTGGCCTATGAAGATGTCCTCAGGAAGTACAAACAGAGTGAAAAGGTCCCGGCCGCCATGTTGAAACAGGGCTATGCGTTCTCGGCGCTTGGAGATGACAAGACGGCAAAGATCATTCTGGATCGAGTCCAGAAGAAATACGCGGGGACCCATGAAGCCGAACTGGCGACCCGTAAGCTTGAAGCCCTGAACAAGGGCCGATAATGCAGCCAACCTATCTCGAATGCCTTCCCGGACCTTAACCCATGTTGATCAGGAAGGCCGCTGCCGGATGGTGGACGTATCCGACAAGCCCGATTCTTTGCGACGATCCGTAGCGGCAGGTATCGTACGCATGAAGCGTCAGACGGTGAACCTGATACGCGCCGGGCGGATTTCCAAAGGCGAGGTCCTGGCCGTGGCCCGTGTCGCGGGGATCATGGCGGCCAAAAACGCGTCGGGTCTGATTCCGCTTTGCCACCCGCTTCCCTTGACCAGTGTCGGGGTGGACTTTAGCTACCTGGCCCCGCCGGGTAACGGCATCCGCGTTCAAGCTACGGCCTCGACCGTGGGGAAAACGGGTGTGGAGATGGAGGCGCTCGTGGCCGTTTCTGCCGCCGCCCTGACTATTTACGATATGTGTAAAGCTGTGGACCGGGGAATGACCATCTCGGAGATTCAACTCCTGGAAAAGGAAGGCGGGAAAAGCGGGACTTTCAAGAGGCCTCCCGCGGAAAGATCCAGAGCGACAGAGGTCAAAGGCAGGAAATAAGCGTTTGCGGACCGGAAAACGTCAGGAAATGACGTTCAAATTAAGGGTGAACTTTCCTTCTTTCGTCAACTTCCGTTTGTATCCTTCAATAAACGCACGGAAAGCCGTCTGCTTTTGACGTTCCACATCAGGGTCCTCAGGAGGGGTGGCCTCCGTATCCTGAGCCGCAGTCTCGACCGGTGATTCTCCGGTGGCCTCAACCTCGTAGGGGGTGAACATCTCCAGTATCATCTTGCGCATCTTCGCCACGACCAGGTCATCCCGCTTCATCCGTTCATAGTCCTTGGGCGAAATCCGGTTCAACTGGAGTGTGCGAAGATAGATAGTGCGGTCGAAGGTCCCGTCCCTCATAAAGTTTGAATCCGTCATGATGGCCTGCTGGAGTTCCGCTTCCGTCACCGTGACCCCATGCTCTTCAGCCGCCACAAGCAAAATGCGCTGGTCCACCATTTCTTCCAGCGCCTTGTTCTTGAGATCAAGGGTCTTCTGGAGTTCTTCCGTGAACTGGTCCTTGAAAATGCCCCGGTAAAAATCCCGAAGTCTTTCATAAGTCAGCCAGTAATTGCGTGAGTCAATCTGGTACGGGCCGATCTCCGCCACAACCTCGGTGGACGTCGTGGGATCCTGGCTCCCGATTCCCCAGAAAACGAAAGAAACGATGATCATGGCGAAGGGGATGAAAAACCACTTTGCGTTCTTTTGCATGAGTTGAAGCATAGAGGTCAAGTATATAGAAGCGCCCTCAAAAAAAACAAGGCCGCGCCTTCGGCCAAGTTCCCGAAAAAAAAGGACGATTCTTGATGGGGTGTCATTCCGTGTGCTAACGTGTTACCCGTATGTCCTCTTTCAGCCTGGTGATGCACGATGCCGAGTTTGAGCGCATCGGATCGGCACTGACCGAACTCTGCACCTCATCAAGGGCGTTTGCCGTCTTTCTCGTGGACAAGAACGGCCAGCTGATCGGGACGGCCGGCGAGTCGGCCCGGATTGACGGGACAGGCCTGGCCTCCCTGGCCGCAGGAACCGTCGCCGCCACCGGCGGGATGGCCGGTCTGATTGGAGAAGACGAATTTTCGGTTCTCTCCCACGAGGGAAAGCGGAAAAGCATTCACATCACCATTGTTGATTCTCGTGTCATTCTCGTTATTATTTTCGACGATCGGAGTTCCCTCGGACTCGTGCGGCTTCGCGCGCGCCAGGCCTCGGGAAAACTGGCCCGAGTGTTCAGGGAACTGGACCTGAAGGTTGAGGAATCCGCAAATGAGGACCAGATGAATGAGGCCTTCTTCTCGGAGATCACGGATGAGGATATCGATCGTCTGTTCGGCTGACCACGGCCGGCGGCATATCCATTAGGACGTCAGCAGACTCTTCGGCCGATTATAACCGGAACGCATGTCTTTTATTAACTTTACGACTCGCGAAATCAGTTGCAAGATTGTCTACTACGGCCCTGGGCTGAGTGGAAAGACCACCAATCTTCACTGGATTTATAACCATACCGAATCGGACCGTAAGGGCAAGCTCATTTCCCTCGCCACCGAGACAGAGCGCACGCTTTTTTTCGACTTCCTCCCCCTCGCACTTGGGAAAATAGAGGGGTTCGGGGTTCGGTTCCATCTTTATACGGTGCCGGGCCAGGTCTTCTATGCGGCAAGCCGCAAACTCATTCTCAAGGGGGTGGATGGGATCGTGTTCACCGCCGATAGCCAGATCGAGCGCATGGAGGCCAACATGGAAAGTATGGACGATCTCCGCCAGAACCTTGAGGAGCATGGATACGATATCCGAAACATCCCCCTGACCATTCAGTACAATAAACGGGACCTTCCCAACGTAGCTCCTCTGGAAGAGATGAACCGCCACCTGAACCCCATGAATGGCGAGTGGTTCGAGGCCGTGGCTTTTTATGGAACGGGCGTCTACGAGACCCTGAAAGATGTAGCCAAGAAAGTCCTGAAAGACCTTCGAAAAGCCCGCTAGTCCGAGGGAATGGCCCTCCGCTGAATGAATTTACCCGCAGATTGCCCTTCTGCCCGCCTTGGAGTTTTTGGAGGAGTTTTCGATCCCGTACACCGGGGCCATATTCTGGTGGCGGAAGCAGCCCTTTCCGAATTGGCGCTGGATTCGGTTCTCTTCCTTCCTGCGGGGAAACCGCCCCACAAGGGCCGGGCCATGGCCTCCGCCGAACACCGACTTCGGATGCTGGAAATTGCCCTGAAGAACAGACCGGGGTTTTCTCTCTCCGACATTGAACTGAGCAAACCCGAGACGTCCTTCTCCGTCCATACCCTGGAGGAACTGCGCCGCACCTACCCACGGGCAGAATTGTTTTTCATCATCGGGGCAGATGCGTTTCTGGATCTCGAAACCTGGTACCGGCCTCGTCACGTTCTGGAGCTGGCTCATCTGGTCGTGGTCTTTCGCCCACCCTGGAAAGATGAGTCCGTCCTGAAGTCTCCGTTTATCCGGCCCGGGACATCCTCTCGGATTTCCAGCATGTCCAGGGTAGCGCTGGAAATCACCGAGATGAGGTCTGTCGTGGACAGCCGCATCTACTTTCTTCCGGGTCCCCGATGCGATATGTCATCCTCCCGGATTCGGACCCTTCTGGCTGCGGGTGAGAACATCGAAGAACTCTTGCCAGAGGGGGTTCAATCCTATATACTTTCCAACAAGTTATATCAGTTTCCGTAAGGAGGTAATAGCCTTAGACTCCATCCAGATAGCCCTCGCGGCCGCCCGGGCAGCTTCAGACAAGAAGGCCCACCAGATTGTGCTTCTGGACATGCGGAAACGTTCGGTGTTAACGGATGTTTTCGTGATTTGTCACGGTGAGAGCCAAACCCAGATGCAGGCCATTGCCGAGCACATTTCGCGCCGGTTGCGGGAAATTCGAGTCAGGCCGCACCATGTTGAAGGCGAAGCCGGAGATGCGGTTTGGATCCTCATGGACTACGGGGATGTGGTGGTTCATATTTTCAATCGCGAGAGCCGTGATTATTACGGCCTTGAACAACTGTGGCTCGACGCCGAACGCATAAAGTTTGAAGACGATACGCCTGATATGGGTCGGCAAGTCAAAAGAACCCTTCGTTCTCGGGGGAATTGAAAAATACCTGAAGCTTCTGAAGCCGTACGCGGACATTGAGACCGTTGAGGTGAAAGAGGCGCGGGGAACCGATTCACGCATGGCCCGGCAGGAAGAGGGGGCGCGCATCCTTGAAAAAGCCCGGGCCTACATCTTGCTGGATGAATCGGGCGAGGAGATGACTTCCCTGGAATTTGCCGGGTTCCTGCGGGAGATGATTGAGGGTCGAGTTCCTCGAGATCTGGTCGTGGGCGGTCCTTTTGGCGTTTCCGAGGCCGTCCGTAAGGGGGCCGTGAAACAGGTGGCGCTCTCCCGTCTTACGTTTACACACCAGATGGTGCGCCTGGTTCTCATGGAGCAGATTTTCCGGGCGTTTACAATCCTGAAGGGGCGCCCATATCATTACTAGGGCAGAGGTTGCCCCGAAAAGGCCGGCTAGGGGATAAGGGCTCCTGGCTCGGAAACCTTCGGGGTCCAGAACGAGCCTACATGCTCAAGGAGTTCTCGGGAATATGAATCTCTTCGCACTCTTGTTTCTCCTCATCATCGTTGCGGTCACGGCGGTTCTCACCTTCTTCAACCTTGACCCGGTCTCGGTCACGTTATATACAGGCTACGTTTACGAACTCCCGAAGATCGGCCTGATCCTGATCCCCTTTGGCGCGGGCGCTTCCATCGTGTTCGTCCTATACCTCATGCGCGATACCCGGCGTTACATCGACGGATGGAAGGAGTCCCGGATCAAGAAAAAGGAGTCCCGCATACAGGACCTTTATTCCAAAGGCGCCAATGCGATTCTTGCGGGTCAGCAGAAGGAAGCCCAGGATTATTTCAGAAAGATTCTCCAGGAGAAACCCAACCATCCCTATGCGCTCATGCGGATGGGAAATCTGGCCCTGCAGATGCGCAACCTCCAGGAAGCGGTGGATTATCTCAAGCGTGCCCGCGACGCCGAACCGAGAAACCTTGAAATCCTTTTTGCCCTGGCCACGGGACTGGAAGAGTCCAAGCGTCTTGAAGAGGCCATGGGGGTTCTCGACAAGGTTCTCAGGGTTGACGAAGACAATCCCGCGGCTCTGATCCGCAAGAGAACCCTGTATGAAAAGCTTGACCGCTGGGAGGAAGTCAATGAACTCCAGAAGCGGATCGTCAAGGTTCAGCCAGACCCCAAGGATCAGGAGCGGGAAGAGAAGAATATTCTGGGCTACAAGTACGAACTGGGAAGATTTCATCTGGAAGCCGGAAACTTCGAACGTGCCCTGAAGGCCTTCCGCACGGTGCTCCGCCTGGACAAGGAGTTTGTTTCCGCCTATCTGGGCGAGGCCGAAGTGCTCCTGCGACAGGACGCGCCGACCAAGTCCGTCGAAATCCTGGAACAGGGTTATGAAACGACGGGTTCACTGACCATCCTGTTCCGGCTGGAAGACCTTTTCATGCAGCTGGGGGACCCCAACCGGATCATCTCTCTCTATCAGAAAGCCATCTCAAAGGCACCGGCCAACCCCAAGCTCCGGTTCTTTCTGGGCAAACTGTACTACCGGCTTGAGATGCTGGACGATGCTTTCGATGTTCTTTCCAAGCTCGACACGGCCAACGAACATTACCCGGACCAGCACAAGCTCCTGGGCAACATTTACCTCCGTCGGGGAAATTTCAGTATGGCCGCCGAGGAGTTCAAGCGGGCCCTCAGGCTGCAGCGCCGTGTGGTCATTCCCTACTGTTGTGCGGAGTGCCACTATCAAAGCGACAACTGGTCGGGTCGCTGCCCGTCCTGCGGCCGCTGGGATACGTACCGGGCAGACCTTACGCATAACCAGTGTGAAGTGTAGCGTTCCGTTCCCCTCCGTACGGCCGGCTTCTTGGGACTGACGACCCCGCCTTCGCGTATCTGAACATACAGCCTCCTGAAAGGGTATGGGCCGACTCCCTCCGGATGCGTCCATGCTTTCGGGCTGATACAATGGTCCTCAAGGATAACGGTCTTCCGGAGGGGGACGGAATTGCGTTTCATTTTTATTCTGACCGTGGCGCTGCTGGTGTCCTGTTCAACCGCCGTTGGTCCACCGGGACAGGAATCCGGACCCGGGCCATTGGAAACCTCGGGTTATGAGTCCCCTTCGACGTGCGTCAACTGTCACCGGCACCAGTATGAACAGTTCATGGAATCAGCCCATGCCTCGGGTTTCAGCAACCCGGTGTTTCAGGCCCAGTACTTCGGTGACGTGGTTGTCCGGGCGAAGAACGACAGAACCCTTTCGGATGAGGCCTCCCGATGTATCGCCTGCCACTCTCCCGTAGCTCACCTGGAAGGCTTGTCTCCGGTAACCCACCCCCAGCAGGTTGAAGAGGACACCGCCGGCGTAACCTGTGACTTCTGCCATACCCTTTCCGGATATCAGGGCCGCCGCCCTGAAAATGGCAATTTTATTTCCCGCCCGGGCCCGAGAAAGCTTGGCCCTTTCAGGCAGACCGGGGAGTGGCATCACGTATACAGCGAATTTGTCACACGAAGCGAATATTGTGCGGTCTGCCATCAGGCCCGGAACCGGTTGGGGCTGGTCATCAAGGACACCTATCGCGAATGGGTCCAGAGTTCCTTCTCCACGCGAAATATCCAGTGTCAGGACTGCCATATGAACGTTCAGGGCTTTCTCGAGGCCGGGAAACCGGTTTATGAATCCGGAAAGGCCGCACGGGGTGCCCTCATAGACCGGCCCGAGAGGACCGTCCTGTATACCCATCGGTTTCCCGGCGCCCACACGAACTCGCAGGTTGAGGGAGCGCTGGCCCTGGAGGTGCGCCTAATTGGCGACGCCATCGTCCGGGGAAGATCGGCCTCGTTTATCGTGATTGTGGACAATGAGCGGACGGGGCATAAAATGCCCACAGGCAGTGCGGATTTAAGGGTCCTCTGTCTGAGAGTTTCGCTTTCGGGTGGCGGGTGGTCCGTTGATCTTCCGGCCGGTTCAAGGACCGGCGACGCCCCGCACCTGGATATCCTGGGCGAGGGCCCCTTCGACGGCGAGGGGGAGGCCTCTGAATTCTTTCCCTCCGGAAGCCGGGTTTATCGTTCGATCTTGGAAGATTCCGAGGGAAGACCGACCCTGGCCTTCTACGATGCAGCCGGTATTGTTTTTGACAACCGTCTTGAGGCAGGCGAGAAACGCCTTGAGAATTACTCTGTAACCATTCCGGAGGAGCTTAAGGCCGGCGTCCTGAAACTTTCGGCCGCACTCTATTACCTGCCCTATCCGCATCGGTTCGCCGACCAGTACGGGGCGCCGCAACCCGAACCCGTTTCCGTAGCCACCTTTGAGAAGGAAGTCCCGGTGCAATAGCCCTTGGCTCAACGGACGAACAGTCTGGGAGAAAGATCCGCCTGGATCTTTAAGTTTGGAAGTGGAAGAAAAAAGTGGTGCCGAAGGGGAGACTCGAACTCCCACGGCCTTGCGACCACTAGACCCTGAACCTAGCGCGTCTACCAGTTCCGCCACTTCGGCACGCCGTGTAGCGCGTAGTATAAGAACGCCCCTATCCTTTGTCAATTTGCCCTTTTGCGGCCCGACGGCCGGCCATAAATGGGCCGGTGTATAATGGCTTTGAGATGAAGGTATTTCTGACAGGGGGAACCGGATTCGTCGGACGGGCCGTGGTCAAGCGGCTTCTCCAGGCGTATCCGAATGCCTCGGTTCAAGCGCTCGTAAGAACGTCCCGATCCGTGGACAAGCTCGGTGAATTTCCGGCGGCAAACGTGGAACCCGTTTATGGGGATCTTTTCGATCCCGAAGTCCTGGAGCAAGGGATGGCGGGTTGCGATGCCGTCATCCACCTCGTGGGGATTATCCGGGAAGTCGGTGCAGATACCTTTGAACGGGTACACGTGGAAGGTTCACGAAACACGGTGGATGCTGCGGTCCGGGCCGGGGTACAGCGCTTTCTGCACATGTCCGCGGAAAACACCCGTCCGGATGCGGAAGACCGCTACCATACGACCAAGCATGAAGCTGAAGAGTACCTGAAAGCCTCCTCCCTTCGCTGGACCATCATGAGACCCTCCATGCTGTTCGGGGAGGAGGATCGGAACTTCAACGAACTGGCCCGGATCATTCGGATGGCCCCATGCGTGCCCGTGGTCGGCGACGGTGAGTATGTCTGGCAGCCGGTCTGGGTGGAGGATGTG
>QJVM01000264.1 GCA_003235715.1 Nitrospirota bacterium
TCCTGCCGGGGCGGGTCCATCATGCCGACGAGCCCGACCAGGATCAGTTCGGTTTCCGTCTCTTCCGGTACAGGCGGGCCCGGGACGGCTTCCCAGTATCGGATGGCCAAACCGAGCGTTCTCAAGCCGTCGCCGGCAATCCGGTTTGACACCTCCAGGATACTCGCGCGATCCATGGTTTCGGGTCCCCGGGATGTAAGCACGTCCCCGGAACGCTCCAGGATCTCCTCGATCGCCCCCTTGGTAAAGGAAATGAACCGCCCCTCCTCCAACGGATGGAAGGTGGTCATGAGCTTCCGGTCCGAGTCAAAGGGCAGCTCGGCCAGTCTTGGATGGATTTGCTCCATTTCATCCCGGAGATATCCCTTTCGCCGGGCCAGGTCGAAAAGGGCCGTTTCCGTGGGGTCGCCGAGCACGTTCCCAGAGGCATCGAGTTTCGAGTCATTGCAGAGGGCCAGTCCCTTGAGAAGAAAATCCAGGGGGGTGCTGCGGGACGTCTCATCCCTCGTTCCGTCCTCCGGTCCCGGGGACTTCACTTCGTCGTCTGTCACCAGGTCTCCGTCCGTATAGACCTCTTCAACCGTCATCCGGTTCAGGGTCAGAGTGCCGGTCTTGTCGGAGCAGATATACGTAACCGACCCCAGCGTCTCCACGGCCGGCAATTTCCGGACCAGGGCCTGCTGTCGTACCAGTTTCCTGGCTCCGAGCGCCAGGGCGATGGTGATGACGGCAGGAAGGGCTTCGGGGATGGCGGCCACGGCCAGTGAAATCGCGGTGAGCAGCATGAGGAGGGGCCGTTCACCCCGGACCAGACCGGCCAGGAAGACGATGGCACATATGGCCAGAACCGCCCAGGCGAGCTTCTGTCCAAAGGTGGTGAGCCGTTTCTGGAGCGGGGTTCTCCCCTCGTCCTGATCCTTGATCAGGGCCGCGATGCGCCCCAGTTCCGTGCGCATGCCCGTTGCCGAAACAAGGCCCCGTCCCCTCCCGTAAGTGACCAGCGTCCCCTTGTAGGCCATGTTCCTCCGGTCGCCAACGGGCAGGTCTTCTTCCGGCAGCGCCGTGATGTCCTTTTCTACAGCCTCGGACTCGCCCGTCAGCGCGGCCTCCTCGATCCGGAGCTGAACCGCTTCGGTCAGCCGGAGGTCTGCTGGCACCACGTTCCCGGCCTCGATCAGCACCACATCTCCCGGAACCAGTCGGTCAGCCGTAACCGATTCCGCCCGCCCGTTTCGAAGGACTGTGGCCGAGGGGGCGGACAGTCGTTTGAGCGCGGCCATGGCCTTTTCCGCACGGTATTCCTGCACGAAACCGAGCACGGCATTCAGGACCACGATTACCGCAATGGCGATGGTATCGGAGACTTCTCCCAGCGCCCCGGCCACGACCGCCGCTCCGATCAGGACGAGGATCATGAAGTCCCGGAACTGGTCCAGGAACATCATCCACCACGTCTTCCGCTCTCCCTCAACCAGCTCGTTAGGGCCAAACCGAGCCAGGCGCTGACGGGCTTCCTCAACCGAAAGACCGCTTTCGGAAGAGTCCAGCTTCGCAGTAACCTCCTCGGGTTCGAGCTGGTGCCAGTTCATGAATCCAGATTCATCGGGGTTCATCATTCCTGATGTCCTAGCAGGCTCTTTTCGTCCGGTTCCTGACAGAACGTCTCGGGGAACATCTACGAAGGATGGTATCAGAGAACAGAGGACGCGGCTTCCCTTTTCCCGTTCCGGGCCCTTCTCGGCTTGGAACGGGGTACGGAATACTTACGACCGTCGCATGGCCTCGAGCCGCGCGATACGTTCTTCCATGGGAGGGTGGGTGCTGAATAGCTTCATGAGCCCGCCTCCTGAAAGGGGATTCACGATAAACATGTGCGAGGTTGCCGGATTAGCCTGAAGCGGTATCCGCTGGCTGGCCATCTGAAGCTTCCTCAAGGCGCTCGCGAGGGGCAACGGATTTCCGGCAATCTCGGCCCCGCGCGCATCCGCCCCATATTCCCGGGACCGGGATATCGCCATCTGCACCAACAGGGCGGCGATGGGCCCCACGATCATCATCACGATGGCCGCAAAGGGATTGCCGTCTTCTTCGTCGTCCCGTCCTCCCCCGAAGATCATGGCCCACTGGGCCATCTGGGCCAGGTAGCTGATGGCGCCCGCAATGGTGGCGGCAACCGTCCCGACCAGGATGTCACGGTTCCTGATGTGCGCCAGTTCATGCCCAAGCACGCCTTCCAGTTCCTCCCGGGTGAGAATCCGCATGATGCCCGTGGTTACAGCCACGGCCCCATGTTCAGGATTTCGGCCCGTCGCAAATGCATTCGGTTGGTCCTGATTGATGAGATACACTTTGGGCATGGGCAGCCCGGCCCGCGTGGCCAGCCGTCTCACCGAAGCGAAAAGCTCCGGCGCCTCTACTTCAGAGACTTGTCGGGCCCCATACATCCGCAGCACGACCTTATCACTGAACCAGTAGGCCAGGAAATTCATACCAAAGGCCATGACAAGGGCAAAGGTCATTCCCGAACGACCGCCTATCATGCCTCCGGCCGCCACTAAAATCAGGGTCAGAACCAGCATCAGCATCATGGTCTTCAATCCGTTCATGTCATTCCTCCTTCCGGATCAATAAAAAAGACCTTTACCGCGCTCTTTGGCTGCCGCGGTAAAGGTCTCGCTTGTTAGTCGGATGAACTAACCAGCGGTACCGGGCTTTATGGGCCGTCCTGACGATATCCGCTGAT
>QJVM01000115.1 GCA_003235715.1 Nitrospirota bacterium
GACGCTCGGACCACGGCGCTGCAGGTCGTGTTCGTCAGGGATGAAACCTATTTTTCGCTGGTCAAGGAGCGGGACACCCTCAGAGAAAAGGACCGTGAAACCGACCTCACCCCGGGAGAGCGGCAACAGCTGGCCGATGCAATCCGTCAGCTGGAGACGCACAAGGAGATTATGAGGGAGGGTGAGAGCGAAGACATTGCCGCCGTCCGGGCCCTGTTAAACGAATACCGACCCCGGGCGGAACTCTACCTGGGTGGCCTCCCCATGATTACCTCGGACATGGTTGATTTCATCCGTCACGATCTGGCGGTATTTGGAGTCGGGGTGCTGGTCTTCCTCATCGGAATGCTCGCGGTTTCCTTCCGTCGATTCCGCTGGGTGTTTCTTCCGATGCTCTGCTGTTTCGGCAGCGTTCTCTTCATGTTCGGCTACCTGGGGATGGTCAAATGGCCCGTCACCGTGGTCTCCTCCAATTTCACCTCGCTGCTTCTCATCATTACGCTTTCTCTCACGGTTCATCTGATCGTTCGCTATCATGAACTCCACGACGAGAATCCCACAGCCGACCAGAAAACACTGGTTCGGGAAATGGTCCGCTCCAAGGCGCTGCCCAGCCTGTATACAGCCTTGACCACCTTCGTTGCCTTTGGTTCTCTGCTGGTCAGCGACATCCGTCCGGTCATCGATTTTGGCTGGATGATGTCCATGGGCATTGCGGTGGCCTTTGTGTTGTCCTTCGCGCTTCTGCCTGCATCGCTGATGCTTCTCAAGCCGGATCGCCTGACCCATCAACAGTCCTTTACGGCCGGGCTCACCCGCTCGTTTGCGGTATTGATCGAAAAGCACGCCACCTTGACCCTCCTTTTCTTTGCCACCATCGTGGGGCTGAGTGCCGTGGGAATCTCCATGCTGACGGTGGAAAACCGGTTCATCGACCACTTCAAGCAGACGACGGATATATACCGGGGGATGGAAATGATCGACCGGGAGCTGGGCGGAACCACGCCGCTGGACGTCATTCTGGACGCACCCGCGGATTTTCTGGCCGGGCCCGCTGAGCCGGCGCCCGAGGAAGCCTTGGAGGACCCCTTTGCAGACGAGTCCGAAGCGGAGGCCGGGTTAAGCGGAACCAGCTACTGGTACAACAGTTACCGTGCCGAAACCGTTCAGGCCATTCATCGTTACCTGGACGGGCTGCCTGAAACCGGAAAAACCCTGTCCCTTGCAACCACCCTGCAGCTTCTGCAGCAGCTGAACAATGACAAGCCTCTGGACAACTTCACCCTGTCGGTGATCCACAAGAAGCTCCCGGAGACGGTGGAAAAGACCATCTTCACCCCCTATCTTTCAACCGATGGGAACCAGGCCCGTTTTTCCATGCGGGTGTTTGAATCGGACCGGACGCTCCGCCGCCATGAGCTGCTCAAGAAGATTCGCCGTCATCTGGTGGAAGACATGGGGCTTGGGGAGGACCAGGTGCACCTGACAGGAATGGTCGTGCTCTATAACAATATGCTGCGCAGCCTCCACCGGTCTCAGATTCAGACGATCGGGGTGGTCTTCCTGGCCATCATGGGCATGTTCGTCGTGCTCTTCCGTTCCCTGCGGCTGGCGATCATTGCCATCATTCCAAACATGGTCGCCGCGGGCATGGTGCTCGGGCTCATGGGGTGGCTGAACATTCCGCTGGACATCATGACGATAACCATTGCCGCCATTACCATTGGGATTGCCGTGGACGACACCATTCATTATATCCACCGATACCAGGTGGAGATCCTCAAAGACGGTAACGCCCGGGCGGCGGTAAGGCGATGCCATGCCGGAGTCGGACGGGCCATGTATTACACGTCTGTTATCGTGATCGTGGGCTTCTCCATCCTGGCCCTGTCGGACTTCAAGCCCACCATCTACTTCGGCCTGCTGACAGGCGCGGCCATGGCCGTGGCCCTGGTGGCCAACTTGAGTCTGCTGCCCCTGCTGCTGATTCTCTTCCGGGCAAAGAGAAGGCCGGGCCTTGCATAACCCAGGCCCGGATAGCTGGCCGCATCGCGGCCGTATCCCCGGATCCGCTTTATCTGTTATCCTGAGGTGCCCAACCCGCATGCAACCCCTATCGCTTCAGGGGTTTCTCCTGAAGCCACCGCGACGATGCCCCCGACGGCCGGGGAAATCCTGGCGGACTGCAACGCCGGGCCTTGAAGCATCAGTATTCCCCCGGAAACCCGGTGCAAAGGAGAACAGAAGATGAATTTCATTCGTATGTCCTGGCTTCTGCTTGCCATGTTCGTCATGACGGCTGCAGCCTGTTCAGATTCAAATTCAAAGCAGACAGCCAGTCCACAGGAATCCGCACCGCCCGCGCAGCAGGAAACGGCCGGCAAGACAGACGCTCCTTCCAGCGGCACGGGCCAGTCAACGGTCACGCTGAACTATACGCTTACGGTTGACGGCGAGGTCGTGGACGGGTCTGAGGGACGGGAGCCCCTGGAGCTTGTGCTCGGAACAGGGCAGATCATGCCCGCCTTTGAGAAGGCCGTCACCGGTATGAAGCCCGGGGACAAGAAATCCTTCACCCTGAGCGCGGAGGAAGGATTCGGACCCAGAATCCCTGAGCAGGTCCAGGATGTGCCAAGAACCCGACTGCCGAAAGACATGACACCGGAACCGGGAATGGTCGTTCAGGCCAAGACCCCGGAAGGGCAGGTCCGAAACGTAACCATCCTTGAAGTG
>QJVM01000007.1 GCA_003235715.1 Nitrospirota bacterium
GCAAATGCGTTGTGATGATAAGTTAACTCGAATTTGGCTCGGGCAATCATTGCCTCAGATCCATCCACAGCGAGGACGCGACTATCTGGAAATCGATTCAAAAAACGAAAAGAGTCATCACCACTTCCGCAACCAAGATTGAGGACCTCTCCATCAAATCGTGAGTCAGGAAACGTTGCTGCTATCTCCTCGATTATGCGGTTATGCGATTCACTAAAGTCAGCATCAACATACGCAGCGACTTGATCCGCTGCTTCCATCAATTCGGGTTCAGGGATTCTTTGAAACATTGGTTCCCCATTTAAGAGGCGAACAGCGAACATAAGGCCCGACGGTTTTTGCTGTCGCCAATTAATGCTTTGGTTAGTAGTCTATCTTGTCGCTCGTATCATGAGAGCAGTAACGAATCCCCATACCCAGTTGTAAAACAATACAAATAACGGAGTTAATAGACCCAACTCAATCCCAGCAAATCCCTTGTGGGCTTGAAAAGGAAACACGACAAATAACTGGACGGCGGTGGGAAATAGGCTAAGTATTGCCCCTTTCAGCAATAGCTTTGAATTCAGCATTGGCAGAATAAAGAACAAACCCCAAATACCACCCCATACAATTCGAGGATATAGCCAATTTGGTGATATAGATGGGGCAATTGAAACGCCAACAGCTGAAGTAATACCTAAATATCCAAATAGCCAAACCGCTAGACTATTGGCTAACGCTCCCAAGCAACCTGCAGCAAAGTAGATGTGCAATTTCTTCATATTCGGTTTCCTCTAAACAGAGGTTGGCTAAGGAAACAGCTCAGCTGTGGCAATGTAGCGCAGCGGCCTTGCTGGCAGGTGCAGCGCCGTGCCAGACGCTTTTGCTTATGCCGTAAGTTTCATTGCAATCCTTGCAACGTGTTCTCCCTGGAAACGCGCCCCCGCAAGCTCGTTTTCGCTAGGAACACGACGCCCGTCACCACCGGCTATAGTAGATGCGCCGTATGGAGAACAACCGCTGATCTCATCCATGGTCATCTGCCCTTTGAACGTATATGGCAGGCCAACAATTATCATTCCTTGATGCAACAGAGTATTATGGAAACTGAGAATAGTAGATTCCTGCCCCCCATGTTGGCTGCTTGAGCTGGTAATGACGCTTCCCACTTTCCCGACCATCGCTCCTTTCACCCACAGCTGCCCCGTCGCGTCAAGGAACTGTCGCATCTGACCGCACATATTGCCAAAGCGGGTCGGTGTGCCAAATATGATTGCAGCGGCTTCGCCCAGTTCATCAACAGAACATATAGGGACATGGGCTTGTTGTTTCTGGGACTCTATCGCCCCCATCTTTTCGAGAATTTCCATGGGTAATGTCTCCGGAACCCTACGTATGTCCACTTCTGCACCCGTAGCCTGAGCCCCTTCTGCTGCGGCCCGTGCCATCCGATACACATGCCCGTACATCGAGTAATATACGACCACTATTTTCATCCAAACCTCCTTGCCTAGGCTATGATCGGTTTAGCATCTAGCCACGGATCTTTACCTTAACGGTCAGGTGAGAAGCGGTAAAATCGCCAGACCTCATCTGTCAAACTCGACGCGGTTATTGGGCCGGTTATTTTCCAAGCCCAAGCTGTTTCATGTATTCGGCATTGTCCCAAAAAAGATGCTCTTCGGCAATGCAACCATTCCTCCATTTTGCAATGGTGGCCATGGGAATTTTGACCTTGTTGCCCGTAGGTGGAATAGAAGTTCCATCAGGGAGTTTTATAGGCTCTGAAAACGTGGCCTCCAGGATCCCAGTTGTTGCTGTCCACTCGCCAGACCCGAAAGCTATAGGATGCGCAGTAATTCGAGAATCCGGCGTGCCGTTGAAAAGGCCATTGATGTCTGAGACGTGTTGATCAATGCCATCTGTCGTACGTCCGTCCGGGAACACCACCTTGACATCAGGACAATGAATTTCCCTAAACAACTTCATATCCTTTTGCTGACTGTAGGCGTCAAAGTCAAGTTGATCAAATCTTTTTAAATTGGCTTGGACCATCTCCTGTTCGCTTTTTTCTTCTGTGGCACAAGAAACCGAAAAAACTACTGCTATGAATGCGGCGGTGGCAAGAGCCATAATGGTTTTCGCGGTTTTCATGCTTCCTCCTTTGGTGGCACTGTATATGCCTTACGAAACTGGCTTAACTGATTGCATATCCGAAGTATATCATCGCCTTCTCGTGCTTAGAGGTGATGGTTGATGTTTTAGAAGGACAGAAACCGCATTCCCCTCCAATCTGACATAAGCAGGTTAAGACAGGCCTTTCAGAGAACATCCAGTAGTCGCTCCGACGATTTACGAAGACGAATTCCGAGTACCTTGGTCATCTCTCTGAGAGCGGCCACCCCGAGACGCGGATGCACGTCCAGCAGATATTCCAGGTCGTTCCTTCGGAGGGTCAGGATTTCGGAGGGTTCGGTGGCCGTCACAATTACCCCGCTTTCATTCCCCGCCATCATGGACAATTCCCAACTGCCGGCATTCAGTTCGGCCAGCAGAAAACGAGTCCTCTTGCACCCTCCCGACTTCTCAATCCTCAATTGGCCCCTAACAATCAGTGCGATGAAATCGATAGGATCTCCCTCATCTCTCAGAATGCTGCCAGCCGGGTATGTTTTCTTCCCAAAATAAGGCCAGAGTTTGACGAGTTGTTCGAGTGTCAGGCGGCGGAGAAAGGGGACCCCATTCTGCAGGGCAAGGAGTTGGGAAAGTTCAAGGCGCTCTTCATGGACCGGAAGGGTCGCGTTAGTGATATGGTCAATACTTTCAGCTGAAGCCAAGTTTTGTATCGCTTGCGTCGTATTCATGTCTCTTCCTCGTTATCTTATGCAGACCGCCGCCATACTACGTGTCAGACGGCGGCGGCCTGCGTGAGCTGTTTCTGTCGGTCAGTCAGATAAATCTCATGTGAGGTGCGGCTCTGTCGCCGGTTTAGGATTTCGTATGACACCCATCGCAGAACGGCCTGTTCTGGGTTTTGCCGCAGTTGCAGAGTGCCACCTCCTGCGCGGTTTCCAGGGCAAATTCCACGGGACCCGGATGGTCCTTTCCGTGGGAACCGTCACAGAAGGGGGCGTTCCCGCTCTTTCCGCAGGAGCACCAGTAGTGCTTACCGGCATCGAGTTTGGCCATGAAGGGATGTTGTGCAGGCATAATCTTCTCCTTTTCCATTAAATAGTTAAATGGCAAAGCAAGTTGCCAAAAAAAACAGGCTTAAGTAACGCCCTAGGCAGCACCAAGCTTGAGGCAGAGTTCAATCATGGTCTTGCGTTCCCGGGCGTTCAGCCTGGACATTTGTGTCTCCACGGCTCCGGTTACTTCCGGAACTGCCTGACTGACTAGTTTCCTCCCTTCGGGCGTCAGGTTAATCTGGTAGGAACGGCGGTCATTCTTGTCCTGAATTCGTTGTACAAGTCTCTTCTTTTCGAGATTGTCCACGACCTTTGTGATGTTTCCTTCGGTCTTAAAGATAGTCGCCCCGAGGTCCTTTTGCCTTCGGGGACCGAGGTGATATATCGTGTCCAGCACACCGAACTGGCTCAGGGTAAGGCCGAAGGGTCCCAAGACGGTTGTGATCTTGGATCGGACATCATTGGCTGTGAACATCAGGTGAATGAATAGCCGGGTCCTGTCATCCAGCATTTCAGATAAGTTGAAGGGGGTCATGATTATATTATTAAACAGTAAATAGTTTAAACGTAAACTATCATGCTTGCTGATGCTTGTCAAGCAAGTATTGAGGCCACACAGGGACGAAGGTCCATGTTGCCCCCCGGATGTCCAGGAACGGATTTGGTCTTGGTTGAACCAACATGTCAATAAAAAAGCCACCTTTTCGATGGCTTGTGGACTCTATTGAACTTCCTTGGACTTTGATTTGGTGGAGGCGGGGGGAATCGAACCCCCGTCCGAAAGCGCTACACTTAGGCCTCTACATGCTTATCCAGCCAATTAAAGTTTCGGATTTCCAGACGCCGGCGGGAGGGCTTCCGGAACTCCTATTTCCCTTAGTCTCGTCTTCCGGGGCAGGAACGGTTCCCGAAAGACCAGCCTGTAGTTGGTGCCCCATCCGGGATCCAGGCTCTCCCGGTGGGACATGACGGCTTAAGCCGCCAGCGCCAGTTCGTTGTTGGCGTTTGTAAGGTTTCCGCCTGTTTTACGAGGTAGCGGGCCTCGGCATGCTTCCCAAGCTTCGACAGCCCCCGTCGAAACCAGGTCGCCCCCATAATGTCATTTGCTTCTGCTCTTCATTACGCGTTCGATATCACGGTCATCGGCGCGTTTCTTTATCGCCTCCCTCTTGTCGTACAGTTTCTTCCCCCGGGCCAACCCGAGTGCTATCTTTGCCCGACCCTTGCTGAAATAGATTTTCAGCCCGATCAGGGCAAATCCCTTCTCCTTAATTTTACCATGCAACCGAAGGATTTCCTTCTTGTGGAGAAGGAGCTTCCGTTCCCTCAGGGCTTCGTGGTTAAACGCTCCTCCGTGGCTGTAAGGGCTGATATGGCAGCCGACGAGATAGGCCTGTCCGTCCCGAACCTGCACATACGAATCCGTAAGATTCGCGCGGCCTTCCCGGAGGGCCTTCACCTCCGAGCCCAACAGGGCGATTCCGGCCTCTATGGTCTCATCGATGAAATAGTCGTGATAGGCCTTGCGGTTGGTACAGACGACTTTGACGCTCATCCTCTGGCCGTACGCCTCTTTCTCATGGGGTGTCAGTATATCACGGGCCTGCAGCGGTCTCGGTTGCACCAAGGACCAGTAAGGCCGTGGGAGAGGCTCAGGGTCTCGATATCATTTCAATCCTTCGTGCCGCTCACGGTCAAACGGAAGGGGGTTCTCGGCCGTTGGGATGAGTTTTTCACGCCGCCCGAAACGGGCTCCGGGGGACGCTTGGCGGCTGGTTAAAGTTTTATTTGCGCTAGAACGAGAAGAAGACCGGAGAGGGCGACCCTTGGCCGACCTGCACCGGTAAGGCGTAATAATAGATTCAAAAAATCAAGCAGTTTGGGGCTTGATGTTCAACCGGTCCCCATAATACCATTTGAGCCATGGCAAGCAGACTGGGACAAATGCTCGTGAACGCCAACCTCATCACTGAGGATCAGTTGATGAAGGCCTTGGAACAGCAAAAGAAGGAGGGAGGGCGACTCGGGTCGAGCCTCGTGACCCTGGGATTCATTTCCGAAGAACGTCTCGTTGCCTTTCTGAGCAAACAATACGGGATTCCGGCCATCAATCTGACTGACTACGAGATTGACGAGGCGGTGGTGCGCCTCATTCCAGCCGAGGTGGCCCAGAAATACCAGATCATGCCTGTGGCCAGAGTTGGGGCCACCCTTACCATTGCTATGGTGGACCCCTCAAATGTCTTTGCCATCGACGACATCAAGTTCATGACCGGATACAACGTAGAGCCTGTCGTGGCCGCGGAGTCCGCCATTCGAGAGGTCATTGCCAACAGTTACGAGCAGTCCGATGCTCTTCAGAACGTGATCGATAGCCTCCAGGGTGTCTCAAACGAGGCCGAGTTCATGGATTTCGTCCAGGATGAAGAGGACGACGTTGATATCAGCTCTCTCAAGAAACAGGTTGACGATGCTCCGGTCGTAAAGCTGGTGAACCTGATTCTTGCGGAAGCAATCAACCGGGGGGCCAGCGATATCCATATCGAACCCTACGAGAAGAAATATCGGGTTCGTTACCGCGTGGACGGGGTGCTCTACGACATCATGCAGCCCCCCCTGAAGTTAAAGAATGCACTTTCTTCAAGGCTTAAGATCATGTCCGAACTGGACATTGCGGAACGGCGACTCCCCCAGGACGGCAGAATCAAGCTCAAGCTCGGAAAGCGGGCTGTTGACCTTCGAGTTTCCGTGCTTCCTTGCCTTTTCGGAGAGAAGATCGTGCTTCGTATCCTGGACAAGGGGAATCTCCAGCTCGACTTGACCAAACTCGGTTTCGAGGAAAAGGCCCTGGCCGATTTCCGGGAGGCCATCACCTCGCCTTTCGGCATGGTCCTGGTCACGGGGCCCACGGGAAGCGGTAAAACCACGTCCCTGTATTCAGCCCTCAGCACGGTGAATGATGTGGGTGTAAATATCATGACGGCCGAAGACCCGGTGGAATACAACCTTCACGGGATCAACCAGGTTCAGGTTCGGGAGGAAATCGGCCTGACCTTTGCCTCTGCCCTCCGCTCGTTTCTCCGGCAGGACCCGGACATCATCATGGTTGGTGAGATTCGAGACTTTGAAACAGCCGAGATCGGGGTGAAGGCCGCCCTTACCGGGCACCTAGTCTTGTCCACGCTGCATACGAACGACGCGCCCGGCACCATCAGCCGACTTCTCAATATGGGCATCGAACCTTTCCTTGTCGCTTCGTCTGTGGTTCTCATTCTGGCCCAGAGGCTTGCCCGGAAGATCTGCAAGGAGTGTATCGAGGAGGAATCTGTACCGAAACAGGCCCTTTTGAACGTGGGATTCACCGAGGAGGAGGCGGCCATCGTAAAGCCCATGAAGGGCAAGGGCTGTTCCACTTGCGGGAACACGGGTTACAAAGGGCGAGTGGCGCTCTATGAAGTCATGCCGGTCAAGGAGGACCTTCGGGAACTCATTCTCGAGGGGGCCTCCGCAACCGAGATTAAACGCACCGCCATCCGCCTTGGTATGAATACCCTAAGGCGCGCCGGGCTCAACAAGATCAAGGAAGGTGTCACGTCCATCGAGGAAGTTCTGCGCGTGACCTTTGGAGACTAACCATGGCAACTCTATACGACATGCTGAAGACCATGATCGAAAAAGGAGCATCGGATCTTCACATCACCACCGGCAGCCCGCCCCGGCTACGGATCGACGGAGCGCTCAGCATCCTGGGGCAGGAGCCATTGAACGGTACGGAGACCAAGGCCCTTTGCTACAGTATTTTGACCGACGCCCAGAAACACCGGTTTGAAGAGAACAGCGAACTGGACCTCTCTTTCGGCGTAAAAGGGCTGAGCCGGTTCCGGGCCAACATCTTCATGCAGCGTGGGGCCGTGGCCGGAGCCTTCCGGACCATTCCCTTCGAGATCAAGACTTTCTCGGATCTGGGACTTCCGGAAATTTCGCGTGAGCTTATCAAGAAGCCCAAGGGGCTGATTCTGGTGACCGGGGCTACCGGGAGCGGAAAATCCACCACGCTGGCGGCCATGCTGGATGAAATCAACGCCACCCGGTCCGAGCATCTTATTACCATCGAAGATCCCATTGAGTTTCTGCACCCACACAAGAAATGTCTGGTGAATCAACGCGAGGTCGGGGCGGACACCAAGTCGTTCAAGAACGCCCTCCGGTATATTCTCCGCCAGGACCCGGACATCGTGCTCGTTGGTGAGATGCGGGACCTTGAAACGATTGAAGCGGCGCTGACCATTGCGGAGACCGGGCATCTCACCTTTGCCACACTGCATACGAATTCGGCGGTGCAGTCCATCAACCGTGTCATCGATGTGTTTCCCCCACACCAGCAGGAACAGGTGCGAGTGCAGCTTTCCTTCGTTCTGGAAGCGGTTTTTGCCCAGCAGCTCATCCCGCGGAAGAATGGGAACGGCCGGGCCCTGGCGCTGGAGGTGATGGTGCCGAATGTTGCGATCAGGAACCTGATTCGAGAGGACAAATTGCACCAGATTTACGGTATGATGCAGGCGGGGCAGGGACAATCCGGAATGCACACCATGAACCAGTCCCTCTACGACCTCTATCTGAAGGGTGTGATTTCCTACGACGATGCGCTGGCTCGCTCCACGGTGCCCGATGAACTGGTGGCCATGTTCAAGAAGGCCGGGCCGGTGCAGGGAGCCACGGCCGGGCGGCCGATGCAGGGAGTAGGGCCAGCACCCGTTCGGAGACCGGTGCGGTAACAGGGAGGCAAAGGTATGGCTACCACTGTCTTTAAATGGACGGGGAAGACGGCCCGCGGCGAAATACAGACGGGCGAGATGAGCGCGGGGAGCAAGGAGGAGGTTACCAATTTTCTCCGGAAACAGAGGATTACGGCCACCAAGGTAGCTCCCAAACAGCAGGAACTGTTCGGGGGCATTTTCTCGGGTGGGGGCAAGGTTACCGAGAAAGATATTGTAATCTTTACGCGGCAGTTCGCCACCATGATCGATGCGGGTCTGCCTCTTGTCCAGGCTCTCGAGATTCTGTCCAAACAGACGGAGAGCAAGGGCCTTTCCAAAGTCGTGGAGGATGTCAAGTCGGACGTGGAAGGCGGATTGACCTATGCTGATGCTCTGAAGAAACACCCGAAAGTTTTCGATGACCTGTACTGCAACATGGTGGCGGCCGGCGAGGCGGGAGGTATTCTCGACACCATCCTGAACCGCCTGGCGGGATACATCGAAAAGGCCATGAAACTCAAGAAGAAGGTCAAGGGCGCCCTGACCTATCCTCTTGTCATCATTACCGTTGCCGTGCTCGTCATCTGGGTGATTCTCGTCAAGGTCATCCCGGTCTTCGAAAGCATGTTCGCCCAGATGGGAGGCACCCTGCCCGTCCCGACACAGATCGTCGTGGCTGCGAGCAAGTTTCTGGCCGGCAAGGGGGGCGGTATTATTATTGCCGCGATCGTCATCTTCATCATCGCTTTCAAGCAGGCCCGTAAGACTGAAAAGGGGCGTTATTACCAGGATCGGATGTTTCTCAAATTGCCCATATTCGGCCTGCTCCTCCGAAAGGTGGCTGTGGCCAAGTTCACGCGAACTCTGGGAACCTTGGTCAGCAGTGGAGTCCCGATTCTGGACGGGCTTGAGATCTGTGCCAGGACATCCGGAAACAAGGTCATCGAATATGCGGTGTTCGACGTTCGGAAGGCCGTGTCCGAAGGAAAGACGATCGCTGAACCCCTCCTGAGTTCCGGCGTTTTCCCCCCCATGGTCAATCAAATGATTGCCGTAGGTGAAGCAACGGGTGCTCTCGATGCCATGCTGTCGAAGATTGCCGACTTTTACGATGATGAGGTGGATAACACGGTGAACAACCTGACCGCACTCATGGAACCCATGCTCATGGTGTTTCTTGGAGGTTCGGTGGGATTCATTGTTGTAGCCATGTACCTGCCGATCTTCAAGATGATCACCCTGATTAATTAGGGCGGGCACCATTTCTTCCGGGACTCTGGCGTCGAGACTTCGGGCCCTGATCCTTTACCGGGTCCTTTTCGTCACCCTTTTGCTCGGGTTCTCGGTCTTCTTCGATATCCGGGCCGGCCAGACCCCCTTTCCGCGCTCCCTGTCGGCCTTTATCACGGGACTTTACGGCCTGACGATTTTTTATGGCCTCTTGTACCAGAGGTTCGGGAACACGACCGCTTTTGCCTACGTGCAGCTGGTCGGCGACATCGCGGCCGAGACGGTTCTGGTCCTGATCACCGGGGGCGTCGAAACGTGGTTTTCCTTCACGTACCTCCTGACCATCCTTTCCGCGAGTATGATTCTCTACGGTCGGGCGGGATTCATAACGGCCACCCTGGCCAGCCTGAGTTATGGGAGCATTCTGGCCCTGCAGGCCAATGCGGTTGTGCTCACTCCTCTTGCCTCCAGCCTGAACCCGGAAGGTTTTCTTAATAACGCTTTTGTTCACATGGTGGCCTTCTACAGCATGGCCTTCCTGGGCTCGCGGCTTGCGGACCGGCTTCTCCGCGTTACAGAGGACCTGGCGCGGAAGGATGTGGACCTTTCAGACCTTCAGGCCTTTAGCCGGGATGTGATCGATTATGTTCCGGTGGGCCTGGTGACCACGAACGAAGAGGGTGTGATCACGATGGCGAATCCCGCTGCCCGGCGGTTGTGTCACACCGCTGACGACATGACCGGCCACGCCCTGAACACCTTTCTCCCGTTCCTGGATTTTTCAGCCAGTATAGATCAACGACTTGAAGGCCATATCCGGCAGGAAGACGGCACGGTGAGGACGATGGAACTGGTCCTTTCTCCGCTGAAGAACCGGACAGGAAACATTGTGGGTCGCATCGCCATATTCCAGGACCTGACCGGGGTCAGGGTCATGGAAAGGGAGATGCAGAAACGAAAGCAACTGGCTGCCGTGGGAGAACTCTCGGCCTCCATCGCTCACGAACTCCGGAACCCGTTGGCCTCCCTCAAGGGAAGCATGGAGATGCTGAGAGAGGAGCGGGGCGGCACGGAGGGCCACCGCACCCAGAGGCTCATGGATATTGCCATCAGGGAAATGGACCGGCTGAACGGAATCATCTCGGATTTTCTTCTTTACGCCCGCCCCAAACCTCCCGAAAAGCAGAGGTTTGCACTCGGCGGATTTCTGGATGACATTCTGATCATGTTTGAGCACCGGAAAGACATCCACATCCTGAAGGAGGTAGGCGACGAGGTCGTGGTGTTTGGTGACGCAAACCAGCTCAAACAGGTTTTCCTGAACCTGGTGGCCAATGCTGTGGATGCCATGCCCGGCGGTGGCATTCTGAGTCTCGCTGCCTCGGCAAATCAGTCGAGTGTCTGTGTGGATGTCCGGGATTCCGGAAAGGGGATCCCTGAGGAAAATCTTGAGAAGGTGTTCTATCCTTACTTTTCCACCAAGAACGGAGGTACGGGACTGGGGCTTGCCGTGTCCTACCGAATTATTGAGGAGCATGCCGGCCATATCCGGGCCTTCAACTCGCCGGGAGGGGGGGCGGTCTTTTCCATCATTCTGCCCCGGGAAGTCATCAAGGATACGACCGAGTTCGGGTCTGAATCGGCCAAAACTCCATCGGCTGCGGTCAGAACCCCTGCCGGATTCCTTCTGCCTTCTGGCGGCGAGGCTGGTCTGATGAAGAATGGGTAAACGAATTCTGATTGTAGACGACGAACCAAGCATGAGAGAAGTGCTTGGGATTCTGCTTGATAAGGAAGGCTATAACGTCGACTCCTGCGACGGGGGCGTCTCGGCCCTTCGGGCCCTTCAGTCAGACGTTTACGACATGGTCATTACAGACCTCCGAATGCCGGAAGTCACCGGGATCGAAGTCCTCCGCGCCGTCAAGAGCACCAGTCCGGAGACGGCGGTGCTGATGATAACGGCCCATGGGGCCGCTGACTCCGCCGTGGAGGCCATGAAGCTTGGTGCGCTGGACTACCTGACCAAGCCTTTCCAGGTCGAGGATGTCCGCCGCATCGTGCGCACGGCTCTGGGAAACGCTACTTCCCGGGCTGCACAGAATCTTTCGGGGGCTGGCGAGCGCTCTTCTTTTGAGCGGATCATCGGGAGGAGTGCGGCCATGAAGGAAGTGCTTCATCTCCTGCCCAGAATTGCAGCCAGTGAATCCAATGTGATGATCACAGGGGAGTCTGGAACAGGGAAGGAACTTGCCGCAAAGGCCGTTCATGAACTCAGCTCGAGGCAGAAAGAAGCTTTTGTTACGGTGAACTGTGGTGCCATCCCGGAAAACCTGCTTGAGTCCGAGCTGTTTGGGCATATCAAAGGGGCCTTTACGGGGGCCGTGGCGGATAAGAAGGGGCTTTTCGAGATCGCGGACAAGGGAACCCTCTTTCTGGACGAGGTGGGAGACCTGCCGTTGAGCCTGCAGGTGAAACTGCTTCGCGTGCTGGAGGAGAATGCTTTCCGCAGAGTGGGAGGCACCGATACGATCCGAGTAAACGTACGGGTCATTGCGGCCACGAACAAGGAACTCGGGGAGGGCCTGAAGGAAGGCACCTTCCGTCGGGACCTGTATTACCGCTTGAACGTGCTTCCTCTCAAACTCCCGCCCCTCCGTAACCGGGGCGAGGATGTGGAGTCCCTGATTCTCCATTTTCTGAACAAGTGCAGGCCGGAGCGCACGATATCCCCGGGGGCCATGGACGTCCTTCTGCGCTATCCATGGTGGGGAAATGTGCGTGAACTCGAGAACACCATCGAACGTATTGTGGTGCTTTGCGACGAGCCGGTCATCCGGGAAGAGCACATTCCCGAAGAAATCCGGATGCCCGAACAGCTGCCCCTGCCACAGGAGATTCCGTCTGGAGGAGTGAATCTTGACGGCATCATTGAGGACATAGAGAAACGATATCTTCAAAAAGCCCTGGTCAAGGCCAAAGGTGTCAAAACCGACGCGGCCCGACTCCTGAACCTGTCTTTTCGCTCCTTTCGGCACCGTCTGGCGAAGTACGGCCTCGCGGTGCGGGAAGAAGGAGACTAAGGCCCCTTCCTTCAAAGAAACTCTGGAAGATCTGATATCCAAACCCTTCTGCCGCACACATTCACGAAACGGGCGGAGGGGTTCCTGAACAACACCCCGTGGGCTTCTCTCAGGTCGTCCGCGGTTGTGCCCGTGTCTCCGTAGTTGCTTCGCTCTTCTTCCTGGACGACCCGTTCCAGTTCCTCCACGGCTTCGGACGGTTTCCTGTTTTCGAAGAGTTCGCGTAGCAGAGGGTTGGGCGATTCTGCCAGTTGGCGGGCCCGACGGCGGAGCATCAGTTTGATGGCCCTCGAAGATGCGGAGGTAAAGGCCCCGGCGCGGATGCAGGCTCTTCGTCCTTCGGTTCCTGGCTCCGCAACCCATTTTTCCAGTTTCTCCTTGGCCGGACCCATGGCCCCATAATTGATCCGTTGATGGGGAAGCGTATAAAAGGTCGAGTACCCCACCGCACGGCCTATCCTCAACCCGGCTTCCAGCCGGACGAGCGGATCAAAGGATATTCGGCAGGCTTTCTGTACCTGTTCCGGTGTGGCCTCGTCCACTGGGAAGCCCACGTCGCCCACGGCCGTGGCGAAAAAGAGATAGTCAAAGGAATCGCCCAATTGCCGTTTCACACGGTCTACGAAATCCGGAGCTGAGGCATCCGCTTCAATCGCTGCGTCCAACCCCCTGGGCAGCCTGTCCTCGGGACCGTGTCCGTACCAGACCCCGGTAATGCGAGCATCCTGGCCAAATTGCTCCCGAGCTCCCAGAATCGCGGCGGTTCCGGCAACCCCCGAGGCCCCGATGACAAGAAGATTCGGCATAGGTCCTTCCTCCAAAGGTAACGGAATCAGCAGGCTCTCCGCCTGCTGCGTGACTGCCTCAGATTAACGAAAGCCAATACGCAAAATGAAGTCCGGGCCCATGACGCGGCCGAAAACCGTGTGATAACCTGTTGACCATGGCCCGGCCCCCTCGCATGGAATTCCCTGGCGCATGTCTGTATGTGACCGTTAGAAGCGGTCGGGGCCTGGCCCTGTTCTCGAACGACAAGGACCGGGCGCACTACCTCTGCACAGCCGGGTCCATGGCGGTGGAGACCGGGCACCGCCTTCTGGCCTATTGTCTTCTTGACCGCGAGATACACCTTGTCATCAAGTCCGGGACGGGCGGGGACGGGGTTACGGTTTCGGCGTTTATGAAATCCCTGAACCAGAGATTCAGCCGTCATTGGGGCAGGCGCCACGGGTCCACCGGCCATCTCTTTGCGGGCCGTTTCAGGTCCTTGATCGTAGACGAAAACCGCTATTTGCTTCCCCTAGTGGCCTACCTGCATCGTCTTCCTGAATTCTTTCCTTTCGGGGAAGGCGTGAACGTTCATTCCTGGACCAGCGACGAAGCTTATCGGGGAGGTGAGGTGCCGGTGCCTGTTGATACCGGACCCGTCCGGGAGTTGCTCCTCCAAGGATCGGAGCGGCCCCTTTCCGAGTGCTATCAGCAGCTTATGGAGGAGGCTCACGGGGAAATGGCGCTGCTCCTGCATGAGGCCGGGAAGAGCGGCGTATTGGGAGGAAAGGATTTTATAGAGCGGGAGCCTGTACCGTTTCCAGAGGGGAGACCGGCCATTCGGCTCTCGGGGGGCCGCACCCTTAACGAACTGATTGAGGCCGTGAAGGGCGTTTACGGTGTTTCAGAGGCGGAGCTGATCGGCCGGGGACGAAAAGACGCCGTGTCTATCCCCCGCGAGGTTCTGAGCTATCTGGCCGTGACCGAACTCCGGAGGCCGGTGGGGCACGTGGCGCTCTATTTACGGAGAGATCAGAGTCTTGTTTCCCGAATTATCCGGAAAATGAAGCGACGCCCCGAATGGCAGGCCGAAGTCGGAAGAGTCCGCGAGTTTCTGGCCAGAGACGGAACGTGGTCGTAATGGGGAGCCATTGACCCGGTTCAGACCGGGACGGTAGCATAAAGTCAGGGCTCGACAGGAAATATCAGACAAGGGCCTCGGTAAACGACGTCGGTCACCCGTATTTTTTCAGAAACATGCCAACCCGGCCCCTCAAGCCCGCAAGCTGCCACCTGCGCTGTCGAGACTGTTTCGTCTATCAGTCCTATCACTGCGAGGGATGGCGCGACCCTGAAGACGGTCCGAATATCTTGCCCCCAGACTGCCGAGCCTGCGGTTCGGCCGCTGACAGTGAGGGCGTCTGCTGGGGCTCCGTCTGCTCCATGCGGAACTGTTGCCAGAACTGCGGTTTGGGTTACGCCCTGCAATGCCGCCGTCACCCCTGCCGAAAGATGTTCCCGGCCACCCGTGATCTTGACTGAAGGGGCTGCGGGCACCGCCCTGTTCCGGACGGCCCCCTTACGAAAAGCGGTTGTGGCAAATCGTTTACCGAACCGATCCCAATGAGAGGAGCGGCGCATGAAGGCCTATCGCAAGGAACTCTGGTTTCAGGTCCCCAGCCGGCGGGCGTTTATCCACATCACGCCTGAGGTGGAAGGGTGTCTCAGGGACAGCGGGATACGCGAGGGATTGTGTCTGGTCAATGCCATGCACATTACGGCCAGCGTATTCATCAATGACCATGAGGCCGGACTGCATCAGGACTACGAAGACTGGCTCGAGGGGCTCGCTCCCCACGAGCCGGTGTCCCGCTACCGCCACAACCAGACCGGCGAGGACAACGGAGATGCTCATTTGAAAAGGCAGATTATGGGACGGGAGGTGGTGGTCGCCGTCACGGACGGGCAACTGGACCTTGGAACGTGGGAGAGGATCTTCTACGGCGAGTTTGACGGCCGCCGGAGAAAACGCGTTCTTGTGAAGATCATCGGGGAATGACCCCTAATGGGGTAACCGGCCCACTCCGGTGTTGGTCGGGTTTGCCTCTGCTCAGTCTTTAAGAGGCCAGGCCTGTTCCCGCTTTTCGACCAGGTAGCAGAAACGGGCCCAGTCCACCTCCTTGCCGCTTACCGGGCACTTAAGGCGTACGTTCTTTTCCGTGGCCTCGAGAACCTCCCAGTCGCCACCTCTTGAACCGCCTTCAATCCGGATCCTTTCTCCGGGACGAAACTCATAAGGTTTGAAGATGGTGACGCTGGACTTCTCCATGGTTTCCCTCTCTTTTATTCACTGCCTCCACTATTCCGGAAAGACCTGTACCGTGTACCCTTCGTAGGCAAAGCCTTCGGCTGCGGCAAGGGCTTCGGTGCGGGATGCGTAATGGCCCATGCGAACCCGGTTGAACAATCGGTCGTTGACCCGGACCTGCATGATGAAGGCATCGGCATACTCGAGGTTGAGTCCGGCTTTGAGCCGTTCCGCATTTTCCCGACTTTCGAAGGCCCCGAACTGCACGGTGTAGGACCCGGGAGCCGAACCGGCATCCTCCACGACTTCTGTGGCGGGTTCAATGTACTTTACGTAGCGCATGTCCCGATCAAGAAACCGGACCCGGACTCTACCCACACCATCCTGCGCCATGCCAATCTTTCGGGCCGCTCCATAGGAAAGGTCAAGGTCCCGTCCGTAGATGAAGGGACCACGGTCGTTGATAGTGACCTCCGCGCGCTCCCCGGTCTTGAGATAGGTCACCTCAAGACGGGTCCCAAAGGGGAGTTTCTTGTGGGCCGCGGTCATGGCATGCATATCGTAAATCTCTCCGGAAGCGGTTCGCTTGCCGTGAAAATCATCACCATACCAGGAGGCCGTGTAATGAGTGACCTTTCCGAGAGGGGGAGGCTCGATCGGAGCGGACGGTCGGGGCATTCGGGTGGACTGCACCGTACATGCGGAACCAAGCGTAAGCATGCCGAACATCGCTATGGCCAGACAAAGGGTTCTCAAAGAAAAGACCGGGGACGAAGCAAACACGGCTGAAGACCTCATTTCTCAGCGGGACAAACACGGACGAAGCGCCGCTTGCCCGCCTTGATCAGGTATTCTCCCTTTGGAAGCTTATCATCCGCCGAGGCCCATTTCCGGTCATCGACCCGAACGCCCCCCTGCTTGATGAGCCGGATGGCCTCCCCGCTGGATTTGACCAGGCCGCCTTCCTTGAGAACTCCCGGAAGCCACAGCCCTTCGGGGGGCCAGTCCTCGATCTCCATCTCCGGGACGTCCTCCGGCGTCCCCCCCTGGCTGAAGATCTGATTGAACTCGGCCTGAGCGGCGGCCGCCTGCTCCTCGCCCCAGTAGCGGCTCGTCAGCTCCAGAGCCAAGGCTTCCTTGGCCTTCTTCGGGTGAAGGGCCCCCGACGCCAGGGCTCGTTTCATATCTTCCAGTTCTGACAGAGAAAGACGGCTCAGAAGCAGGTAGTACCGGAGCATTAAATCATCGCTGATGGACATGACCTTTCCGAAGATGTCCTTGGGGGCTTCACTGATCCCGACGTAATTGCCAAGGCTCTTGGACATTTTCTTGACGCCGTCCAGTCCTTCCAGGAGGGGCATGAAGACCAGGGACTGCGGTCGCTGGCCGAACTCTCGCTGCAGTTCCCGTCCCACGATCAGGTTGAAACGCTGGTCCGTTCCCCCCAGCTCCACGTCCGCCTTCAGGGCGACCGAATCGTAGCCCTGAACCAGAGGGTAGAGGAACTCATGAATGCTGATCGGGGTCTGGTTCTGGAAACGGCTCTTGAAGTCCTCTCGTTCGAGCATCCGGGCGACGGTATACAGACTCGCCAGACGAATCATCTCATCTGCCTTCATGGCGCTCATCCAGGTGCTGTTAAAGGCCACCTCGGTCCTGTCCGGGTCGAGAACCTTGAAGATCTGTTCGCGGTACGTGGCCGCGTTGCGGATGACCTCCTCCCGGGTGAGGGGCGGTCGGGTTTCGTTCTTTCCGGAGGGGTCTCCGATCAAACCGGTAAAGTCGCCGATGAGGAAGATGACGTGGTGTCCAAGCTCCTGGAACTGGGACATCTTTTCCAGGAGCACGGTGTGGCCAATGTGGATATCCGGCGCCGTCGGATCAAACCCCGCCTTGACTCGAAGCGGTTTCCCCTCCTTTTGGGAGACCACGAGTTTCTCGAGGAGTTCTTCCTCTATGAGAATCTCCGTGGAGCCCCGCTTGATCACCTCCAGTTGCTCTTGCGGCGACATTTTTCTGTTCATGGCTTCGATAGAAATCTCGAGGACTTCTGTGCGGAATCAGGCCAGCCCTGGAAGGGCCTCTGAATCAGAGTCCGAGGACGTCTTTCATGGAGTAGAGTCCAGGCTTCTGGGCCGCCACCCAGGCGGCCGCGCGCACGGCGCCCTTGGCAAAGGTATCGCGGCTTGAGGCGCGGTGGGTGATCTCAATCCTTTCCCCAATCCCTGCGAAGAGGACGGTATGTTCCCCCACAATGTCTCCGCCCCGCACGGTGTGGATGCCAATCTCCTGAGCGGGCCTTTCGCCCACCATCCCCTGACGCCCGTAAACGCCGACCTGTTTCAGGTCGCGATTCAACGCTTCGGCGAGGACCTCGGCAATCTTCACGGCCGTCCCCGAGGGCGCGTCCTTCTTCATCCGGTGATGGGCCTCCACGATCTCCACGTCATACTCGTCCCCAAGGACCCGGGCCACGTTGGCCAGGACCCCAAGCAGCAGGTTGACCCCCACGCTCATATTGGGAGCAAAGACGCATGGAACCCGCGTTGAAAACCCCTGAACCTTCTCGATCTGTTCGGTGTTCAGGCCTGTGGTGCCGATGACAAGGGCTACTCCCATCTCAGAGGCCTTCTTTCCCAGTTCAAGGGACGCCTCGGGCTTTGTGAAATCGATGAGGACGTCCGCCCCCTCCAGCGCCGACGCCACATCTGCCGTGACAGTGACCCCGAGCCGCCCGAGCCCCGTGATTTCGCCGATATCCGAGCCCAGCCCAAAAAAACCAGCAAATTCCAGAGCGCCATGGAGCGAAACGGCCTCAGACCCCTTGATCAGGGTGATAATGCGGCTCCCCATTCTGCCGGCGGCGCCGGAAACGACTGCTTTCACCATAATCCCCTGTCCCCCTTCCTTTGGACGGCCCCGGGTCCGGAATTCGCTCGGGTGACCGTGCAAAAGCCTGAGAATTTAAAAGCGACAACAGTTTACGCGAATTCTGGTAAAGGGTGTCAATGATTCGGGCCTATCGGCCGATAACGGTAAGAGCGGGTCCTTCCGGCCACTTCTATCCGGCGCTATTCAGGTTTGACAATTTTGCAGGCCCGCCCAGAGCGCAATTTTTTTGACAATCCCCCGCCAATTGGGTAATATTCTCAAGTTTTATTGCATTTTTGAGGAGTTAGGACCATTATGTCCAGCGACGACAGACGGTCACACAGGCGCTACCGGGTGGAGAATGTGGAAGGAAGCCTCCTTTCCGCTCCGGATGTCGTGATACGCAATATCAGCTTTGACGGGGCCCAGATTCAGACCACCAAGCGACTGACCATCGGGAGGACGTATATTCTCAAGGTACGAGCAGGCGATATGCATATGACGCTTCGGGGCGTGACGGCATGGTGCATGCTTCGCGGGTCCCAGGTGCTGGGGGACGGTCAGCAGGTTCCCATCTATACGGCAGGGCTGCATTTCGAGGAAGACCGTGAAGACCCCAAGGCCACGCTTCTGAGGCAGTTTCTCGACCAGACGCGCAGCCACATCCGGGAACAGCGAATCGGAGGCATCCGGTTCCGGGTTACAGGCCGGCACGAGTGCAGGGTTGAAGCCGGTTGCCACGTGCGTCAGCTCAGCCGGGGAGGCCTGGAGGTCGTGGCGGACGAACCTTTTGACCCGGATTCCGAGATAGAGATTGAACTGGAACTGGATCATCAGACGATAAGGGCGCACTGCCGGGTTGTGAGCTGTACCCCCCGGAATGGGGAAGAAACTTACAGAATGGGGCTCGAATTCAAGGGGTTCACCGAGGATGGAGAGGAGGTTTTGACCCGCTTTCTTTCAGATCTGGAGCGGGCATGAACCCGGAAGGCGAAGCCTGGTCGGTCCGTAGGAACCTTCCGCCATAACCCATATGCCATTTAATCCCATCTATCTGTTCGAACTGGCGATGACCTGTTACTTCGCCGCGATGATCGTCTCGATCACGGAACTCTTCCGGGGAACGAAGACCACCTCGAGGCTCATGCTGTTCTTTGCCGGGCTGGGCTTCGCCTTGCACACGGCCAACATGGTCGCGCGTTACATGGACCCCGAAGGCGGATATCTGCCGATCGCCAGCTTCCACGAATCCGCCGCCTTTTTCTCCTGGTGTATCGTTCTGCTTTTCTTTTACCTTGAGCGTCGGTATAAGCTGGGCCTGCTGGGCTCTTTCATCGTTCCGTTGGTCTTTCTCATCATGCTTTCGTCGTCGATGCTGCCCAGGGCCATCAAGCCCCTTCATCCGCTGCTTCAGAGCTCGTGGTTTGGAATTCATATTGGTCTGGCCTTCCTCGGTAACGCGGCCTTTGCCATGGCTTTCGGGATCGGAGTCATGTACCTGATCCAGGAAAGATTCGTAAAGTCGAAGCATCTCGGCGGCCTGTTCAAACGCCTGCCGAACCTCCAGATGCTGGATGAAATCAATTATCGCCTGATCTCCATCGGTTTTCCGCTCCTCACCCTGGCGATTATCACGGGGGCCATCTGGGCCGAAAACGCCCTGGGCGGATACTGGCGGTGGGATCCCAAGGAAGTCTGGTCCCTGATCACCTGGCTCATCTATGCCCTGATCCTCCACGTGAGACTGACATCCGGGTGGCGAGGCCGGAAGGTGGCCGTTCTGTCCATTCTCGGGTTTCTGGCCGTGCTGTTTACGTTCTTCGGCGTTAACCTTTTTATCAATACCACACACACGGAGTTTTTGAAGTGAACCTTATCGTTATAGGACTAAACCACAAGACCGCTGACGTGGAAGTGCGGGAGAAGGTCGCGTTTGCGGGCGAGAAGCTGGAGCCCGCCCTGACCCAGTTGTGCCAGATGGACGAGGTGCAGGAAGCCATCGTTCTGTCGACCTGCAACCGGGTGGAAATCTACACGAACGTCAATAACGGAAACCGGGCGGAAGTTGACATCAAGGATTTTATCAGCCGATTTCACGGGGTCAGCCGGGAGGCGCTGGACCGGTCGTTGTTTGTTCGTCCGGGAGACGAGGGCATTCGACACATCTTCCGGGTGGCCTCCAGTCTGGATTCCATGGTGGTCGGGGAGCCCCAGATCCTAGGCCAGCTCAAGGACGCCTACGAATTTTCCCTCGAGCGAAAAAAGACCGGGATCCTGCTGAACCGTCTCGTCAAGAAGGCGATCTCCGTGGCCAAGCGGGTGAGGACAGAGACCCGCATCGCTGAAAATGCGGTGAGCATCAGTTTTGCTGCGGTGGAACTTGCCCGTAAGATTTTTGATGACCTCTCCACAAAATCGGCCATGCTGCTGGGCGCCGGGGAAATGGCCGAACTGGCAGCGCGGCATCTCATCAATGCCGGGGTGAAGTCCATGCTCGTCTCCAACCGGACCCACGCGCGGGCTTGTGAACTGGCATCGGAATTCAACGGCAAACCGGTCAAGTTCGAGGACTTTATCAATGAAATGGCCCACGTAGATATCGTGATTTGTTCCACGGGGGCTCCGAACTACGTGGTCCTGAAGGAACAGGTCAAAGAGGTGATGAAGGCCCGCCGGAACCGTCCTATCTTTTTCATCGATATTTCCGTTCCCAGGAACCTGGATCCGGCCATTAACGACCTCGATAACGTGTATCTGTATGACGTGGACGACCTTCAGGGCGTCGTGGATACGAACGTGGAACAGCGTCGACAGGAGGCGGAGAAGGCCGAGGCCATCGTCACCGAGGAGATCACCAGTTTCAACCGCTGGCTTTCCTCGCTGGACGCCGTTCCTACGGTTGTGGCGCTTCGGGAGCAGGCGGAAATGGTCCGCGATGAAGAGCTTTCCAAGGCATTGAACAAACTGGGCGATGCGGACGAGAGGACGACGAAGGTCATCCGGGCCCTGGCTCACAACATTGTGAACAAGATGCTCCATCCGCCCACAGCAACCCTCCGGACGGAGGCCGCAGACAAGGAAAACCTTATCGATCTTGTGCGCAGGATCTACAAGCTCGATTCTGGAGAGGAATGACCGGATGAAGAAACTAGTACTGGGTACCCGGGGCAGCAAGCTTGCTCTCTGGCAGGCGGAATGGGTTCAGGCCAGCCTGGAGCGGATCCATCCCGGGCTGCAGGTCGAGCTCGTCAAGATCAAGACCACGGGAGACAAGATCCTCGATGTTCCTCTTGCCAAGGTCGGCGGCAAGGGGCTCTTCGTGAAGGAGATCGAAGAGGCCATGCTCCGGAACGAAATTGATATTGCCGTGCACAGCATGAAAGATGTGCCGGTGGAATTCCCGGACGGACTCCATCTGGCCGTGATTTGCGAACGGGAGGATCCCCGCGATGCCCTCATCTCCAAAGGGGTCGCTTTCCAGGACCTTCCAAAAGGCGCCAAGATCGGGACGAGCAGTCTTCGCCGCTCCTGTCAGATTCTGAGTGTTCGTCCAGATTTCAACATTGTCCAATTGAGGGGCAACCTGGAAACCCGTTTCAGAAAGTTGGATGAAAAACAGTTTGATGCCATGATTCTGGCCGCCGCCGGGGTGAAGCGTTTAGGCTGGCAGGACCGCATCTCGGAACTTCTCAGTACCGAGATCAGCCTTCCGGCCATTGGCCAGGGCGCCATCGGGATCGAATGCCGGGTCCGGGACGAGGAGGTCCACCGGCTCATCGGGGTTCTGAATCACGAGGCCACGTCAACCTGTGTGCGTGCGGAGCGGGCCTGCCTCACCGTTCTTGAAGGGGGGTGCCAGGTCCCCATTGCCGCCCACGCGGTTCTCGAGGGTGGCCAACTTGCGATGCGTGGCCTTGTGGGTAATCTTGACGGGACGGTAATCATAAGGAGCGAAATATCCGGTCCCGCTGCTGAGGCTGAGAATTTGGGGCGCCGGCTGGCGGAGGACCTTCTGGGCAAGGGGGCCAAAGCCATACTGGACGAGGTTTACGGACGCTGACCCGGACCTTAAGGGGACAGGTTGAGGCTAAAGCCCCCGACTTCCCTTAGACCGGTCGGATGCCGTAGTGTGACGTCAGTGGTCTTCCGCGAAGCCATACGCGGCGAGGACACTGGAGATTAGATCGAGGGATGCGGACAAGGCTAGGGGCCTAAGTCCGGGGTTCCGGGAAGGGTTTTCTTGAAAAAAGGGATGGTCTATATCGTCGGCGCCGGGCCGGGGGATACTGGTTTATTGACCCTCCGGGGCCGAGAGTACGTGGAGCGGGCCGAGGTAATTGTCTATGACTATCATGTCAATACACAAATTCTGAGCTACACCCGACCTGACGCTGAATTCATCTACGCCGGAAAACGCGGCGGTCATCACACCCTCACTCAGGAAGAGATCAACCAAACTCTCGTGGAAAAGGCCCGCGAGGGGAAGGTCGTCTGCCGTCTCAAAGGCGGCGATCCCTTCATTTTCGGACGTGGCGGCGAGGAGGCGGAAGACCTCGCGGCGGCAGGCATTCCCTTTGAGGTGGTCCCGGGGATCAGTTCGGCCATCGCCGCGCCGGCCTATGCCGGAATTCCCCTGACCCACCGGAAGGTGGCCACAACGGTGGCGTTCATTCCTGGCCACGAGGACCGGGAAAAGAAAGATTCGACAATTGCGTGGGACAAGATCGTGGGGGTGGACACCCTGGTTTTTCTCATGGGGGTGAAGAATCTTCCGTATATCGCCGAACAACTCATGCGTTACGGGCGTGCTGCCTCCACGCCCATTGCGATCATCCGTTGGGGAACCCGTGCTGAGCAGACCACGCAGGTTTCTACGCTGGGAGGCGTTGCCGCCCTTGTCAAGGAAAAGAATATCCGCCCGCCGTCCGTCATGGTCGTGGGCGATGTCGTGGCTTTGAGGGAGCGGCTGGCCTGGGCTGAAAAGAAGCCCCTATTCGGGCATCGGATTCTTATTACCCGACCTTCCGGTACAAGCTATCGGTCCCTTGAAGAACTGGGAGCAGAGATTCTCGAATTTCCCACCATTGCCCAGGAAGACCCCGAGAACTGGGGGCCGGTGGACGAGGCCATTGCGGCGGTGGATCGCTATGACTGGATGGTCTTTACGAGTGCGAACGGGGTCCTCTATTTTCTCAGGCGTTTCCTTGAGAAGGGGCGCGATATTCGGGACCTGAAAGGGATTCGAATCTGCGCCATTGGCCCCAGGACACGGGAGGCCGTGGAACAGTTTGGAATCCGGGTGGACCTGATGCCCGCGGCCTTCAGGGCCGAAGGACTGGTCGAGGTGTTTGGAAGCGTCCGGGGTCTCCGCTTTCTTCTTCCCCGGGCTGCAGAGGCCCGGGAGGTCTTTCCGGATATGGTCCGGGCTCAGGGTGGAGAGATTGACGTGGTGACCGTTTACCGAACGGTATGTCCGGAGAAGCATGGCAAGCGTCTTGTCCGGTTTCTTCGTGAGGGTCGAATTACGGTAGCCACCTTCACAAGTGCTTCTACCTTCAGGAATCTCGTCCGGATTATTGGCCCCGAGGCTATCGACTTTCTGCGGGAGATCCCGGTTGCCGCCATCGGCCCGGTTACCAAAAAATCCATTGAAGAACAGGGCCTGAGCGTAAGCATCATGCCGGAATCGTCGACCGTGAGTGCCATGGTTGAAGCCATTCAGGCCTGGGCGCTCGGCGAAAAGGGCCCGTGACAGATGTCCAGGAAAAAAAGGATCCTATGACCGATAAAAAAGAACCTCTCAAGAAGCGAATCCTTGTCAACGCGAGTCAACCGGAAGAATGCCGGGTGGCCATTGTTCACGACGAGGAACTGGTGGACATCCATACCGAGAAAGCCTCCATGGAACAGGCTCGCGGAAACATCTATAAAGGCGTGATCATGCGAGTGGATCCCGGACTGCAGGCCGCTTTTGTGGAGTATGACAAGGACCGGAAACACGGGTTCCTGCAATTCAAGGAAATCCGTTCCGATTATTATCGAACCCGTGAGGGCGGGGAGAGTCCGGAGCGGCCCAAGATTCAGGATGTTCTGTCGCGCAAGCAGGAGGTCCTCGTACAGGTTGAGAAAGATGCGCGCGACCTCAAGGGAGCGAGTCTCACCACGTACATCAGTCTGGCCGGACGTTATCTGGTTCTCATGCCCGGCGAAACGCGTACCGGCATCTCGCGGAAGATCGAGGGCTCAGAGGACCGGAGCCGGGTAAGGGAAATCATCCGCGAACTGCCGCCGCCCGAAAACACCGGTTACATCGTCCGGACGTCAGGGCTGGCCCAGACCAAGGAAACCCTTGCCGCGGACCTCAATCACCTAGTCACCCTCTGGGGAGAGATTCAGAGGAAGGCCGACAAGGCCAAGGCCCCCGCACTCATTCACCAGGAAGGCGATGTGGTCATCCGGGCCATTCGTGACTATCTCACGGACGACGTGGTGGAAATTCTCATCGACAACCGGGAGGTATGCCGCCGGGTCAAGGAATACGTCAAACAGCATATTCCAAAACTTCAGAGGAAGGTCAAGGAGCACAGGGACAAGAAGCCCCTGTTTGCCAAGTTCGGCGTAGAGGACCAGTTAGAACTGGTTCATGAAAGAAAGGTGAGTCTTGCCTCTGGTGGTTCCATCGTGATCGACAGCACCGAAGCCCTCACGGCCATTGATGTGAACTCCGGGAAGACCCACGGAGAGAAGGATATCGAAGATCTGGCCCTGAGGACGAATCTCGAGGCGGTCGAGGCCGTGGCGAAACACCTGCGTCTAAGGGACGTCGGGGGACTGATCGTCGTGGACTTTATCGATATGAAGCCGATCCGGAACCGTCGAGCGGTGGAACAGGCCGTGAAAGAGGCTCTTCACAGGGACAAGGCCAAGACGGATATCTCCCAGATTTCGAAGTTTGGTCTCCTTGAAATTTCCCGTCAGCGGATGAGGCCCAGTTTCCGGGATACCAATTACCGGACGTGCCCGGTTTGTGGGGGGGCCGGCCATTATCGCTCGCCAGAGTTTCTGGCGCTCATGGTTCTCCGCGAGCTGGACGAGCTGGCAGGGGAAGCCGGGGTGTTGCGTCTGCGTGCCCAGCTTCCTGCCGAGGCGGCCACTTACCTGCTCAACGTCAAACGGAACGATCTGGCGGACCTTGAAAAGCGAACAGGCCGGATTATTGTGGTCGAGGGGGCCGATGTGCCCCTTGGGCACTATCGGATATTTATGGACCGCGAAAACGGTGAGACCGACGAGCGGAATTCCATGACGGTGACGAGGGCCGATGAGTTCCAACCGCGTAAGAAGAAAAAGAAGTCCCGAAGGAAACGAGGCAAGGAAGAGGGAAGCGGGACTGAAGCCAGCGAAGAAGGGGCCGTAGAGACCGAAGGCCCCGAACCTGTCCCAGCGGACGAGAAGCCCGAAACTGAAACGGCCGCAAGCCATGAAGAACCGGAGTCGTCTCGCGAACAGGAGGGGGTGAAATCGCCTTCAGAGAAACGTACAAGCAGAAGGAGACGCCGCCGGCCCGGGCGTCATCGGAGCAAGCCGGCCGTTGCTTCTTCCCAGGAAACGGGCCAGGCTTCCCACCCAGCCCCGTCCTTGGAATCTGGCTCGGTCGCGGCGAACGCACCTTTGGAGGAAAAGCCTGTTGAACCGGTGACCGACGCCGCCGGGGCCCAGAAGAAGTCCTCACGGAAACGCCGGCGACCGAGGCGCAAGACGCCCTCTGGGGCAGCCCCTGAAGGGGGGGCGCCGACCGTGGAGCCCGGCAAGGGACAATCTGCAGACGCTTCGGGCGCCGAGGCCCCTGAGGGGGCGGGGACGGATTCCCGCGAAGCCCCGGAGGCGAAGAAGCCGGGACGGAGAAGACCTCGCCGGGGAACGGCAAAGGCCAAGCCGACGGATAAGAAGGAGGAGGTCCCAAGCTGATGCCAAGGATTCGGGAACTGAAAGCTGGATCGCCGGCCTTCGATGAGTTTCTGACGGTGCTCCAGGCCCGCGGGTCAGGGGCCGTCGGTTCAGTGCAGGAGACCGTCCGCGATGTGGTCGAGAGCGTCCACCGCGACGGTGACGAGGCTGTGCGGCGCTTTACCGCCCGTTTCGATCATCTGAAGGTGCGCAACCTCCGAATTCCGCCATCCATGGTTAGGGAGGCCTGGAAGGCGTCCCGAAAGGCCGTGGTCCGTTCCCTCGAAACGGCCGTGGGAAGGCTGACGGCCTTTCATGAACGGCAACGGGAATCGTCGTGGTTCTTCGATGACCGTGACGCCATGCTTGGACAGCTGGTCAGGCCCCTTCACACCGTAGGGGTCTACGTCCCTGGGGGCAAGGCCTCCTATCCCTCCTCGGTCCTGATGAATGTCATTCCGGCGCGGGTAGCCGGCGTGGAACGGATTGTCATGTGCGTCCCAACGCCCCGGGGAGAGGTCAATCCTTACGTCCTTGTGGCAGCAGATATGCTGGGCGTGCGTGATATATACAGAGTGGGAGGAGCCCAGGCCGTGGCGGCGATGGCCTACGGGACCTCCAGCATTCCCCGGGTGGACAAGATTGTGGGCCCCGGGAATATCTATGTGGCCACGGCCAAGCGGATGGTTTTCGGGCAGGTCGACATCGATATGATTGCCGGTCCCAGCGAGATCCTGGTCGTTGCGGACGGGAGTGCGGATCCCTCCTGTGTGGCGGCCGACCTGCTTGGACAGGCTGAACACGATGAACTGGCCTCGGCCATATTGGTGACTCCGGCGCCCGGGCTGGCCAGGGCGGTGATGAGGGAGCTCGATCGGCAACTCCGAAAACTGGAAAGAAGAAAGATCGCCGCCAAGGCTCTCGAAAATTATGGGGCGGTGGTCATGGCCAGTGATCTCCAGCAGGCGGTAGAAGTCGCCAACCGGATTGCACCGGAACATCTCGAGGTGATCACGGAGAATCCGAACCAGCTTCTCCCTGCCATACGCAATGCGGGCGCCGTCTTTATGGGGCCGTGGACGCCGGAAGCCCTCGGGGATTATGTGGCCGGGCCCAATCACACCCTGCCTACCGGGGGCACGGCCCGCTTCTTCTCTCCTCTGGGGACCTATGATTTTGTAAAGCGGTCCAGCCTGCTTTCTTTCAGTCGCGAGACTTTTCAGTCATTGGCTGATGACGTTCTCACTCTCGCCGGAGTGGAAGGACTGGAGGCCCACGCAAAGTCCGTGCAGGCCCGGCTCCGTCTAGCCCGTAAAGAAACGGGAAAGTAACCTCTTTTTCGTCTTATCTATCGGACCAGAAGAGCGGTCCGGCTGAAGAAGACCGAGGGCTCGGCGAGGACCCGAAGTCCCGCACGGCCCGCGTCTTCAAGAATTTCGAGGAACCGCTGACGCTTCACGTGAACCCAGGGTTCAGCCACCAGAACCCTGGCTGCTTCGCTCATTCGTCTCTCAATCTGCTCAAAGAAACCATAAGCGGACGGCGTCTCATGGACCATCCAGAACGCCAGGGCAAAATCTATCTCCCGATCAAGGTGCAAATCCGTGGCATCCGCCAGAACCGGAATGATGCGGTCGGCTAGTCTGGCGCGGACGGCCCGCCGCCGGAGAACGGTCAGCATTTGCTCCTGCAGGTCAACCGAGAGCACAGTGCCCTTCCCGCCCACCAGCCTGGCCAGGTCCAGAGAGAAATAACCCATACCGCAGCCAAGGTCGGCCACCGTCATGCCGGTTTTTACGTAGGGCGCCAGGATCTCCTCGGGCTTGTGGAACAATCGGCGCAGAGGGTTGTCAGAGACGAAAGCGAGCCACCAGGGGCAGACGAGACCAGACATGTGGTCAGGCCTCCGCCGAACTCGTGAAGAGGGGAGACGACATCATGCAGCCGAGGCTTCGCGGATCACGCCGGCCACGGCTTTGCACAGGGTATCGATGCCTCCGGGTTTCTGGACAAAAGGTAGTTTGCGCTGGTCCAGAAAGAGCTTCTGTTCACGACTGAGCAGGCCGGAGAGGAAAAGGAAGCGTCGCTCAAGAGCCGGGTCGTCCACGGTCGCCTCCTTGAAGAAGGCCATGACATTCATGCGGGGCATATCCAGGTCGATCACGATCACATCGTAATGTTCTGAACGGATCTTGGCCAAGGCCTCCTTGCCGGTTTCTGCACCATCAACCCTCGCCTCCCCCTTATACAGGGCCCGCACCAGCCCCGCAACAGCAGGGTTGGCGTCCACGACAAGGAGTTTTCGGGTCCACAGGGCGGGAAGCCCGTCCAGGCGGGCCAGAAGATCCCGGCCGTCCGGGAGGTCCTGGGCTATCCTTTTCAACCGGTCCCGGTGCACGTCAATCTGCGAGGCCCCGAGCTGAAGCTCTCGATTAAGGGGCGTCAGCGTCTGAATGACGTAGAGAAAGATATCATTCCATTCCGAGAACTCGGTGGCCAACACCGAGGCCATGACCTCTTCCTTGGAAGGTTTTCCCAGGGAGAGACGGCTCACGAGGTCAAGAAAGGGCTTTTCGATCCGGGCGCGGGTTTCAGGATCCACGGTGATGGCGCTTTCCACCTTGCCACGATTTTCCCGGAGGACCTGTTCAGCCTTCTCCATGTACCTGACGTGAAGGGCCTCATCCTGGCCCAGGGCATCGAGCAGCTTGGCAAAGGGGCCGTCCTCCATGTAGGCGCGGGAGGCTCCAAGGTAGAAATCCCTTGCCCGAATTTCCATGCCCTTCAACCATTCGACGATTTCCAGCATTCTTCGACCTCCACCCGCAGAGCTGAATCAGAAAACAGGTTCAGTTTATCGCGAACCGGAGCCTGTGTCAGGACGGCTCCAGAAGAAAAGGCCCCCGACACGGAGCTTTCCCAATGCCCCGCGCGATCCTCGGTCGGGTGAGCTGATCAGCATTACCGGACGCAGGCCTCGGCCAGAACGTCCAGTTGACGCTCAAGCCCAACGGGGTCATCCATATCCGAGGGGAGACGCGTTCCGGGTCGAGCGACCCCGAGCACAGCCTGGACCAGGTAGCGGACGCAGGGCAGGAGCACCTGTGCCGGATAATCTTCCGGTAGCCCCTCGAGTTCGAAACTTTCCCTGAACCACCCATCGCCCGACGGAAGTTCACCACAGTCTGGGTTAGAAACCCGTCTCACCTTGCCCCCCGCTTCCTGCACTGAAGGGATCAGAAACTTCAGCCTGAGAAGCTGCAGGCCCCGGAAGGCCGGATTCATGAACTGTCCGTGGGTTCCCCACGTCAGGGGCCGAAAAC
>QJVM01000165.1 GCA_003235715.1 Nitrospirota bacterium
GAAATGTTTCGCAGGCAAATGCGAAAACAGAGGGGCCATGCAGAAGGCCCGGGAACTTGGCATTAAAGGCGTCCTTTGCCAAGATGGCGATGGGGCCTGCAACGAATTCTGTGAGGAGGGGGCTGTAACGGATCCTGATTGTGCGCCAGCTCCGTTTCTTCATGCCGTGATCCCGGAATCTGTGACCGCATATTCATATTTCAGCGTGACAGTGACGATTCTGGATGCCAACGGCCAACCGGATGTCGGCTATCCGGGTGCGATTCGTTTTACGACCGGAGACCCGAGTGCGGTGCTTCCTCAGGAATACACCTTTGTCCCATCTGACAACGGGAAGCGCGTCTTTCCGAATGCATTCAGGTTGGCGGCAGAAGGGGTTCAGGATATTGTCATATCCGAGGTTGGGGAGCCCAAGCGATCTTCCGTGGTGACCATCTCTGTGGCCCCCCGGGCCATGACGTCATTACCGAGGTTCTAAGCCAGGGAAATTCTTCGAACCCAATCGAAGCGGAAAAGGGCAGCAGGGAAGCGCTGCCCTTCTTTTTCATCCTGTTGGGTTCTCGCTCCATTCTTGGTGGCGACTTGGCCTTCTCATAAGGACACCGTGAAGCAGCTCTACCCGGCTTCACATGACTGTGCCCTCCGGCATTGAAGACTCATGATCGTTGATCTCCGATTCCGTGGCAGGCAAACATCTTTTGTGCATGTTATTTGATGCCATAAAATAAGGGCCTGCGGCCTCCCTTTCAAGAGCCTGAAGCCTCCAACTTCAATCTTCTTGCGGATCGGATGAACAACTCGAGTTTTCCTTATGTCGTCTTTATTGTTTTAGCTTGCCCGTTTCCTGATCCTTCAGGCGTGTCGAGGCAGTCCTCAGGGCGAAACTCACGGGCAACGCTTCAGGGGGGCCATGTCTTCAGCGAACGGATCCAGATGTTTTCCGTTTCATATCTGGAGCACCCAGGCCCCATACGCTATTTATCTGGTGAGGCGTTTCGGCTCTTGGGGGCTACGTAGTCGGCCCCCTTTGCCTGAATCACTTCTTGGATTGCATATGCCGGAACACTGACGTAGAACTCCGATTCCGACGACTTGGCGATATGCATATCTTTATCCTCGCCTTTGTGGCCCACAAGAAGCACTACGGCGCGTGGCCCCCCTGGGTCTTCGGCCGGGCGATAGGATAACGTGGCTTTCAGGAGAGGTTCATCCAGACCAAAGGAAGGTTGGTCCGTTTTGCCGGCAACGTCCTGCATGCGAACCGTTGCAATCCTGTTGACAAGCAGGTCCACGGAACTGGTATTAACGATCTCACCCGGACGAAGACCTTCCATTTCCCATTGCCCATTATCCCCTTTGAAGAACCTTAAGGACCCATTCGGGTTTTTGATTTGAATTTCCGTCAGGCTGGCACTCGGCACCTTGAGGTAGTCCCGCTTCAGCCATAAGGCACTGTCTGTTCCGGCTTCCCATGCCGATAGATCACGGGTCAGAAATACCCGGTCATCGCCACCCGCCCGGACATGCAACTGCCCCTGAGTGGGTTCCGTACCGATGAACAATACTTCATCGTCCGCCGAATCTGCGCTATGGAACACGACCTTGCGGTTGTATATGCTGTTGGCAACTTTCAGTCGGCTATGTGCCGACCGGGTTGATGCCACCACGACTCGCCTGTCGAGCTTTTGGATCTTATGAAGGAATTCTTCCACTTTGTTTTCGTCCGCCGGGTAACCGTCCTTTTCCGGAAGGACCCATGTCCCCTTCGCATCTTTCTTGACCTCGGTGCCGTCTCCCTGTTCCCCCATGAAGAAAACCGACGTAACCGCATCCGGATTAAAGTCTTCAAAGAGCGCGCCCGTCGGCTCTCTTTGGGCCGAAAGTTGTGTCCAAAAGACATTGGCCACGAGGCAGAATTGGAGAAGAAGCAGGGCCAGAAGGACCTTGTTTGTTCGGTTCATTGTGTTCTAAACCGTGCCTCCCATATCGAGGTTCATGGGTGTCTCACGCCGGCGCCGCAGAGCGCCGATTCCCGTAATTCCCACAAGAAATACGAACGCACCTCCATAATTCAACCATTCCATAAGGGATTGTCTTTCACGGGTTGTGGGCGCAAGGAGGCGCGCATGCGAACCGCGGGAGCGGATAGCCAGCAGATCCTCATCCTCAACGGACCAATCCACAGCGTTCTGTAAGAAGTCGAGGCTGTTCAGAAACCGATCCTGGCCGCTGCTCCGCGAGATGTTCATCACAAGATCATTCAAAAACTCGCCACTCCCGATGACGACAAGCCGGGCTGAATCAGGGGAGGTCTCGAGAGGGCTGAGGGACGTTGTCGTTGCGGAATCGTCCTCTCCCTCTCGAACCGGGACTGGTACTGGCTTTCCGCCGAAGAAGGAGCTGAAACTGCCTTTCACGGCAACCGCAATAATGCTTCTTTCGAATTCAGGAGGCACGGAAAAGCCTAGCTCCGGAAATCGTTCAAAATCAGGCTGAATGTTTATGCCGCCATCCACCTGCCACGAACGGTCGCTGGAACGCAGAAGGATGGTGACGACCTTCCCCTTCAGGGCTTCATCGTCCAGCGCGAGCGGCGACGCCCATTGCATGGTAATCGCCGGAAGGTTCGCCACGATTGGGTGTGCCGGTGCCATTGTGTCCCGACGAATATCAACAAAGAAGGGGTAGTCCATCTGACGAATTTCCCTGACCTGGAACATTCCAACCCGTCGGACAACGGGGAGGGGAAAGGGCTCGTTCTGCAGGTCCATTACCAGAGATTTGCCTATGCTGATCCCATAGTGTTTCAGGAGTGCATCAAGGCCGTCACGAACCTCCTTCACCCCCAGGGAACCGGATTGTAGGGACGCACTATCCAGCCCGTAGGTGCCGGCTGCGGCGATGACCGATCCCCCGCGCATCAGAAACTGGTCTATAGCGAAACGTTCCGTCTCGGAAAGGCCCTGTGGAGCCATGAGGGCCAGCACATTGATATCTCCAGATATGCGGCCCTTCGACAAGTCCACCAACTGGACGTTGTAATTCTGACCAAGCTGTTCCTGGACCAGCCTGTAGGTTGAGACGGGTCCCCGCATACCCACCGGTCCTCCTGCCGGTTCAGGCGGCGGTGCCCAAAGACCGACCGTCTTCAGAAAACCGGATGCGCCCCGTTTCACTGCAGCTTCGATCTCTTCTCTGAGTTCGCTCTCGGTCATATCGGGGGAGGGGAAAATCTTTTCGATCCTGTCCCCGACTTCAAGGGCAAGATAGAGAAAGAAAGTGTCTTCGGAAAAGAGGGAACGGGCCATGGGTTGAAAGCCATACTTCTCCTCGAGGTCCTTGCGCGATACAGGACTTCCCGGGACGTCGGGATTCACTTCCTCGAACTTTACGTTTCGGGAGCCTTCCTTAAAGACCTGTCCGACCGCCTTGCGGATGAGATCCGGCATCCCGGCCAATTCAGGCGGCAGGGCTTCAGGTGTGATAAAGGCGATCAGACGAATGGGTTTGGTGCTTTGGGCCAGGATGGCGTCGATGCTCTGGAATCCATAGACCACTTTCTTAATGGAACGTGTGAGGTCGTATTCGAGGTTTCTAAGGCGAACATCAATCTCTGTATCTCCATGCGGTTGGATCTCAATAAGATCACGAAAATTCAGCACGACATGCTGGTCACCGTACTTGATCAATATATCAAAATAGGAATTGATGATAGAAGCTTCGTACCGTCCAGCGACCTGGAACGGGACCGGGCGAATACCGTAATTTTGGTTGGCCTCCGCCTCCAACTCTTCGTCTTCCCGGGGATCCACAAACTCTGCGGTAATTCGGTTTCCTGAGGCCACGACATATTCCTGGATGGTATCCCTGATGGTCGGAACCAGGGGCGCGAGCAAGGGGTGGGTTCTGGAACTGAAATATCCCCTGATCAGCAGAGGCTCCTGAAGGTTTCTGACCAGGTCGCGAGTGGTGTCCGAGATGCTGTACTGTCCTTCCTCTGTGAGATCCACACGAAAATTTGACGAGGGATACAACCAGAGATTCAAAGCAAGGAGGTTCAGACCCACCAGAACCGCGCCAAGGACCGTATTTCTCCTGTATCGAACGGTCTGGCGTCCGGTGCTCCATCGCTTGGATTCGAGGGATGCGACATTGAGGACGAGGAACAGGGTGGTCAGGGAAAGGTAATAAATCACATCGCGAAGGTCGAGCACCCCTCTCTCGATGCTATAGAAACGGCTTCCCGTACCAATGGAGGCCATGATCTCCGCGGTCCTGGTGCCCACGAGGCCCGTCAGTTCGGAGGAACCTGCCAGATAGAAGACACTGCAGAGAAGTACGGTGCTGATTAGGGCAATGATTTGATTATCGGTTTTTGATGAGACGAAAAGGCCCATGGCAACGTACGCACCCGAAAGGAGGATTGCCCCCATATATCCTCCGGCCACCGGACCCCAGTCGAGGTCCCCAATCATGGAAACGGTTATGGGAAGACCCAGGGTCAGGAGCAGGGCGATGGCGACGAGGCCTTGTACCGCCATGAATTTCCCGAGTACGAGATAGGTGGGCCGAACCGGAAGCGTCAGAAGAATCTCAAGCGTCCCCATCTTCTGTTCCTCGCTCCATTGACGCATGGTCAATGCTGCAACAAGAAAGATGAGAAGCACCGGAAACCAGCGAAAGAGAGGTCGCGTATCCGCCAGATTACGGGCAAAGAATCCTTCGATCCAGAAGAAGGAGAAGAAGGCGGCCACAAGAAACGTCCCGAGGAAGATAACCGCCATCGGCGAGCCGAAATAGGCGCGCAACTCTTTCCGCGCAACAGCTGCAAGTTGCGTCATACGGCCACCTCTCCTTCCTCATGGGCCAGCGCACTGAATACCGATTCCAGGGTCCGCCTTTCGTTCCGGAGTTCCGTAAGTTGCCATGATTCCTGACGGGCGAGTTCAAAAACGAGGGGGCAAAGATCAGCATTGGCTGAACCGGTGATACGGAAGGTCTTGCGGTCGGGTTCGTCAATAACGGCCTGAACCTTCATCGCCCCCGGCAGACTTCCGAGAGCGGTCGCCATATCCGGTGTCGGATTCTGAAACGATACGATGGCATCCGCCGTGGCGGAGAGTTGAGAGAGGTGTGCATCCGCCTTGATACGGCCGTTCATGATGATTACGGCACGCTCGCACGTGGCTTCCACCTCGGAAAGGATATGCGTGGAGAGGATTATTGTGGTTTCCCCTGCCATTCGCCGGATTAACCGACGAACTTCCAGAATTTGAGTTGGGTCCAATCCGTTGGTGGGTTCGTCCAGAATGAGGACCTTCGGTCGGTGGAGAATGGCCTGGGCTAAACCTACGCGTTGCCGGAAACCCTTGCTCAATTGGCCAACGGGCGTGGTCAGTCGATCGGTCAGACCCGTCGCGCGTACTGCATCAGAAATCATTCGAGTTCGACCCGGCTCTTGAAGTCCACGCATGTCGGCTGCGAACCGGAGGCAGGCCTGTACGGACAGTTCCGGATACAAGGGGGCATTCTCAGGCAGATAGCCTGTAACCTTCTGTACCTCCCGTGCGGATTGCAGAATATCCAGCCCATCCACGGTCACACTGCCGGAATCAGGTTGAAGAAATCCCGTGATGATCTTCATGAGTGTGGTCTTGCCTGCACCGTTTGGTCCGAGAAGGCCGATGACCTCCCCCGGCGATACCCGAAACGACACGCGATGCAATGCATCAAGAGAGTCGTAGCTTTTGGATAGTTGATCCACGTGAATCATAAATCCTGATTACCTCATTACCTCAATGGTGATTCTGTTAGTGGTGACCTCATCTCAATCCCCGTCCAAACCAATCTGCGGACCCGCACGTTATCAGCGCATCCACCAATATCCCCAGGTGCCTCTGTCGTCCATGAGCATTCCCGCTGAACACCGGAAGGCATCTGAATCGATTCCGGAAGCGAAACGGCGGGAACACCATCCCTAAGTTGAGGCTAATGGACGACTTAAACTGCGGAATTGCCGGCGGCCGTTTCGTAGCTCACGGCAAAAAATAATTTAATGAGAGATGATGCTGATGTCAAGATTCCGGCACCCCGTCGGACTCCTTCCGGCATTGCGGCCGTGGTCTGGCCAACGGATGTTTCGTCACCCGCTGATGGTAAAGGTGAAACGATTCTGCCGCCACCTCTTGGAGCACTCGAATTTTTCGAGACCGGGATAGGCATGGCGCACCGAATGGTTCGAAACCGCGTCCAGAAGAACGGATTCAACCCCGGGGGCATCCGAGGTGGGTCGGCCCAGAAGACGGGTCATTTGCAGAGCCGAGCCTTTGAACTGCCTGTGCTTGCGAAGCCAGGCCATCACCTCCGCCGAGATGGCATTGTGCCGGTCGGCCGACAGTTTACCCGCCTGAACACCAGGTTGATCGAACGGGTTAATGCCCCACAGGCCTCCCAGCAGAGCCACCACGCGTTCCTCCAGGGCAACCAGCATCCCCATGTTAAATTCGTTCTGTTCCTCAAAGACCAGGGAGACGAACCCGCGACCGTTCTCAAGAAGGGCCTGCTGTGTCCCTTCCACGAAGCCCAGAAACTGGCGGCCCATGCTTCCTGCTTTCGTATTCGCGTAGTCCACCGTGCGCTTCCGGAAGCTCGCGAAGTGGACAAAACAATCGCGGATGCCCTCCTGAACCTGCTGCATAAAGGCATGCTGTTCGCCGGTCCCCACGCCTCCGAAGATGGTCAGGCCCGTGGGCCGTCTCATGAGGCGTCCATGGCGCGAGAGCCTTTTTCCTAGGGATTCCATGAAAAGCTGCTGAAAATAATGCGCGGCCTCCTTGAGCGCATCGCTGTACCCCAGAAAGATCTGATTTTTATGTCCTTCGCGCTGAATCAGGTCATTGATCAACAACGCCAGAAGCATCGCCGGATTCCGACGTGGATGTGTTCTCCGCGTAAGCCCGTCCATCCAGGACTGACCCCTCAGGAATTCGGCAAAATCCAGACCGGCAAAGGCAGCCGGAACCATACCCACGGGGCTCCCCACCGAAGTACGACCTCCGGTTTCCACGTTCATATGAAAGACGTGCAGGAACCGGTTACGTCTGCTGTAGATATCAAAGGGAGAACCCGGTGTGGTGACGGTAATGTTGTGTTGCCCGATGGAGAGCTTCCTTTTCTCGAGGATGTTATTAAAGGCCTCCATGTTGCCGGCAGTTTCTGCGGTCCCGCCCGACTTGGAGATATTTACCATGATGGATGTTCTTGGATCGATTTTGTCCATTAGAAGCCGGAAGCTTTCAGGATCCGTGTTGTTGACAAAGTGCATCCGCACGGGCAACGTTGAGGCAAAGTTGTAATCGCTCCCATGATGTGCGATGACCATCATGAGCGGACCCAGAAAGGAGCCGCCGATACCGTTCAGGATGACATCCGCATAGCGTTTCCGGCCTGGGGCACGGACCTCTCCGGATGTGATCCGCTCAATTGCTCTTGCGATGCGCCTCCATTGGGCCAGGGATTGCTTCAGTCCTCTTCCCTTCCGCAGGTTGAAGTGATCGACGCGACGTCTTTCAGAAACGTTTACAATCTTCCCGCTTTCAATGTCTCGAATGAAAGCCAAAGCGCGGTGGACTGACCTGCGCTCTCGGGCAAGAACCCGCTCAAGGTCAAAGTCGGTCGCGCCCGAGAGATTCAGAAGAAATCCCGAGGGATCATCGAAAAAACGATATCCTCCGAAGAATCTTTCGACATATTCTTCTTTCTTCATATTCCCTCCTTCATCCGAGCCTTCCACGACACAGTGGCATCTTACACCATAACGCGTTTGGAACTCCCGGCTGAACAGAAGCAGGGCGACTGAAAATGAGTGGGTCGGAGATAGAGAGGATTCAGGGGAGGCTGGTGACGTGCTCGATGATACGGTCCAGGGTCAGTTCGGTCTGTTCTTTGGTGGTCATGTTCCGGAGTTGAGCGACCCCTCGGCTCAGTTCTTCATCGCCAATGATGAGGACGTACTCGGCGTTGGCCCGGTCTGCACGTTTCATCTGACTCTTAAGGGCCCCCCCATCATACGCCAGTTCAGTGGCCACGCCCCTTCGGCGGAGTTCCGAGGCCAGTTCCAGCGCTTTCTCCTCAGCGGTCTGACCCAATGCGGCCATGAATATTCTGGGCCTTTTCTCGTATGAAAAGCGTTCCCTGATGAGGGCCACGGTCCGCTCCACTCCCATCGCGAATCCCATGGCCGGGGTTGCAGGACCTCCGAATTCCTGAACCAAACCATCGTAACGTCCTCCCGCCACGACAGCATTCTGGGCGCCCAGTCCCTCGGCAATGACTTCGAAGGTCGTTCGCGTGTAATAGTCCAGCCCACGAACGAGGTTCGTATTGAGGGAGAAGGGGACATTCAGGATCTCTAAAAAGCGGGTGAATTTCTCAAAATGCGTTCGACAGGCCGGGTCCAGATGGTCCAGGACGGCAGGGGCTCCGCTTCTCAGTTCGCGGCATTTAGGGGTCTTACAGTCCATGATCCGGAGGGGATTGGTGTCGAAACGCCGCTGGCACTCGGTGCACAACTCGGGAAGTCTGGCCCGAAAGAAGTTTCGGACAGCCTCCCGGTAGGCGGGGCGGCACTCGGGACACCCAATCGAATTAACTTGGCAGTCGAGCTCCGAAAGACCAAGACGGGAGAGGAGTTGTGTCAACATATGCAGAATTTCCGCATCCACCTTGGGGTCGGCCGTACCGAAAACTTCGGCCCCTATCTGATGGAACTGGCGGTAACGTCCGGACTGGGGGCGCTCGTACCGGAACATGGGCCCCATATAGTAGAGCTTATATACGGACGACCGGGCATGAAGCGCGTTCTGAACATAGCTTCGGACGACGGCTGCTGTGCCTTCGGGCCGCAGAGTCACACTTCGTTGGCCCTTATCAAGAAAGGTGTACATCTCTTTTTCGACAATGTCCGTAGTTTCGCCAATGCTGCGGGTGAACACTGGCGTATATTCCATGACCGGAGTCCGGATTTCCCGGAACCCGTAGGCTTCGAAATGTTCGGCGGCCGTAATTTCCAGAAAACGCCAGACGTCGACTTCGGGTGGAAGAATGTCCTGGGTCCCTTTAACCCCCCTGAGCGTCATCGGTTTCCTGTTCCCTGGTGTGTTCAATATCAAAATCCACCATACGCCGGTGGTTTTCGAGGAGACGGAGAAGTTCCTCGCGATAATGACGCCGGATTCCCTTGAGGTCGGTAATGTCCTCATGTATCTTTATGACCCGATCCTGAGCATCCTGAATGAGTTTCTGGCTGCTGATTTCGGCCTCACGAAGGATCAGCTCCGCTTCCTTCCGCGCATTCTCACGGTACTCCTTCACCATTTCCTGGGATGAAACCAGCGTTTCCTTGAGGAGATCCTCCAGATGGCGATACTCCTCAATCTGGGTCTGGGCCCGGCTCATCTGTTCTTTCAGCGAGGCATTTTCGCGGAGTAGTTCTTCCATTTCCTCTCTCAGCATTTCGAGAAAGTCACTGACTTCCTGCATGTCAAAGCCGCGGAATCTTACCGGAAACTGTTTGTTCTGGATATCAAGAGGAGTAACGCGCATACCTGATAGGCCTCCTTGCTTTTACGAGTTGTTCCCATGCGGAAGCGGGAAGACGGCAAGACGCTGGATGCTCATGGCCCGAAATCACATGCGTTGGGCAATGTCCATGAGGGTTTTGATGAGAAAGCTTTGAAGAAACCAGATGGCAAAGATGGCCACGATGGGAGAAAAATCGATACCCCCGTAAATCCCAATGTAGCGGCGTATGCGGAAAAGGACAGGCTCTGTCACCGAACGCAGGAACCGTACTATGGGATTGTAAGGATCAGGATTGACCCAGCTGATGACCGCTGCGATGATGAACGCCCATTTGTACAACTCAAGGCCGTATTCAAGAATCAGAGCAACCGCGGTCAAAAAATTCCGAATCACAAACATGTCTATCCGTTTCCCAGGGCTTCAGACTTTCTGGACGCCGCCCAGACGGCTTCAATCAAGGCTCCACGAATTCCGGCATCTTCCAGCGCCGACAGCCCTTCAATGGTGGTTCCACCCGGAGACGCCACCATATCCTTCAGTTTACCCGGATGCACCCCGGTCTCCAGTACCATCCGTGCAGCACCCAGGACCGTCTGGGCCGCAAGGAGTTGCGCTTCGGCCCGCGGCAGTCCGGCTTTGACCCCGCCGTCGGCCATCGCTTCGATAACCACGAACACGTAGGCGGGGCCGCTGCCTGAAAGGCCAGTGACCGCATCCATGAGTTCCTCAGTCACGGTAACGGTGCGTCCCACCGTATCAAATATCTTCCTTACGGCCTGGAGATCGGAATCTGTGGCCTGACCGGTCTTGGCCAGGGCACTCATCCCCTCCCCGACGAGGGCGGGCGTGTTGGGCATCACCCTTACAAGCCTGGCGTCCTGCCCGAGAATTTTCAGAATGGACGAAGACCGGACCCCCGCCGCCACAGAGACCACAAGTCGGTCGGAAACGAAAGGTGCAACCTCTTTACATATTTCTAAGATAACCCCCGGTTTGACTGCAAGAATGACCAGGTCTCCCACGTTGACTGCTCTTGCATTATCCGACTCGACGTTTATTCCAAACTGATCGCGCAGGCTTATCCGGCGGGTCTCCGTAGGATCGGCAACGGTAAGAGCGTCCGCCGCATGGCCTGCCTTGAGGAGGCCTTTCAGAATAGCCTCTGCAATGTTCCCCCCCCCTATAAAGGAAATATGCATGGTTCACGTCTCCCCTTGGATAGGTTTCATATCATCCTCGATGGTCGGGACTCAGGGGACCGGCCGTTCCCCGAACAGGGCGGTGCCTATACGGACCATGGTTGCTCCCTCCTCGATCGCAATCCGGAAGTCATGGGACATCCCCATGGACAGTTCCGATAAGGCGAGCCCCTTCTCGTTGAGGCGTTCAAGGAGTTGCCGCAACTGTCTAAAATATGGCCTCGATTTTTCAGGATTTTCATAATAAGGAGGTATGGCCATAAGGCCTTTGAGTTGCAGGTTCCCGAGTGTAACCAGATCTCTGGCCCTGTGCTCCACCTCATCAGCGAGGAAGCCTCCTTTGCTCTTTTCCTGGCCGAGATTTACTTCCATCAGCACGGGCATGCGAATTCCCGCACTTTCGCAATGATCATTCAGAACCTTTGCGAGTTGGAAGCTATCCAGGGATTGAACCATCTGAAACCGGGCTATGGCCATCCGCACCTTGTTGCGCTGGAGATGGCCTATAAAATGCCACTGGAGGGCTTTCGGCCACTCCACGATATCCTGTTTCCGGATTGCTTCCTGGATGCGGTTTTCTCCGAAAACCTCCACCCCGGCGGCAACCGCCTCAAGCATCTGATCGGTTCCGACGGTCTTGGTTGCCCCTACCAGTCTGATGTCTTTTTCCGAACGTCCGGCCCGCTGGGCAGACATTCGGATCGCTTCGAAGATCGCCTCAACGTTCTCACGGACGTTCATTTGCCCGGACTTTATCACGCCCCTCTTTGATTTGGCAAGAAAATGGCCATGTATCGGGGCTTTAGGTATCATAGGAGCTACAGTCAAGGGGGGTGTGTGGATGGCCAGAATCGTGATCATTGAGGACGAGCCAAAAATCTCGAAAATCGTCCGTTCCTACCTCGAGGCTGAGGGGTTCGAGGTCTGGGTCACGGAATCCGGGCGAGAGGGCGCGGAATGGGCGCGACGGGACACGAGCCTGGTTATTCTGGATTTGATGCTTCCGGATCTGCCAGGTGAGGAGGTCTGCCGGCTGATCCGTCAGGACTCCACCGTGCCCATTATCATGCTTACGGCCAAGAGTTCCGAGGAGGAGAGAATACGAGGCCTTGGCCTTGGCGCTGATGACTATGTTGTGAAACCCTTCAGCCCCAGAGAACTGGTGCTCAGGGTCAAGGCTGTCCTGAAGCGGTCGGGTCCCGAGAGGACGGCAGGGGACCGTGAGCCTTCCGGGACGCGGAGTTACAATCGAGGTTCTCTTGTCATACGGGATGCCGAACACGATGTTATTGTCAACGGTAAGGTCGTATTTCTCACGCCTGTCGAATTCAAGGCGCTGGCTTCCCTGGCCAGGAACCCGGGACGGGTTCTTTCGCGTTCCCAACTCATAGATTTGGTTTACGGGTATTCCTTCGAGGGATACGATCGAACGGTGGACGCTCACATTAAAAACTTGAGGCGGAAGATCGAACCCGAACCTCGAGAACCGATCTTTGTCCAGACCGTTTACGGTCTTGGGTACCGATTTTCAGGAACCCCCGATGCGGATTAAGCTGTTTCTCGCCTTTGCCACGGTTATTCTCATTTCACTCCTGTCCAATATGGCTTTTCGGAATCTAATGTTTCGCGATTTCGAGCATTACATCAGCGGAGAACGGGAAGAAGGGATCTATCTCGTTCTGGCCGCGCTCGAGGGTCGAGCCGAGTCCAGTGCATGGGATTCGGACATATTGCGAAACGTGGCTCGCTGGGCACTGCTTCTTGGTTACGAAGTTCGCATTTTTGATGAAAAGGGAATTGAGCTGATGAACACGGAAACCGTCTTACGGGATGCGGGCCCGATGGAGAAGCGCAGGCTTGCCGGGCTCGGGGTTATCCCCCTGCGAGGGGACGGCATGTTTCAGACCTATCCACTTTATCTGAAGAGCGAGAGTATCGGAACTCTTGCGGTTCGTGAAACCCGGGCCGAGCGAGGGGGCTATGTTCGGGCCAGTCTGTTCAGGTCACGGAGTCAGGCTTTCCTTATGATGTCCGTCTTGGGAACCGGTTTTGCAGCCCTGGTCGTGGGATTTGTGTTTATTCATTATTTAAGCCGGCCCATGCGGGACCTCACCGCGGCGGTGAAAAGGGTGCAGGCGGGGGATCTGACTGTACGAACGCAGTCTCTACCCGGCCGGGACGAAATTGCCAGTCTCGGCAGGGCATTCAACGATATGGTGGAGACCCTGCAGCGCCAGGAAGTGAGGCAGAAACATCTGGTTACGGATTTGGCCCATGAGCTTCGGACCCCCATCAGCATCCTTGCGGCCACGGTAGAAGCCATAGAGGACGGGATGGCTCGTCCGGACACCAAGACTCTCGGGAGTCTCAGGGAAGAGTTGGACCGAATCCGCAGACTCGTTTCCGGTATTGAGTCCATGGCCCGGGAGGAATCCGGGTATTTTTTCCTGAACCGCAAGCAGGTGGACCTCCATACCCTCTTGGCCGATACCGCGGAAGGCATGCGCCCGCTGTTCGAGAAAAAGGGACTTGTGCTGTGGGTCGAGCCGGGCCCTGAGGGGGGGGTGCCGGCTTATGTGGACCCTGACAAGATGGAACAGGTGTTTCTAAACCTTCTGTCCAACGCCATGAACCATACCTTTGGAGGGGCGGTCCGGGTATCGGCTTTCAGGGAATCCGACTGGTCTGGCATTCGTGTATGTGATGAAGGGCCAGGAATCGAGCCCTCGATGCGAAGCGTCATCTTTGAACGTTTTTCCAAGGATGAAAATAGTTCCGGGTTGGGTATCGGCTTGACCATCGTCAGGAACGTGGTCGAGGCTCACGATGGAATTGTCGAGGTCTTTGAGAACGAAGGAGGGGGGAGCGTTTTTGAGGTTCGTCTGCCGGCATGAGTGGCGAAGGTCTGTTCTGGTTGGGTAAGGACGGAGCTCTCCGGCTTCGCGTTCGGGTAGACCCCCGCTCCTCGCGGCCCGGTATTGGCTGCGTGCAGGATAACCGTCTCCGGGTTCGCCTTACTTCGCCACCGGTTGAAGGGAAAGCCAACGGCGAGCTGATCGGCATGCTGGCAAAAATTCTGGGGTTAAGAAAGAACCAGATCGAGATCCTCGCGGGCGAAAACTCTAGGCAGAAGACCCTCCGCTTGTCGGGTCTTGAGCCGAAGACACTGAAGGACCGCCTCGGGTTGCGGGAATAGGCGCTCACTGTTACCGGATGTAATACCCGGACAGGCTGTAAAAGAAATGCCCCTTGACGGCAAAGGCCTCAACGCCCCATTTCTGGGGGAGCGGGAGGAAGGGCGATGCATTGCGCACAGCCTCCAGGGCTGCGTTATCAAGCTCGGGGTAGCCAGAGGTCCGGACCAGGCTCACTTCACCCAACGACCCGTCGGCAAGAATAACAAAACGGATAAACAGATCACCGGTCACACCCTGGCGAATGGCCGAGGGAGGATAGATCCATATGTTTTCGATCCGCTCCCTCAATTTCTGCATATAGCTGAGATGCTTGAACTCCGCCGTATCCAGGGTAACCTCAGGAACATTCGGGTACGATGTGGCCGGGCCAACGATCTTGCCTACGACGCCGGGGTCATAGAGAGCTATTTTTGACCGTGTTCCTTTTCCGGATCCTTTGGCCACGTCGGGCGCCGTTTCTGATTCAAAGCCGGATTCTGGTTCTGTTCCGGGTAAGGCTTTTCCGGGGGCAAGGGCCCCGTCGTGGGGTTCACGGCTTGACGGAGGCCTGTCGGTCAGGTCATCGGTCATTGGAAGGTCGGGTAGAGGTTGCGGCCGGACCGGTATGGGCCTTGGGGTCTGCATCGGAGGAGCAGGAGAGGGGGGCGCCGGCGGTTTTCTTTTGGCTGGTCTCGTAACGGAGGACACGGGAGGAATGGGGGATGGTCGCGGTTCAGATTCGGCCGGGCCATCCTGAACGATGTAAACCGGAAGCGGAGGCGGAGACAAGCGTTCCGTCCCTTCGCGGGGAAGCCCCCAAACAACGAGGAGGAACACCCCGTGAATGACGAGGGAAGCCACAAGGTACCAGTTAAACCCCCGTTTATCCTGCTCAAAGACGTCCATATCCCGTTATTTTGCCCTACCTTATAGGCCAGCGCTTGCCCACAGGAGGGATTTTTAAATTTTGTTGAATATTTTCAATTCGTTATGAGCTTTGGTGCAGGGCTCTAAAATTTTCTTTACCATGTCTTCTGTTTTTCTTCTTGACAGACCAAGTGGTCTCTGGTAGTTATATAACCAGTTGTCCTTTTTAATTTGCCTCCCCTAGCTAGGCTGCTGTTCCATTCGGTCGCCAGGCCGAAAAGCAGCAGCGCTTTTTTTGATAAACATGAGGCCCGGGCCAGGCCCCGGGCCTTTTCTATAGCAGGTTTCCTTGTGGCATGAGGGCGTGGGTACGGGCTTGTATGTTGACCTTGGAACGCGGGTTTGGGTAGACTGACGGCCTTTGCGATAGGATCTTTCGAAAGGAGGCGCAGGCAGGACCTTGGGAAACGTGAAGAAATGGCGGAAGAAGAAGATGTCGAAGCACAAGCACAAGAAGCTTCTCCGCAAGACCCGTGTTCAGAGACGACGCAGAGGATAACCGGACGGTCCTGTGCGGGCGGTATTCGACCCGAAATGGGGCTGCTCCCTGCTCCTTGTCCCGGGCGGTATCTTGTGCACGTCCCGGGTTCTTCCCCGTGATTCTGGCGGATAGCCTAGGGGGCCCTGAGTCTTCCGATCGCTCCGAAAGGAGCCCTTCCTTGGTTTGTGCGTGCTCAGGGGTTTCAGCCTCCTCGCCGTAAAATCATTCCCTACAGGTTCCATTTGGGTTGCCGGGCCTCCGCCGTCGTGGTGGGGCGCGCGAAGATGACCCGTATTCGCAGTTGGAGGGATTTAATACGAGTTGGACTTCTGTTGGGGTTTGTTCCGGGAACGTTTCGTATGTTGACAGCAGGACGGCCAAAATGGTAGATATTATGTCACTTTTCTGGAGGTCTCATTGAACCATGGCACATAAGAAAGGCGTGGGAAGTTCAAGAAACGGTCGGGACAGCGCGGGACAGCGACTGGGGGTCAAGAAGTTTGGAAGTGAACTGGTGAAGGCCGGGAATATTCTGATACGGCAGAGGGGTACGCGCTGGCACCCTGGCGTCAATGTGGGAAAAGGGCGGGATGATACCCTTTTTGCCCTCTGTGATGGAGTTGTAGCGTTCGAGCATAAGGACAAGAAGCGGATTCAGGTCAGTGTCTATCCTGCCGAAGGAACCCTGGGCACCTGATTCTGTCCTTTAAGGAAACCAGGCGGGCGTTGGCCCGCCTTTTTTTTTCCCCGGGGGGACCGCTCCGTGAACCTGCAGGAACGGGTCCGTAATTGAGATGAAATTCGTTGACATCGCCGATATAAGGGTCCGTGCAGGGAACGGAGGGCGCGGATGTGTGAGCTTCCGGCGGGAGAAATACGTTCCTCGCGGTGGTCCCAATGGGGGCGACGGTGGACGCGGCGGGGATGTGGTCTTTCTGGCCACGCACAATTTGAGTACGCTCCTGGATTTCAAATACCTTGACCACTACGAGGGCCAAAGAGGGGGGCATGGCCTTGGAAGCGATTGCCACGGTAAGGACGGCGAGGTGCTGACCATCCGCGTGCCTGTGGGAACCGTCATCACGGACCGGGAGACGGGAGAGGTTGTGGCGGACCTTGTCGCCGACGGGCAGATGGTCGTTGTGGCGCGCGGGGGACGTGGGGGCAAGGGAAATGCCCACTTCAAGTCATCCACGCATCAGGCTCCGCGTTTCGCACAACCGGGTGAAGAAGGGGAGCAGAAACTGCTTCGACTTGAACTCAAACTGCTTGCAGACGTGGGTCTTGTGGGTTTGCCCAACGCCGGCAAGTCCACCCTCCTTTCCGTGGTTTCCGCAGCACGGCCCAAGATAGCCGATTACCCTTTCACCACTCTGGTGCCCAACCTCGGGGTGGTCCGGGTGCCGGGCATTCGGGACTTCGTTATGGCTGATATTCCGGGGTTGATCCGGGGCGCCCATGAGGGCGCAGGCCTTGGCGTCCAGTTTCTCAGACACGTGGAACGGACGCGTCTTATCCTCCATCTGGTTGATGTATCCTACTATCTCGAGACGGACCCGGTTGAGGAATTCGAGGTGGTTCGGAAGGAGCTGGCCTCCTTTCAGGAGGCCCTGGCGGCAAGACGAACCCTCGTGGCGGCCACCAAGGTCGACATGCAGGGCGAGGGACACCGCTTTGTGCGTCTCCGCAGCTTCTGCGAGAAAGAAGGGTTTCGTTTCTTCGCGGTTTCCTCCATTACCCGCGAGGGCGTGGAAGCATTGATGAAAGCTCTTGCCGCTGAACTGGAGCACTTATGAAGATCCTGCTAAAGGTGGGAAGCAACATCCTGACAAAAGGGGCCGAGGGGCTGAATGTCCAGCGTATCGCGTCGCTCGCCCGTGATATTTCCGTTGTCAAGGGGATGGGGCACGACATGATTCTCGTTTCTTCCGGTGCGGTGGCTGCGGGCATGACCAAAATGGGGCTCAAACAATATCCTCATGACATTCGGATGAAACAGGCTGTGGCTGCCGTGGGGCAGTCCTCGCTGATGTGGGCCTATGAGAAGTATTTCAAAGCTCGGGACATCGGGGTGGCCCAGATCCTTCTGACCCGCGACGATTTCAAGGATCGCATCCGTTATCTCAATGCGAAGAATACGATTACGAGTCTTCTGGATTACGGATTCATTCCGGTCATCAACGAGAATGACCCTATCTCTGTGGCGGAAATGAAATTCGGGGACAACGACCAGCTGGCGGCGCTCGTGGCGGGTATGGTGGGCGTGGACCGCATGGTCATTCTTTCGGACGTACCCGGCTTCTATGAAGGGGATCCCCGGACTCCCGGAAAGCACAGACTGATCCCTCATGTGGAGGAGATTACGTCCGAGCTTCTCGCTCGTGCCGGCGGCAGCGGACAGGTGGGAACGGGGGGGATGTATTCAAAGCTGATCGCCGCCCGACGAGCGACCTCTCATGGGATTCCTGTAAATATCGTGAGCGGCAAGAAAGAGGGATTGATCCCGGAGTTAATCAGCGGAAAGGAGCACGGCACTTATTTTTCGCCCACGACCCGCTCCCGCCTTTCGTCCAGAAAAGGCTGGATTGCCTATAGCGTCCGGTGTCGCGGCGCAATCGTTCTTGATGAAGGGGCGGTCAAGGCGATCGTTGAGAGAGGGAAGAGCGTGTTGCCCTCAGGGATAGTGAGGACCGAGGGCCCCTTTGGAGAAGGGGATGCGGTTGCGTGCCTGGACCCGGATGGCAACCGCATTGCCAAGGGCCTCACAAACTATGCCTCAGAGGAGATTGTGAAGATTCAGGGACGAAAGACGTCTGAGATTGAGTCGGTGCTGGGCTATAAATATTCCGACGAGATCATTCACCGGGACAACCTCGTGCTCGTCACAGAAGCGGGTCCGAAGGCACTCAGCTGAACGGTCGCCGTATGGTCCCAAACCATCCCCCTCTGATTTTCATGGCCCCTTGCGGGCACACTTCGAGACAGCAGTAACATCGGATGCATCGGTCATAGTCCACGGCCACCGGACCTGAGGTCGGTGGCTGGGACATGGCTCCGGCCGGGCAGTACCTTATGCATTCGCCGCAGAGCGTGCAGACGGACGATTCGGCTTTAGGTCGCGCGGTCAGCCAGCGACGGAAGATTCGTCTGAAGGTTCTGGGTCCGAATACGATGTTTTTTTCCCCTGGCAGCTGGAAGGTCTCCGGCTTTTTTAATTCGCCCTCCACTTCGGGATAGATCTGCACGCCGTTGCGCTGCGCACACCGAACGAGCGGAAGTTCTTCGGGCTTGACGCCGAGGGCTTCGGCGATGGCATAGTCCACAGCAGTGGCGTCAGCACCTGCAACAATCCATCCCAGCCGTACGGGGCTGCCGCCGAGACCCGGGCCATCCCCCTCCAGGGCCAGAATCCCATCGACAAGATTGAGTCGGGGTCTGAGTGACGTATAAGTGCCCAGAATAACTGTGGCAAACAGGTCGGCATCTGAGCCAGCCCGAAAATGCCATTCCGGTTTGCGCATCCCCACAATACACCCAAAGAGATTCTTGACCGCCAGGGTAAGCCCCATTTGACCGTGGGTTTTCAGCTTTGGAAGGTTGATAATGCCATCCGCCTCGTAGGCTTCCTTTGAGATCAGGAGTTCACGGAACGGACCGGCAATATCCACCTCTACCGATTCCCGGAATTCGGTGATTTCTGCACCGGTTTCCCGGGCGGCCTGGAGGTGCCCCGTCCTCTCCATCAGCCTGTGAAGGGACCGGTACGGCGGACTGTCCCCCACCAGAGCTTTTGCGCCCGCTTCGATGACGAGTTCAACCACCGCGGCAAAGACCGCCGGGTGCGTGACGACAGCCTGTTCCGGAAGGGTTGGCGCCAGGAGATTGGGTTTGATCAGAATTCTTTCTCCGGGACGTACGAATTGCCTTATGCCCCCAAGCCGTTCAACGGCCAGGCGTACCGAGTCCCGGGCGCCCTCATAGCCCGGCGTCTGTACAAAAATCACCCTGTTATGTCCTTCACTTTCTGACATCATAATGGCTACCGGTCCAAGATCGAAGAGAGCTGCGTCGGGTCGTTTACGGGATTCTTGCAGGAAAAATTCTCACAGACATACGCGGTGGCCCGCCCGTTCCGCATGTCATAGTAACCCAGATAGTCGGCCACCGTATCCGCGGACAACTCAGGATTGTCCATACCCCGAAGGATGAGCGAATGATTGGGGAGGTACTTCCGGTTAACGGTATGCAGCAGTTGACGGGTGTCTTCGGATTGGGCGTGACCGACGATGACGATTTCCCGGGAAGGTCCGTTATAGTGATTGACACCAATGAGGAAGAGAGAGAACGCGTGGGGCGCTTCCTGAACCTGATTCGAAAAGGCGCGTATGACGTTCTCCACCCGTTCGGAATAATCCTTCCGCGCCGTCATTCGGGCTAAACGAACCATATTCCATAAAGCCACTGAATTCCCGGAGGGAAGGGCGCCGTCGTAAACGGGTTTGAAGGGGGCGAGCAGCTGCTCATTGCGGTTGCCCGAAAACAGGAAGCCGCCATTCTCGACATCCCAGAAACTCTCCACCATGGAATCGGTGAGGTCCAAAGCCATCCTGAGATGGGCGACGTGGAAGTCTGCCTCGTAAAGCTCGATGAGGCCCCAGACGAGGAACGCATAATCATCCAGGTACCCCTGCAAAGCAGCCTGTCCGTCGCGATAACGTCGAAGCAGGTGATGGTTCTCCCTCATTCTAGTCAAAACGAACCGGGCCGCCTTCTCGGCTGCGTCGATATATTCCTGTTTGCCAAGGACCCGCCCACCCCGGGCCAGGGCTGCGATCATGAGGCCGTTCCAGGACGTGAGAATTTTGTCGTCCTTCAGGGGGTGCACGCGTTTGTCACGCGCTTCAAAGAGAAGGCGGCGAGCCGTATCCTCGATGGTCACGCCTTCGTCATGGGCCTCCAGATAGAGAATATTCTTGCCGGTCGGATGTCCGCTGGACTCGTCCCTGTAATTCCCCTCGGCCTGCACGTTCATCCTGCTGATGACTAGGTCTGATGCGGACGGACCCAGAAGGGAGCGAATTTCCGTTTCGTCCCATACGTAAAACTTACCTTCCTCGCCTTCAGAATCCGCATCCTCGGCCGAATAGAACCCCCCTTCCGCGTGGGTCATATCCCGTAGAACGTATGAGAATATCTCCTGGGCGGTCTGCCGGAACTCGTCGTCTCCGAGGGCCTGATAGGCTTCCAGGTAGGCCAGGGACAGGAGCGCCTGGTCATAAAGCATTTTCTCAAAGTGGGGAAGCAGGTACTGCCGGTCTGTTGAATAGCGGTGCACTCCGAAGCCCACGTGATCGTAAATGCCGCCGCGTCGGATGGCCCTCAGCGTCTGACGGACCATGTTTAAAGCCTCTTCCACGTTCCGTTGATGCCCGTATCGGAGGAGGAATATCAGCTGATGAGGAATCGGGAATTTAGGCGCCGAGCCAAACCCGGCAAAGCGTTTGTCAAACGAATCAAGAAGTTTCATATAGGCAGCTTCCTCGATGGATGCCGGTAGCAGGCCTCCTGGCTCTGCCTTCACTGTGGCGGCGAGGGCGGAAGTGATCCGGTCGGCCGATTCATTAACGTCTCCCCGCTGTTCTTCCCACACCTTGCGTACATTCTCCAGCAGTTGTATGAGGCCGGGACGTCCAAAGGAAGCGACTCTGGGGAAGTACGTTCCGGCAAAGAAGGGTTTCTTCTCAGCGGTCATCAGTATCGTGAGCGGCCAGCCTCCTGAACCGGTGAGAGCCTGACATGCCGTCATGTAGACGTTGTCCACGTCAGGCCGTTCTTCTCGGTCAACCTTAATGGCGACGAAGTAGGTGTTCAGAATTCTCGCCACTTCCGGGTCCTCAAAGGATTCGCGCTCCATGACGTGGCACCAGTGGCAGGTGGCGTATCCAATGGAAAGGAATATGGGCTTGTCCTCCCGTCGCGCCCTGCTGAAGGCTTCCTCTCCCCAGGGATACCAGTCCACCGGGTTGGAAGCATGCTGAAGAAGGTACGGGCTCTTTTCGAAGACCAGACGGTTATAGGAAGGACCACCGTCCGGGGGAAGTTTGGAAATGACCTCAGAACCAGGCATCGCGCCCCCTTCTGCCGTTGAAGTGACCAAACTAAGGACCGCAAGGGTTGTGGATAACGTCCTTCTGGTCCAAGACACGATCATTGGAATCACACTCCATACCCCCATCTTAAACCCGAACGGGGGAATGGCTCGTTTCCCGTGCAGGACTCAGAGGGAGGAATCCCGGAGGGCGGAGCCGCAATCGCAGGAACGGGGTCGTAAGCAGAGGCTTCGGAAGGATCCGGTCAGAAGAACGGAAAGTTTCTTGTGCGCATCACGCATGGACCCCACTACTTCTCGGGTAGTCAATCGGCCGACGGTTAGCCCTGCGGCCATATTCGTGACCACGGAAAGCGCTCCGAAACAAATCTCCAACTCTCTGGCCAGAACCGCCTCAGGCATGCCTGTCATGCCCACCACATCCGCACCGAATCCTGAATACAGACGAATCTCCGCAGCGGTTTCAAGCCTGGGGCCGTTTGTGCAGACATAGGTCCCTCCTCGCTGCAAGGGGACTCCGGTTTCCTTACCCGCCATCTCGATAATATCCTGCATTTCCGAGCAGTACGGAACGGTGAAATCCACATGGTGAATCCGGGGACCATCGAAAAAAGTCGTTTCCCTTCCAGAGGTCAGGTCGACAATCTGGTCCAGAAGCACAAGGGCTCCAGGCTTGAGGTCTGGGTTGACCGCCCCTGTGGCACTGATGGATAGAATCTGGGTGACTCCGAGTTCCCTGAACCCGAAGATATTGGCCCGGTAGTTGACACGGTGAGGGGGGATCGAGTGCGGAACACCATGACGGGGAAGAAATACGACTTCTACATCCTGATACCGGCCAACCCTGTAGTCTGCGGAAGGGGGGCCGTAGGGTGTGGACACCCTTTCAAGCTTACCCACCTCCAGTCCTTCCATCTCATACAGTCCGCTTCCGCCAACTACTCCCAGTTTCATACGTTAGGCTTCCCATCCGGCGCCATATTTTTTTTTAGAATCAACAAGTCAGCTTGATTTCGAAGCGAAGGAGAAGGACTGACAAGATATTGACAGTAGCGCCTGTTTGATATATTCTACCGCATGCCAATCGTGTATTTGGGCCTCGGTTCCAACGTCGGGGACCGGGGAAAGCAGTGTCAAATTGCCATTGATCACCTCAGAGAACGCTGTTCTTCGGAGATCCTGAAGGTTTCTTCACAGTACGAATCCCAGCCCATGGGTCCTGTTGAGCAGGAGAATTTCATCAATATGGTCGTTGAGGCTCAGACAGAACTTCCTCCCATGTCCCTTTTGCGGGCTATTCGAGAAGTGGAAACGCTCATGGGCAGGAGAAAACTTGTCAAATGGGGGCCTCGCGAGATAGATATCGATGTCCTTTTATACGGCGACCTTGTGATGCGGTCGGACAGCCTGACCATTCCTCACCTGCTGATGCACGAGCGACGTTTTGTCCTGGAACCCCTTGCCGAGATCGCACCTGACGTGGAACACCCTCTTCTCAAGAAGACGATTAAGCAGCTTCTGAAGGCCTGTAAGGATCCTCTCTGGGTCAAGCGGCTTTCGGCGAAGGCCGTCTCCCGCTAATCCGGTTCCGACGGTTCAGGGATTCTGCAATAACCGCAAGGGAGTATCGCAGTTCCTGGGACCTCTTGCAGGAATCTCAAGATACGGGAAGGCCGGCTCAGGGAGAGCTCTTGAAACCCTTGAAGCCGTCAACCCGATGAACGCATTCCAGAAAGCTCCCCAGGCTTCCTTCCAGCGATAATTTTCGGGCCTCCTCAGGACTAATGGAACCGTTGGCCACCAGTCTTTCCTGCCTCAATCGGGTTGAGAACCAGTTTTCGGGATGCACGGCGGCTCTAAGCAGGAAGGGCGATTCAGAGTCTGGTTCCCGCACTTCGATGCGAACCCCGTTCAGGAGTTCCTTCAGGCTCCAATAGTCATACTTGGCCCCGAGGTGGTAGAGGCCGGCCTCGAAAATTGATTCCCCGTACATGCCCGTCCAGAGCGTGACGTCTCCCGCAGGCCCTATTACGGGAAGCGGTCTGGCTGCGAAATCAAAATCCTTTTCCTCTTCCCGGAGATCCACGTGAACGTTTATGAGGGCCCCAATGCCGGAATGTTCCAGAATCTGGACGCCGTAGAGGTTCCTCCCTGTTCCGAGACTTGAGACGAACCGTTCCCGCAGGCGAAAGCCCATCGTCTGCATGAGCCGGATGAATCGGGTGACCGACGCTCTTTCGCTCCTGAAAGCATGATGGTCATGATTTCCCCATCCCAGGCCCATGGTATCCTGCCGCGCCTTGAGAAAACGGGCGGTCGAATTACGGGCCTCCCAATACCGGCGTTCATACTCGAGAAAGAGGGACGCACAACGGTCCCTCCCCACCAGACTGGTCACCCTGTCCATGAGACGTTCCGTGTACTTCCATCCGTCCTCTCCGGCCTCAAAGAATCGGCGGCGTTGGTTCATGAGGCTGTGGGCCTGTTCCAGGTCCATGAGACCCTCGCTATCCAGATCTTCGGGCATCCACACGTCTCCGTTCTTCTCAGCGGCAAACAGCAGAATGCCGCCCCGATCCGAGAGCATGATCCGGGAATAATTGCTCCCAGGGGTACCGTCGACTTCCCCGTAATACCCACTCAAAAAGCGGAAAACCGAAAGGGATTCGACCTTCAGGGTGAGGGCGCGGACGACGGGGACCGGTCCTGGAAACACCCGAAGGGCCGGAAATGAGCCACGAGGATGCACAAAGAGTTTCTGGCCGTAGAACGTTTTCTGAAGTACGAACCCCAACCGCTCAAGCTCATAGAGCAGAGCCCCGGACAGGGTGATGCTTTCCACCCATTCTTTGAAGGACGTCGCTGTGAGCGCCGAAATTCGGGTGGAAAAGGCGCGAATATCCTCATTCGCGGCACAGGCCTCCTCGATGTGCTGTTCAATCAGAACGTCCGTTTCCGGATATGTTTTCCAGTCGAATTCAGATGGCATCCCTGAGGCTCAAAGGCAAAAGGTCGACACGCTGTTCAGGTCGTTTAGTCACCACCAAAGGTCGATCGTTTACCGATATGCATGCGAGGCGGATTTGGATTAAATGTTATCACGTCTTCCGAGGCGATGGGGTGAAGGAGAATTTCCGACGCCGCGTCACAGCCCTATCCGTTTAAGGCCGACTGAAGCCGTCGTGGTTCCTTGTATGTGATAAAATCTGCGGATGTTACGGATTGGACCCGTAGAACTCGGCCGTCGGCCGGGATTGGTCGCGGTTGTCTCCCGGGAAGACGACATCTCGGGTCTGGAAGCTTCCGTGCTTTCGGAGGTGGATATCTTCGAAGTTCGCGCGGATATGTCCTCTGACCCTTCGGTGTCCAGCATTCGGCCTATCCTGAGGATGGCTCGGGACCGGGGAAAGGGGGTACTCCTGACCGTTCGAAGTCCCCGGGAGGGCGGCAGGGCAACCCTTTCTGATGATGAAAGGCACGCACTTTTCGAAGCCCTTCAAGAGGACTGTGATGCCATGGACCTTGAGGTCGAGTCCACGGGGCTCTGGCCCTCGGTTTCCGACCTCTGTCGAAGGCAGGGGAGCCTGCTCATCGGTTCGTATCACGATTTTACGTCCACCCCGGACGACCGAACCATGGAAATCATGATGAATCAGGCTTTCGAGCAGGGAAGCCATATCTTTAAACTGGCCTGTATGGCGGCCAGTCAGGCCGACGTCGTTCGTCTCCTGGACTTCACCCGACGGAACACGCAGCGGGGCCTGGTGACCCTGTCCATGGGGGCTTGGGGGCTCATGAGCCGTGTCGTTGGCCCTGCTTTCGGATCGCTTCTGACCTACGGCTTTATCTCGAATGCATCGGCTCCAGGCCAACTCTCCGTCGGTGAACTGGCCCTCCGATTGCGGCAGTTCCTCCCGTCACGTCTCGGATAACTGTCCGAAAATAGGTGGAAAAAGCATATCGCCGTACGTTAAAGTGAAAATCCCATCTTGCGCACGGAGAGAACGCTCATATGGACGAACTGACACGCCTTAGGGAGGAGATCGACCGGCTCGATAACGAGGTCGTCCGCCTGCTCAACGAAAGAGCCCGCGTGGCCATGAAAGTTGGCGACGTGAAAAACAAGATCGGGATAGATTCTTTCTACTCACCCGAACGTGAACGTCATATTTTCGAGCGCCTGGAAAAGAGCAACCCGGGACCCTTTCCGACCACGGCCCTTTTGGCGGTCTATCGGGAAATCCTGTCGGGATCCCTCTCGCTGGAGCGACCTTTGCCTGTGGCCTACCTTGGCCCCCAGGCGACGTTTACGCACGAGGCCGCAGTCCGGGCCTTCGGCTCGTCCACCCGTTTTATTGCCTGTTCAGAAATAAAGGACGTCTTCAGTGCGGTTGAGAGAGGTGACGCCGAGTACGGAGTCGTCCCGGTTGAGAATTCCACGGAAGGGGTTGTCACGTACACCCTCGATGTATTTATCGAGTCGGGTCTGAAGATCTATTCGGAGATTCTTCTGGATGTAAGCCACAACCTGCTTTCCGTTTCAGGCAAGCCTGAGAATGTTAAGAAGATATTCTCCCATCCTCAGGGGACGGCGCAGTGCAAACAGTGGCTGGCCAAACATATGCCCCGGGTTCCTGTAGTCGAGGTTACGAGCACGGCTCTGGCTGCAGAGATGGCCGCCCAGGATCCGGAGGCGGCAGCCATCGCCAGCGAGCCCGCGGCAAAACGCTACAACCTGGCCTTTGTCAACCGAAAGATCCAGGATCTCTCGAACAACATCACGCGTTTTCTGGTGATATCCACGCGAACGCCGCAGAGGACCGGTAAAGACAAGACGTCGATCCTCTGTTCCATCAAGGACCGGGTCGGGGGCCTGCTGGGCATATTAACTCCTTTTTATGACAGGGGCCTCAATTTAAGCAGCATCCAGTCCAGACCCTCCAAGAGAAGGGCATGGGAATACATTTTCTTCATGGAAGTTATCGGGCACGTGGATGACTCCGACCTGGCTCAAGCCCTTGAAAAGGTGCAGCAGCAGTGCCTGTTCCTGAAGATTCTGGGCTCCTACCCCTCTGCCGATGTGACAGAGGATTGAATGCAAGGAAGGAAAGGGAGTTCCTCCGGTTGCCGAACCCCCTTTTTAGCTGGTATGCGGCTGCAGGAACACTCCCGACGCTCGGAAAGGTGAGAGAAAGATGAAAGTACCCGAACATATCAACGGCATCCAGCCCTACGTACCGGGAAAGCCCATCGAGGAACTGGAAAGGGAACTGGGCATCCGTGAGGCTGTCAAACTGGCCTCGAACGAGAATCCTTTAGGCCCGTCACCCAAGGCGATTGACGCTGCCCGGGAAGCCCTGACGGGGGTGAATCGGTATCCGGATGGCGGTGGTTACTACCTGACCCGGGCGCTGGCCGTCCACTGGAATGTTTCCCCCTCGCAGATTCTTCTCGGAAACGGGTCGAACGAACTGATTGAACTGGCGGTTCGGACTTTCATGGTCCCCGGCGACGAGGCCGTAATGGCCCATCCGTCGTTCGTTGTATATGACTCCATCGTTCGTGCGGTTGGAGGACGAAGTATTCCCGTCCCCCTGAGCAACGGACGTCATGACCTGAAGGCCATGGCCCTCAGGGTCTCGGATGCAACACGACTTTGCTTTATTGCAAATCCGAACAATCCCACCGGAACTACCGTGAACCAGGAGGAAGTGGCCGAATGGGTCCAGGGGCTTCCGGACCATTGTTTGCTCATCATGGATGAGGCTTATTACGAGTATGTGACGGATCCTGCTTTCCCGGATTCTCTGGGCTTTCTCCGCGAGGGTCGGCCGGTACTGGTGCTCAGGACCTTCTCCAAGGCGTATGGTTTGGCCGGGCTGAGGATCGGGTATGCTCTCGGCCCTGCTGAGGTGATCACTGCCATGAATCGGATTCGGCAGCCCTTCAATACGAACACGCTGGCCCAGGTGGCGGCCTTGGCGGCTCTCGGGGACTCTGGACATCTGACGGCCACGCGTAAGGTCAACCAGGACGGAAAGGCTTATCTGGAAGGCGAACTGGACAGACTCGGATTGAAACGACTTCCCAGCCAGACGAATTTCATCTTTATCCCTCTCCCGAAATCTCTGCCCTCGTCGCAGGTATACGAGGCCCTTCTTCGGAGGGGGGTTATCGTGCGCCCGGCCGGTCCGGCGGCCCTTCGCGTGACTATTGGGCTTGAGGGGGAAAATCGGGCATTTGTGGAGGCCATGGAGGCATTTCTCGGTCAAGAAGGACGATGAACCCGGGCCGGTTTCATCATATGGCGGTCATTGGGGTCGGCCTTCTCGGCGGCTCGCTTGCACTGGCCGCCCGGAAGAGGGGGCTGGTGGAGCGTGTCATCGGAGTCGGACGGACCCGCAAGAACCTTGACCTGGCCCTATCCCGCAACCTCGTGGATGAGGTGGCCACCGACCCGGCGGTAGCTGTTTCGGCGGCTGACCTCGTGGTTCTGGCCGGGCCCCTAGGAACTTTTAGGGATACGGTCAAACGGATCCGTTCGCGCCTGAGGAAGGGAACGGTGGTGACGGACGTGGGAAGCGTTAAGGGCAACCTCGTGAGTGAGATCGAGTCCCTCGTGCCTGCAGGAGTGGCCTACGTGGCGGGACATCCCATCACCGGGGGGTCTGTGTCCGGTGCGGGGCACGCACGCGCCGACCTGTTCGTGGGCACGCGCTGCGTGCTGACCCCGACGGCTTCCACGCCGGTGGAGGCTCTGGTTCGGGTTGAGCAGTTCTGGCACGAACTCGGCGCGGATGTGGTACGCATGGCCCCCGACATCCATGACCGGGTCTTCGCCTATGTGAGCCATCTGCCCCATTTGGTCAGTTATGCGCTCATGGACTGCGTGGGTGAGCAGAACGGTCACGTCCAGAATGCGGGAAAAGGATTGATGGACACGACGCGTATTGCAGGGAGCCCTCCTGAAATCTGGTCGGATATCTTCCGAATGAATCGGGATTACCTTCTCGAATCCCTCTCGAATTTTCAGGAAGCGCTGGATGCGATGCGGAGAGCTCTGGAGGATGACAATGAGCAGATGCTGAAGGCCCTTCTTCGAAAAGCCAAGGAGGTGAGAGACCGGCTTGAACAGGGTTGAGATTCGCCCGGGAGGGCCACTCAAGGGGAAGATCCGGGTTCCGGCAGACAAGTCGATCACCCACAGGGCCGTTCTTTTTGGGGGGATCGCCCGTGGGGAGAGCCGGCTCCGCAATCCCCTTCGCGGCGAGGACTGTTTAAGGTCCGTGAATGTCCTTCAGGACATGGGTGTCCGGATTGAGGACCGGGGCGAGGAGTTTGTGATCCACGGTCGGGGACTGCACGGGCTCAGGGAGCCTGGAAATGTCCTTGATTGCGGGAATTCCGGGACGACTGCGCGGCTTACCTGCGGCCTTCTGTCG